>DASTGH010000324.1:0-14088 GCA_035719345.1 Anaeromyxobacteraceae bacterium
GGTGCAGCTCGATCACCGGCACCGACAGCTCGTTCGCCACCGCGCGCGCCGGCGAATCGACCCCCGCCTCCACCACCAGCGCCCGCGCCCGCAGGTCCTCGAGGTAGAACCGGAACTCGTCGGCGCGGTAGGCCGGATTGAGCGGCGCGGCCGTCGCGCCCGCGGCCACGCACAGGAACGCGGCCGCGGCCTCGGGCCCGTTGCCGAGCACCGTGGCGACGCGGTCGCCGCGGCCGATGCCGAGCGCGTTGAGCTGCTCGACCGTCCGCTCCGCCAGCGCGGAGAGGCCCGCGTACGAGAGCGGCGGCACGCCGTCGGGTGCGCCGAGCGCGGGCGCGTCCGCGGCGCCGACGCGGAGGAGGTCGAAGATCGAGGTCGCTCGGTGGGCATCCATCCAGCGAGCGTAATGCGCCGCGGCACCGGCGCACCCCGCGCCCCCTCGCTCGCCCGCCGCGTCCCGGGCGTGGCATGGCCCAACGAGGGCTTTCGCCGGAGTGCGCGCATACCCACAGGTGCAGTGGTTCAACCACTGAACCAGAGGGCCCGCATGGAGAACGGCTCCGACAGCGCCGAGCTGGCCATCACCGCGGTGCGCCGGAAGCGGCTCTTCGAGGACGTCGCCGGCCAGATCCGCAAGCTCATCGGCGACGGCGCGCTGCAGCCGGGCGACCTCCTCCCGCCCGAGCGCCAGCTGGCGGAGCGGTTCGGCGTGAGCCGCAACTCCGTCCGGGACGCCCTGCGCGTGCTCGAGCTCACCGGGCTGGTCGTGACGCGGCACGGCGAGGGCAACGTGGTGGCGGACGTCTCGGCCGAGACGCTGGTCGCCCCCATCGCGCTCCTGCTCGTGCGCAAGCGCAAGCTCGTGGGCGAGCTGCTCGACGTCCGCAAGATGCTGGAGCCGGCGCTGGCCGCCCGCGCCGCGCGGCACGCCACCCGCGAGCAGATCGAGGCGCTGGAGGACGTCCTCCGCCGCCAGCGCGAGAAGGCACAGCGCGGCGAGTCGACGGTCGAGGAGGACGCGCAGTTCCACTACACCATCGCGCTGGCGGCCCAGAACAGCGTCGTCCTGAAGCTGCTCGACCTGCTCATGGACCTCCTGCGCGAGACGCGGGCGCGCTCGCTCCAGGTGGCGGGCCGCCTGGAGCGCTCGCTCGCCGGCCACCGGCGCGTGCTCGAGGCCATCAAGGCCCACGACCCGGTCGCGGCGGAGCGCGCCGTGCGGAAGCACCTCGAGGAGATCTCGGCGATCGTGCTGAAGGAGCTGTGACCTGCAGTGGGCCGGCATCGCCGCGGCGAGCCGCCGCCCCTCGAAAACGGAGGCGTCCATGGGCCAGCTGTACGCAGTGGAGATCGTCTACCGGGGCATCTTCCAGAAGACGCTGGCGAAGAACCTGAGCCGCGCCATCGTCCTGGCCGCGCACCTCGAGGGCAAGCCGGGCATCTCGTTCGGCCGCTACGGCGACAGCCCGGAGCGCAACGGCATCCCGGCCAAGAGCTTCGCCATCGTCGCCAGCGACGAGGTCACGCTCGAGGAGGGCATGGCCCAGTACGAGCCGAAGCAGGTGGACGTGACCATCTCGGTGGACGACACGCTCTGCAAGGGCGTCGAGTCGTGGGCGTGGTACGGGCTGCAGCCCATCAACCGCCTGCTCAAGCCGGACGGCGTCCTCATCGTCACCTCGCGCCAGGAGCCGGAGGCGCTCGTCTCGATGATGCACCGCAAGGAGCACCCGTACCGGCTCTCCATCGTCAAGGCGACGCCCAGCTTCTCCGGCCTGTGGGTCTACAAGGACGACCACAGCGACGTGCGGGTGCTGGGGACGATGGCGAAGCTGGCGCCGCAGATCTTCAGCCTCGTCTCGCTGCAGGAGGTCATCGCCACGGAGTGGAAGGATCCGGTCAAGGCCACCTCGGCCCTGCGCGCCTTCGAGCGCGCCTCGACCGTGACCGTCGCGCCCACCGAGGGCAACACCGAGACGCCCTTCCGCTTCGACTTCCCCAAGTGGACCGAGATGCGCGACGGCATCGCCATCCCCTGCATCCCCAAGGGAGAGGCGGTCACCGAGGCGGCCAGCGGCCAGGTGGGCGGCTACCGCCCGGCGCGGAACCCGACCTTCAAGAAGTACACGACGCGCACCATGCGGCCGGTGGTGGACTTCTCGAAGTGCATCAAGTGCACGCTCTGCTGGCTGCAGTGCCCCGACTCCTGCTTCGACGTCATGCCGGACGGCATGTACGACGCGAACATGGAGGCGTGCTGCGGCTGCGGCGTGTGCGAGGCGGTCTGCCCCGAGGAGCGCTGCATCACCATGGTGAACGAGACGGCCTTCCACGACAACGCCAGCCAGTGGGAGATGTGGCGCAAGGACGGCGACGGCTACGCGCAGTGGGTGAGCGAGAAGATCGAGGCCCGCCCCGATCGTTCCCACGGCTTCCGCTACCGCGGCCAGTACGAGGCGCAGGTCCCGGGTGAGCTGGCCTCCGCCAGCCACCCCTAGCCCTCGAGCGCGAGGAGACACGCCATGGCAACGACCGCCGAACAGATGGAGCGCGCGCAGCACCCCGCGAGCGAGGAGACGCAGCTCATCACCGGGAGCGAGGCGATCGCGGTCGCCTGCAAGCTCGCCGACGTCGACGTCATCACCGCCTACCCCATCCGCCCCTACGACACGGTCATGCAGTACGTCGCCAAGCTCGTCGCCAACGGCGAGCTCGACTGCGAGTACATCGTGGCCGAGAGCGAGCACTCGCAGTTCGAGATCGTGAAGCACGCCTCGGCGGTGGGCGCCCGCGTCTTCTGCGGCTCGTCGGGCGTGGGCTGGATGTACGCCTTCGAGGCGCTGACGGTGACGCCGGCGCTGCGCATCCCCATGGTGGCGATGGTGGGCAACCGCGCGCTCGACGACCCGGGCGCGTTCGGCGTGGAGCACAACGACGCGCTGGCGGTGCGGGACCTGGGCTGGCAGCTCGTCTGGGTCGACAACGCGCAGGAGGCGCTCGACACCGCGCTCATCGCCTACCGCGTGGCGGAGGACCGGCGCATCTTCCTGCCCTGCGCCATCAGCTGCGACGGCGCCTTCCTCACCCACTCGCAGGCGATGGTGCGCGTGCCCTCGCCGGAGAAGGTGAAGGCCTTCCTGCCGCCGTACGACCGCAAGGACCTCCTCCTCCACCCCGACAACCCCATCACCGTCGCGCCGCAGGCGAACGAGGACTGGCTCATGGAGATCCGGCGCCAGGGCGCCGCCGCCATGGAGCGCTCGCCTGGCGTCATCCGCGAGGCGTACGCCGACTTCGAGCGCATCTTCGGCCGCCGCTACGGCAACCCCTTCTTCGAGGAGTACGAGACCGACGACGCCGAGGTGGTGCTGGTGGGGATGGGCACGCTCTCGAACCCGGTGCGGGTCGCCATCCGCGCAATGCGCAAGGAGGGCAAGAAGGTCGGCTTCGTGCGGCTGCGCTGGTTCCGGCCCTTCCCGGCCGAGGACCTGGCGCGCTCCCTCAGCCGCTTCCCCGCGGTCGGCGTCATCGACCGCGACTTCTCCTTCGGCTCGCCCTACAGCGGCGGCGTCCTCGCCACCGAGGTCCGCACCGCCCTCTACCCGGCGCCCAAGCGCCCGGAGGTGGTGGCCTTCATCGCCGGGCTGGGCGGGCGCGAGGTCACGGTGCCCGACGTGAGGAAGATGACGGAGAGCGTCTACCAGGCCGCGGCCGGCAAGCCGCAGCCCCCTACCCAGTGGATCGGGCTGCGCGAGTAGCGCCCCGGACCGAGAGACCGGAGGAGCACGCCATGGCCACCCCGTCGCACGAGCTCGTCAACCTGAACGTCCCGCAGAAGCTCGACCCGTTCAAGGGCGTGAAGAAGCTGCCGCTCGAGGAGTACTTCACCTCGGGTCACCGCACCTGCCAGGGCTGCGAGTCGGCCCTGGTCATGAAGATGATGGCGAAGGCCGCCGGGCCGCGGACGGTCATCCTCGGCTCGACCGGCTGCATGTACGTCGCCAACACCACCTACTACAGCACGTCGTGGGTGGTGCCCTGGATGCACACCCAGCTCGGCTCGAGCGGCTCGGCGGCGCTGGGCGCGGCCGCGGGCCTGAAGGCCCTCATGCGCAAGGGCAAGATGAAGCAGGAGCCCATCAACGTCATCGCCTTCTGCGGCGACGGCGGCGGCGCCGACATGGGGCTCTCCGCCATCTCCGCCACGCTCACCCACCCCGACTACAACCTGCTCATCCTCATGTACGACAACGAGTCGTACGCCAACACCGACATCCAGCTGTCGGGATCGACGCCGTACGGCGCGCACACCACCTTCAGCCCGCCGGGGAAGGTGCGGCGCATCATGCACCACCGGTGGAAGAAGAACATGGCCGGCATGATCGCGGCCGGACACCCCACCTGCCGCTACGTGGCGACCGTGGACATGTCCTACCCGGTCCACGCCATGAACACCGTGCGCAAGGCGCTCTCCATCGGCGGCCCCACCTTCATCCACTCGCTCGACCCCTGCCCCAAGGGCTGGGACTACGACCCCATGCAGTCGCACGAGCTGGGCGAGCTGGCGGTGCTGACCGGCGTCTGGCCGCTCTACGAGGTGGAGGACGGCGTCCTCAAGCTCGTGGGCAAGACCCGGGACATCG
Source organism: Anaeromyxobacteraceae bacterium (assembly GCA_035719345.1). Lineage (GTDB taxonomy): Bacteria > Myxococcota > Myxococcia > Myxococcales > Anaeromyxobacteraceae > Anaeromyxobacter_A. The sequence goes on from DASTGH010000324.1 coordinate 4,644, forward strand.
CCGACGGGCGCACCAAGCGCCGCCCGGTCAAGGACTACCTGCTCCGCCAGGGCCGCTTCGCGCACATGACGGAGGAGGACTTCGCCTACTTCCAGTCGAAGATCGACGAGATGTGGGAGCGCTGGCTGGTCCCCGGCGTCATCCCGTTCAAGAAGGACCTCGAGGAACAGCACGCAGCGACGTAGCCCCGTGTACGGCCGGGCGCCCGGCCTCGCTCAACCGGGCGTCCGCGGAGGGGGTGGCACCGCAGTCCGCGAGCTCGTAGGAGGTGCCGCCGTGAACGTCAGGACGCTTCACTTCCCATCCTTCCACCGCCACCACCGGTCCACGGTCGGTGAGCCCCGCGTCGTCAACCGATGGGTCCAGCTGGTCGCCGGCGTCGTCGCGATGATGGCCATCGCGAACCTCCAGTACGCCTGGACCCTCTTCACGAAGCCGCTCAGCGCATCGCTGGGCGCATCGCTGCCCGCCATCCAGGTGGCGTTCGCCGCCTTCATCCTGGCCGAGACCTGGCTCGTGCCGTTCGAGGGCTACCTCGTCGACAAGATCGGCCCGCGCATCCTCATGGCGTTCGGCGGCATCCTGGTCGGGCTCGGCTGGATCATGGCCGGGAACGCCACCACCGTCCGCCAGCTCATCGCCTGGTACACGCTCGGCGGCGTCGGCGCCGGCGTCGTCTACGGCGCCACCATCGGCAACGCCATGAAGTGGTTCCCGGACCGCCGCGGCCTGTGCGTCGGCCTCACCGCCGGCGCCTACGGCGTGGGCACGGCGCTCACCGTGCTGCCCATCTCGAAGATGATCCAGTCCTCCGGCTACGCGAAGACGCTCGTCACCTGGGGCTTCATCCAGGGGCTGGTGGTGATGGTGGCGGCACTCCTCATCGTGAAGCCGCCCGAGGGCTGGGCGCCCGAGGGCTGGAAGGAGAAGGAGGCGAAGCTCACGGCGCACGTCCACCACGCGCACCGCGACGTGACGCCGCTGCAGATGGTCCGCACCGGCTCCTTCTGGCTCATCTACCTCATGCTGACCATGCTCGCCTTCGGCGGCCTGGTCGTCACCGCCCAGCTCGTCCCCATCGCCACCTTCTACAAGGTCGACAAGGTCACGCTCGCCTTCGGCATGTCGGCGGTGGTGCTGGCCATCGAGGTGGACCGCGTGCTCAACGGCTTCACGCGGCCGTTCTGGGGCTGGGTCTCCGACCACATCGGCCGCGAGAACACGATGTTCATCGCGTTCACGCTGGAGGCGCTGGCCGTCTTCGGCCTGCTGCAGCTCGTCCACCATCCGGTCTGGTTCGTGGCGCTGTCCGGCCTCTGCTTCTTCGCCTGGGGCGAGATCTTCTCGCTCTTCCCCGCCATCACCGGCGACCTCTTCGGGAAGAGGTGGGCGACGACCAACTACGGGATCGTCTACACGGCCAAGGGGCTGGCGTCGATCTTCGCCGGGCCGGTGGCGGCGCTCGCCTCGGTGAAGACCGGCTCGTGGGTGCCGGTGTTCTGGGCCATGATCATCTGCGACCTCGTCGCGGCGCTCCTGGCGCTCCTCTGGCTGAAGCCGCTCGCCGAGCGGACCATCCGGCGGGTCGACGGCACGGCCGCTGTCGGGGGGACGGGGGCCATCCCTGCCGGGGCGAGCGCGCGCCAGAACCCTGAGTCATAGAGGGGCGGGGCCCCGCGCCGGGGCCCCGCCGCCGGGTCGCCCGATGAACCGCTGGGTGCAGCTCGTCGCCGCCGTCGCCGGCATGCTCGCCGCAGCCGGCCTCCTCTGCGTGTGGCCGCTGCTGCGAGCCCCACCCACGGCCGACCTGGGGAAATCGCTGGCGGCGGCCGAGAACGCCTTCGCCGCCTTCATCGTCTTCGAGACGCTGTTCGTGCCGCTCGAGGGCTGGCTCGGCGAGCACGTGAAGCCGGTGGTGCTCGTCGCCATCGGCGGCGCCCTGATCCTCGTCGGGGCGCTGGCGGGCGCCTCGGCGGAGGGGGTGCGCGCGCAGACGGCGTGGAGGGCGCTGGGTGGCGCCGGCGCCGGCCTCGCCTACGGCGGAACGGTGGCGCGGGCGCTGAAGCGTTTCACGGACAGGAAGGTGCGCTGCCTCGGCGTCACCGCCGCGGCGTGCGCGGCGGTGGTGGGCCTGGCGCTCCTCGCCTTCGCCACCGCCGTCCGCGCCCCCGGCGCGCTCGGCGTCCTCGTGATCATCGGCGGGGGCCAGGCCCTCGTCATCCTGATGGCGACGCTGCTCATCCTCGAGCCGCCGCCGAGCACGTTCCTGCCTCCGGGCAGTTGACGCCGAGCGAAGGGCGGGGAGCCGAAGGAGAGCCGAGATGGCGATCCACGTACGGAGGCTGGAGCGGTGGCGGCACCTCGCGGACGCGGCGCGCGCGCCGCTCGGCGGGGCGCCGGAGCTCGGCTGCCCCCGCTGCGCCGACCTGGGCGCGGCGGTCCGCGAGCTCACGGCGGAGGTGGAGCGGCTGCGCGCGCCGTACGCGACCGCCTTCCGCGACGGCGCCGCCGGGGCGCTCGACTTCGCCGCCCGCGCCTTCGAGGCGATGGGCGACCGCCGGTCGGCGTCGCTGCTGCGGCAGATGCGGGGGACCGTGGACGCCTGAGCGGAGGCGGCGCCCCGCGCCGCGGGCGCCTCACCCGCTGGCGTGCCGGCCCGGCCCTGGCTAGAGACGCACGGTGCTCCCCCGCACCGTCGCCGACCACCTCGCGGATCTCCGCTTCTCCGCCCCGCTCGACGGCGCCGCGCGCACGGGAGAGGCCCGCTCCGGGGCCCGCCTCGTCGTCCGCCTCGGGCTGTGGCTGGGCGAGGGCGAGGCGGTGGTGCGCGCCCGCTATCGCGCCAGCACCTGCGCCGCGCTCCTCGCCTACGCCGAGGCGGCCTGCGCGCTGCTCGAGGCGGGCGAGCCGCCGGCCGGGCTGGGCCCCGGGCGCCTGCGGGCCGCGGTGCGCGGCGTCCACCCCGTCCACCTCGACCGCGCCGACCTCGTGGCGCGGGCGCTCGCCGCGGCCGCTGCCCACCCGCACCCACCCGCCGTACCCGGAGTGAATGCATGAACGTCGCCTACGTGTTCTCGACGCCCAGCGCCTCCTTCATCCTGGAGAAGATGATCGTCCCGCAGCTCGAGGAGGGGCGGCACGGCGCGAACGTCGTGGGGATGTTCTTCTTCGTGGACAACAACTACCTGCTGGTGCGCGGCAACCCGACGGGCGAGCGGCTCGCCCAGATCTCGAGGAAATCCGGCATGCTGCTCATGGGTTGCGACCAGTGCTGCTACCAGCGCAGCATCGCCGATCGGCTGATCGAGGGCATTCCCATCGGCTGCTTCCCGGACCTCTACCAGGCGCTCTCCGGCGCCAAAGTGGACCAGGTCATCACCCTCTAGCGCCGCCGAGCCCGCCGCCGGGCCCGCTGCTGCCTCTCCCGCCGGGGCGTGGTAGGAAGGGCGCGCCGCGCCCGAGCGGCGCACACGAACGGCTCCTCCTTTGATCGAACGCATCACCGCGTCCTCGCTCCGGCACCCCGCCAAGTTCCTCGTCGCGGCCCTCGCGCTGACGGTGGCGGGCGCGCTCCTCGCCGCGCGCCTCGAGGTGCGCTCGAGCTTCGCCGAGCTCCTCCCCCGCGACGTGCCGAGCGTCCAGCTCCTGCACGAGCTCATCCGGCGGGTGGGCGGCGACGGGACCGTCCTCGTCATGGTGGAGGCGCTCGACGGCGAGCGCGACCTGCCCCGCGCCGAGGAGATGGCCCAGACGCTGGCGAAGGAGTACCTGGCGCTCGGCCCGGACGTCATCCGCGCCGTCGAGTGGAACCTGAAGCCGATCGTCGCCTGGTACGCCGATCACTGGCCCATGTTCGTGCCGCTCGAGGATCTGGAGAAGGCGGAGCGCGCGCTCGCCGACGCCAAGAAGAAGGCGAAGAGCCGCATGCTCGACCTCGGGCTCGACGACGAGGACGGTGGCGCCGACCCGGCCGCGCTGCACGAGGGCGAGCTGGGAAAGCTCCTCGACCCGTCCCGGCCATCGCCGCGCGAGGAGGTGGCGAAGCGCTTCGAGCGCTACCGCGACGGCTACCTCGTCCACCCGAACGGGCGCTCGGTGACCATCGTGGTCCGGCCCACCGGCACGAGCCTGGGCGTGGACGAGACGCGGCAGCTGCTCGCCAGGATGGCGGCGGTGGCGGAGCGGCACCGGCCCGAGCTCGACGCGCACCGGCTGCACGTCGGCTACGGCGGGACGTTCCCGGCGTTCCTCGTCGAGTACCAGTCGATCATCAAGGACGTCGGGTCGACGTTCCTCATGGTGGTGAGCATCGTCCTCGCCTCGCTCTGGCTCTTCTACCGCGACCTGCGCTCGGTGACGGCGCTGGCCGTCCCCATCCTGGCGGCGGTCGCCGTCACCTTCGGCGTCACCTGGCTCACCATCGGCTACCTCAACACCCAGACCGCGTTCCTCGGCTCGATCGTGGTCGGGAACGGCATCAACTACGGGCTCATCTACCTGGCGCGCCTCAACCAGCTGCGGCGCGAGGGCAAGGCGCTCGACCCGGCCTGCATCGAGGCCGCGGGCGACGCCTGGCGCGCCACGCTGCTCGCCGCGCTCGGCACCAGCGTCTCCTTCGGCACCCTGGTCTTCGCGGCGAACCGCGGGTTCCGCCACTTCGGCATCATCGGCGGGATCGGGATGGTGCTCTCCTGGGCGATGACGTTCGCGCTCGTCCCGGCGCTCATGAAGGTGATGGAGCGGATGAAGCCCTGGCGCGACCGCCGGCGCAAGGGCGCGGGCCGACCGACCGGGCTCGCCGCGGCCTGGGAGCTGCCGTTCCGGCGGCCGGGCTGGCTCGTCGCCGGGTTCGCGGTCGCCACCGTGGCCGCGACCGCCTTCTTCGTGGCGCGGCTGCCCTACGTCGAGGAGACGAACCTCGAGAACCTGGCCAACGACGTCCGGGGCGACCCGACGTGGCGCCGCGACAGCGAGCGGGCCAACGCCGCGACGGGGCGCTCCAACGCCGGCGCCATCGCGCTCCTCCCCTCCGAGGAGGCGACCGAGTCCTACTGCGCGGTGGTGAACGCGCGCGCCCGTGAGCGCAAGCAGGAGTGGCTCATCGACGGCTGCGAGACGCTCTCCAGCGTCGTGCCCTTCCACCAGCCGGAGAAGCTGGCCGTGCTCGGCCGCATCCGCGCGGCGCTCTCCGACGCGGTGCTGGAGAGCCTGCCGGCGGCCGAGGCGGGCCGCGCGCGCGGCATCCGCGACGACCTGGCGCGGCAGCGGCCCATGACCGTGGCCGAGGCGCCGCCCTCGCTCCTCGACCGCTTCCGGGAGCGCGACGGCACCATCGGCCGGATCGCGTTCGTGCGCGCCTCGGGGGACGCCAAGCTGGAGCTGGCGCCGAACATGTTCGCCTTCGCCAGCCTGACGCGCGGCGTCCCGGTGGACGGGCGGACGTGGGACGCGGTGGGCGAGAACCTCATCTTCGCCGACCTCCTCGCCAACGTGCAGCGCGAGGGACCCATCACCTCGCTCGTCTCCTTCGTGGGCGTGTGCCTGCTCGTGCTCCTCTTCTTCCGGCGCTGGGGGCCGGCGAGCCAGGTCCTCCTCTCGCTGGTGGTGGGCACCATGCTCATGGCCGGCGCCGCGACGCTCATCGGACTCAAGGTGAACGTGTTCAACTTCATCGTCTTCCCCATCACCTTCGGCATCGCGGTCGACTACGCCGCCAACGTCGCCGACCGGGCGGCGCTGCGCGGCGACGTCCTCGGGTCGCTGCGCGAGGTGGGACCGGCGGTCATGCTCTGCTCCTGGACGTCGCTCGTCGGGTACAGCTCCATGCTCTTCTCCCTCAACAAGGCGCTCCGCTCGTTCGGCTGGTACGCGAACGTGGGCGAGATCACCACGCTGGCCGCGGCCATGGTGTTCATCCCGGCGCTGGCGCTGCTGCGCGGCCGGCCGCCGCGGACCGAGCGCGCGAGGCTCACGGCGTGAGCGCGGCGCGGAACGCGGCGCTCGCCCTCCTCGCCCTGGCGGTCGCCTCCGCGGCGCCCGCCGCGGACGAGCCGCGGGCCCCCGACGGCGGCGCAACGGACGGCGGCGCACCGGACGCCGCGACGGCCGGCGCGCCAGCGGTGGCCGAGGAGAAGCTGGTGCGGATCGACCCGCGCGCTTTCGAGGTGGTGCGCGACGACTCGGGCCCGGTGAACTACTACACGGTCGTCGCCGATCCCGAGGGCGACTACATCCGGAGCGCCTACGAGGCGAAGTTCGAGACCACCACGCTGGCCTGGCCCATCCCGGAGAAGCTGCGCAAGGACGTGGTGCGCGTGCGCTGGCGCTGGCGCGCGCTGACGCTGCCGCAGGGCGGCAACGAGTGCCAGTCGGGCAAGAACGACTCGGCGGCCGTCGTCTACCTCACCTTCAAGCGCGGCTGGAACTGGTACGGCCTCAAGTACGTGTGGAGCAGCGTCGGGCCGCGCGGCGCCACCTGCGACAAGCGGCGCAACCTGCTCCGCTCGCAGGACACGATCGTGGTCGAGAGCGGCGGGCCCGTCGGCGAGTGGCGCACGGTGGAGGTGGACCCGCAGGCCGAGTTCCGCCGCCACTTCGACAAGGGCCGCAGCACGGACCCCCCGGACTTCATGGGCATCGGCATCATGAGCGACGGCGACCAGACGCACAGCGCCAGCGCCGCCGACTTCGGCGGGTTCGTCCTGACGCTGCGGTGACGACGCCGCAGCCAGGGGCCGCGGTCGCCGGGCCGCGGGCCGCGGTCCCCCCGGGCGCGCCCGGCCTGCCGTGGCGCGCGGGCGCGCCGGCCCTCGCCATCGCCGCGCTCGGGCTCGCCGCCGTGGTCGCCTTCTGGGCGCGGGCGCTCCCCTCGCCCGCGCCGTTCGAGTACGTCGAGGGCGACACCGCCACCTGGGCCTGGCTCTGGGGCCGGGGCGCCGATCTCTACCGCGCCCCGGTGGGGCTCCCGCTCCTCGTCACGAACTACCCGCCGGCGTTCCTGGCGCTCCTCGCCCGGCTGGCGCCGTCGCGGGAGCTGCTCCTCGTCACCGGCCGCCTCGTCTCGCTCGGCGCCTACCTCGGGGCGCTGGCGCTGCTCGGACGGTGCGCGGCCGCGGCCGGCGGCGCGCGGGCGTGGGGCTTCCTGGCCGCGCTGGTCGCGGCGCACGGGCTGCGCGCCGACGTCTGGGCGATCGCGTGCCGCCCCGACGCGCTCGCCTTCGCGCTCGGCACCGCCGGCGTCGCCGCCGCCTCGCTGCGCGTCCGGGGCTGGCCGTTCCTCGCCGCCGCCTGCTTCGGAGCCTCCATCGCCACCAAGCACAGCTTCGTCGTCTACCCGGTGGGCGTCACCTGCTGGGCGCTGTGGACCGATCGGCGCCGCGGCCTCGCGCTCGCCGCCGGGACGGCGCTGGCCGCGGCGCTCGTGCTCGCGCCCCGCGGGCGGTGGGACGCGCTGGTGCGGCACTCGGCGGCCGCGTTCCGCCCGCCCTCCCTCTGGAACAACCTGGCGACGTATCTGGCCCCGTCGCTCCTCGCGCTCGGGCTCGCGGGGCTCCTCCTGCTGCGCTGGCGCCGCCTGCCCGGCGCGGCGCGCGCCGTCCTCGGGCCGTGGGCCGCGGTCTTCCTCTGCGGCCTGCCCTGGACGGCGTCGCTCGGCCGCATCGGCTCCGCCTTCAACTACCTCCTGGAGCTGCTGGCCGCGGCGACGGTGCTGGCCACGGCCGCGCTCGCCAACCTCGGCGCCGACGGCGGCCGGCGCGCGCGCTGGGCCGGCTGGGCCCTCGCCATCCACGCGGCCCTGGCCGTGGCGCTCACCTGCGAGCGCGCCCACCGCCTGGCGCGGGACGAGGTGGCGGCGGGCGAGCGCCGGCTCGCCGCGGCCGGCCGCGCGCTCGCCGCCGTGCCGGCGGAGGCGCCGGTCCTGGCGGAGCAGACGTGGTGGCTCACCGCGCACGGACGCACGCCGCTCGCCATCCCCTTCCTCGCGACGCAGCTCGCGGCGCGCGGGCTGTGGGACGAGGAGCCGCTCGTCGAGCGGCTGGCGCGCGGCGAGGTGGCGGTCGTCCTGCTCGAGTTCGCGGTGGACGCCGAGGACGTCGACAGCCGCCACCACGACCGGGCATCGCCGGCGGTGCGCCGGGCCGTCCGCGACCGCTACCGGCTGGCGCTGCGCGAGGGCGACCTCCACGCCTACGTCCCGCGCTAGGGCGGCGGCGGAGCCGCGCCAGCGCCCTCCGCGCGTGCTCGTTCAGCCGACGTAGGACCGGTACCAGAAGACGAGGAAGGTCGCGGCCACCAGGAACGCGAGCCGCGCCAGCCGCACCGCCCGCGGGTGGGCGGCGCCGGCGCCGGCGAGCGGCGCCACCACCCACGCCCCCAGCACCACGCCGTGCCACTCGTACGCCTGGTGGAGGCGGAAGGTCATGAGCGCGGCGAACGCGCACACGCACACGTCGAGCCAGGCGCGCGCCCGGGCCAGCGCGAGCGCGCACCCCGCCACCACGGCGCCGAAGACGGCCGTGATCCACGGCGAGAACTGCGTCGACTGCGGGTGCAGCGGGTTGTTGTTCTCGAGCGTCGCCAGCGCGGGCCGCAGCATCCAGAACGGCACGAGCGACGCGAGCGCGAGCGCGGCGCAGGCACCCGCCGCCAGCCACCCGCCCGCGCCCCAGCGGCGCCAGGCGCGCTGCGAGAGGACGAGCCAGGCCGCGTACAGCGCCCACGGGGCGAGGAAGTAGGCGCGGAAGTGGATGGCGGCGGCGACGCAGTACCAGAGGAGCGCGCGCAGCCCCTCGCGCCGCGCCAGGTGCCCGGCGCAGAGCACGAGCGGCGCCACCGCGGCCATGTCGTAGAAGCCGTGCAGCGCCCAGTAGAGCCCGGCCAGGAAGACGAAGGCGGCGCCGAGCCCGGCCGAGAGCGCGTCGTCCGGGCGGTCCAGGATGGCGCGGCGCGCGAGCTGGCAGGCGACGAAGGTGTAGGCGACGAAGAGGGCGATGAGCAGCCGGTTCACCGCCCGGAAGGAGATGGGCGTGAAGTGGTAGAGGAGCGCGAGCGGCGCCACCAGCACCAGGTCGCCCGGCGGGTACATGCGCGGGTTCTCGGACCAGGAGAGCACCATCGGCTTGTCGGCCGGCCAGCCCTCGACGCGGTAGTAGTCGGGCTTCTCGGTGCGGAGGTCGGGCGGGAGCGCCGCGCGCTCGGCGAAGGGGATGGGCGGGAGCAGCTCCATGACCGGGTGGCGCCACAGGTCCGCCCCGGCGCGCGGGAAGAGGCGCGCGCAGTTCATGTGCGAGAAGTGGTCGGTGTAGATGCCGTTCCGCAGGTCGCCGAACGGGTGCCCGAGGAAGCAGGGCGGGCGGGCGCAGAAGAGCAGGGCGAGCGCGAAGGTGCCCCACAGGGCGCGGGACCACCCGCGGGAGCGTGCGCGCTCGCCGCTCGGCGCCGGGCC
>DASTGH010000325.1:0-4430 GCA_035719345.1 Anaeromyxobacteraceae bacterium
GCGCCCGACATCGTGCACGAGAGCGCCGGGCACGCGCCCATCCTGGCCGACCCCGACTACGCCGCCTTCCTGCAGCGCGCCGGCGAGCTCGGCTTCCGCGCCATCGCCAGCGCCGAGGACGACGCCGTGTACGAGGCGATCCGCGCGCTCTCGGTGGCCAAGGAGGACCCGGCGGCGACGCCGGCGGAGGTGGCCGAGGCCGAGGAGCGCCTCGCCGCCGCCAGCGCCGCGCGGCGGTACGTCTCGGAGGCGACGCGCGCCTCCCGCCTCTACTGGTGGACGGCGGAGTACGGCCTCGTCGGCCCGCTCGACGCGCCCCGCATCTACGGCGCCGGGCTGCTCTCCTCCATCGGCGAGAGCACCCACTGCTTCTCGCGCGAGGTGGAGCGCCTCCCCCTCGACGTGCGCGCGGCCGAGGTCGAGTACGACATCACCCGCATGCAGCCGCAGCTCTTCGTGGTCCGGGAGCTGTCCGAGCTGTCGGCCGTCGTCGACGACCTGGCGCGGACGCTCTCGTGGCGGCGCGGCGGCGACGGCGGCCTCGCCGAGGCGCGGCGGGCCCGGACGGTGAACCACCTCGTGCTCGCCGACGGGACGGCCATCTCCGGCCGGGTCGCGCAGACGTTCGAGGGGCCGCGCCCGGCGGCGCCCGGGCTCGCCACGGCGCTGTGCGTGCTGGCCGGGCCGACGCAGCTGGCGCGGCCCGGGAAGCCCGCGCCGCCCTCGGAGCTGCCGGCGGTCGTGGCGTTCGGCGGGGGCGCGCGCGGGCCCGCCGAGGGCTCGTTCTGCCTCGCCTTCGAGACCGGGCTCGGGCTCTCCGGCCGCATCGCGGGCGGGGTCGCGACCGAGCTGCGCGCGTCGCTGGGGTCGCGCGAGCTGCCGGTGCCCGCCCGCGCCCTGCTGGCCGCGAGCCGCGCGCTGCCCTCCGTCTCCGGCGGCCCCGCCGATCCCGCCGCATGGGACGCGCGCTTCGGCGCGCCGCCCCGCGACGGGGCGGCCGAGGCGCGCGCGCGGACGCACAAGGCGGAGGCACTCGACGCGCGCGTGGGCGACCTCTACCGCGAGGTGCGCCGCATGCGCGAGGGCGGCGCCACCGACCGGCGCCGGCTGCTCGCCATCGCGCGCGAGGTGGAGGAGGACGGCGGCGAGTGGCTCCTGCGCGAGGAGGTGCGGGAGCTCATGGCGGGGGAGGCGGTCGCGGGCCGGGCGGTGCAGTCCTGATCCGGCGCTCGCGTCGGCGTGGCCGCGGGGCGACCCTCGCCGTCGCCGCCGTCAGCGCGCCTCGGGCAGCGTCAGCGTGAACACGGTCCCGCCGCCCGGCGCGGCCGCGAAGTGGAGCGCGCCGCCGTGGGCGACCGCGATCTCCCGCGCCAGGTACATGCCGAGCCCGAGGCCGCCCGAGCCGGCGCCGCGGGCGAAGCGCGAGAACAGGCGATCGGCGACCGCGGGGTCGATGCCGGGCCCCCGATCGCACACCTCGATGCGGACCTGCGGCGGCGGCCCCGCGCCGCGCGCCACCCGCAGCGACACCGGCGCGCCCGGCGGCGAGTGCCGCAGGGCGTTCGAGACGAGGTTCTCGAGCACCTGGCGCAGCTTCACCGCGTCGCCCTCCACCACCGCCTCGCCCGGCGCCTCGACCCGGATGCCGTGATCGGCGGACTCCAGCGCCGCGCTCACCTCCCGCGCCAGCGCCACCACGTCGAGCCGCGCGCGCTGCAGCTCGAACAGCCCGCGGTCGATGCGGCTCAGGTCGAGGAGGTCGGAGACGAGCCGGGTCAGGCCGGCGACGGCCCGCTCCGCCGCCTCCGCATCGCGCAGGTCGGGCGTGCGGCCCTCCAGCTCGGCGCGCCGCTTGAGCAGCTGGACGCGGCCGTGGACCGGGCTCAGGTAGTTGCGCAGGTCGTGGCCGACGACGGTGACCATCTCCTCGGCCGCGGCGCGACGCCCCTCCGCCACCGCCTGGGCGCGCACCCGCTCCACCGCCTCGGCCCGGTGCACGATCAGGCCGACCCAGCGGGCCACCGCGCGTATCAGCCGCGCATGCCCGTCACACCCACGGCTCGCGCGACCGGTACACCTCGATCGTGCGGCCGCCGTGGTCGAAGGGCAGGCGGTCGAGACCGAGCGCGCGCTGCCGCCGGCCGAGCGGGGTCTCCGACACGCCCACCGCGACGAGCACCTCGGCGTCACCGTCACGCAGGAAGACGTCCACCTTCTCGGCGCCGGTCGCGGTGGCCACCGCGTCCGCGGCCTCGGTCAGCGCCGATTCCAGCTCGACGGCGCCGATCTCGAGGATCCGCTCCAGCGTCGGCAGGATGTCGCTCGCGACGCGGGCCATACTCCACGTAAGGCACGCTCCTCGCGTGCGGGAAGGGCACCCCGCCACGCGTCAGGCCCTGTGCTCGCTCGCCCGGCGGCCGGAGGCCGCCGCCACCGCCGCCAGGACCTGGTCCGAGAGCCGCTGCGCTCGCCGCTCCGCTCCGGCCCACGGATCGCGGCGCAGGCGCGCGAGGCGGCGGGGCACGCTCCGGATGTCGAAGCGCTGCGGGCGGCGCCGGTCGAGCTCCTCCCAGGCGAGCGGGACCGAGACCGGCAGCCCGGGGCGCGCGCGGGCGGAGAAGGCGGCGACCGACGTGTTCGTGCGGTTGTTCCGGAGGTAGTCGAGGAGGATCCTCCGCTCGCGGCCGCGCCGCGCGAAGGAGGTCGTGTAGCGGGCCGGATCGCTCGCCGCGAGCGCGGCGGCGAGGCCTCGCGAGAAGGCGAGCGCGTCGCTCCACGGGCGCTCGGGGGTGAGCGGGACGACGACGTGCAGGCCGGCTCCGCCCGTCGTCTTGACGACGGACTCGAGGCGGAGCGCCCGGAGCGCGTCGCGGACGGCGAGCGCCGCCGCCACGACGTCGCGCCAGGGCACCTCCGGCCCGGGGTCGAGGTCGAGCACCAGGCGGTCGGGCTCCTCCAGGCGGCCGGCGCGGGTATTCCAGGTGTGCAGCTCGACGATGCCCATCTGCGCCACGGCGAGCAGCGCCGCTCGGTCGTCGACGACGAGGTACTCCCCGACCTTCGTCCCGGCGATGCGCACGCGCCGCACCGACGAGGGCGCCCACTGCTTGCCGTGCCGGAGGAAGCGGCAGGAGCCGAGGCCGGTCGGGCAGTGCAGCAGCGTGAGCGGCCGGCCGGCGAGGTGGGGGAGCATCGCCTCGGCGACCGCGTCGTAGTAGCGCACGAGGTCGAGCTTGGTCGCGCCGGTGGTGGGGTCGAGGACGCGGGAGGCGTGCGAGACCGCGACGCCGCCGACGACAGGGGACGAGGTCTTCCCGACCGCCCGCTCCACCACCACCTCCTCCGCAGGCCGGTCGTCGCGCCACCCGCGGAAGATCGGGTTGCGCACCTTGCCGTCCGCCGTCCACTCGGTGAACCCGACCTCCGCCACCAGCTCCGGCCGCACCCAGTGCGCATGCCGGCCGAGCCATCCGGGCGGCCGCGGCACGAACGGGCACGCCTCGCTGGCGAGCGCCGCCACGCGCGCCCGGAGCGCCCGCGCCTCGGCGCGACTGCCGAAGCCCGCGCCCACCTTGCCGGCGAAGGCGAGCCCGCTCCCGGGCCGCGGCACGCCCACGAGCAGCGCGCCGAGGTCGGAGGGCGAGCCCCCCTCGTCGGTGAAGCCGCCCACGACGAGCTCCTGGCGTGCCTGGCACTTCACCTTGAGCCAGCCTCCGCCCCGCACCGCGCGGTAGGGCACGTCGCGCCGCTTCGAGACGATGCCCTCGAGCCCGAGGCGGCAAGCCTCCCGGAACACGGCCGGTCCGTCACCCGGGAACGCCTCCGCCACCCGGAGCGGCCCGTCCCGCGGCGCGCGCGCCAGGAGCCGCGCCAGCGCCGCCTTCCGATCCTCCAGCGGGCGCGCGGCGAGGTCCTCGCCGTCGAGGTGGAGGAGGTCGAACGCGAAGTAGGCGAGGCGCGCGCCGCGCGCCCCGCCCAGCGCGCGCTGCAGGGCCTGGAAGGAGGTGCGCCCGTCGGCGAGCACCGCCGCCACCTCGCCGTCGAGGAGCGCGGCCCGGCACGGGAGCGCGCCCACCGCGTCGCGCACGCCGGGGAAGCGCGCCGTCCAGTCGCCGCCGCGGCGCGAGACGAGCCGCACCTCGCCGCGCTCCACCCGCGCGCCGAGGCGGTAGCCGTCGTACTTGATCTCGTGCAGCCAGCGACCGCCCGACGGCGCCTCCGCCGCGAGCGCCGCGAGCTGCGGCGCGTACGCGGGGAGACGCGCCACGGGTCGCGGCGGTGTCCGCCGGCGCGCCGGCGGCGCTCCCGGCGGCGAGTCACTGAGGCCGCGACCCGTGGCGCGTCTCCCCGCGTACGCGCCGCAGCTCGCGGCGCTCGCGGCGGAGGCGCCGTCGGGCGGTCGCTGGCTGCACGAGATCAAGTACGACGGC
>DASTGH010000326.1:0-13368 GCA_035719345.1 Anaeromyxobacteraceae bacterium
GGGCAGGGGGCAGCGGCAGCCGCAGCCGAACCGGACCCGCACCCTCGCTCAGTACATCCTCCGCACCTCGGACCCAGGGTAGTACCGCGCCAGGATCGCCCGCCACCCCTCGCCCGCCCTGGCGAGCCCGGCCGCACCCCACTGGCAGAGTCCCGCGCCGTGGCCGCGACCGCGCCCCCGGAACACGGCCGCACCGCCCTCGAGCGCGGCGTCGAACGCGAGCGACGGCAGCCGCGAGAACCCGAGGCGCTGCCGCAGGTCCACCGCCCCGAGCGCCGCCTTCCTGCGACCCGCCGCCACCTCGACCCGCGCCGCCCTCCCCGAGCCCGTCCGGGCGGTGACGCGCACGGCCGTGGCCGAGCCGCCGAGCCCCGCCAGCCGGCCGAGCTCCGCGGCGGGCACGCGCACCGTCCAGCGGAACCCGGGCGCGCCGCGGCACGCGTCGCAGCGCACCGAGGCGAGGTAGGGGCGGTCGCGCCCGAGCGCCTCGAGCCCGCGCTCCGTGTGCCCGCCGCAGGCGGCGTGGAAGTACGCCTCCACCGGGGCATGCTCGAAGACGAGCACCTCGCCGGCGGTGGCCTGGGCGGCGGCGCGGGCGCGCGGATCGACGCGCGCGCCGCGGTAGACCTGGTCGAGGACGGTGGCGCCGAGGTGCCAGGGTCGCCCCTCCTGCAGCGCCTCGAGCTTCTTGAAGACGGCGAAGGTTCGGGCGGCGACCGCCTGCGCCCGCAGCGCCTCCGGCGGGAAGCCGGGCGGCATCTCCGCCCCGGTGACCGCCGCGACGTAATCCTCGAGCGGGAGCACGTCGATGGCGGCGAGTCCGCCCGCGGCGAGCCGCACCTCGACCTCTCCCTGCAACGCCACGCCTGCGGCGGCCACGCCGGCGTCGGCGGCGAAGGTGGCGCCGGCGGCGTCGATCGGGTGACCGTTCACCGTCAGCGCATCGCCCTGGAGCGCGACCTCGGCGCGCCCGGCGTCGACCCGCTCGGCCGCGGCGCCGTCGCGCAGCGCCCGAAAGGTGAGCCCCGCGCCCTCGATCACCACGCGGTCCGCGCCGGAGGTGACGGCGATGCGGACGACCTCGGCGGCGCGCGCGGGGAGCGCGGCGGCGAGGAGGACGAGCGCTACGGTCGAGGTCGCGTTCAACGCCAGGCCGGCGCTCAGGCGTCCTCGCCCACCGTCACCCTCCGCTCCTTCGCGACCTTCTCCGCCTTCGCGCCCTTGAGCTTGTGCCACACGAACCACGCCACCCCGGCCACCAGCACCAGCCCGATGGCGAGGTCGAAGCGGTGGAAGGCCGCCTTGAGCCGCGGATCGGTGTTCCAGGCGGCGCCGAGCTTCATGCCCACCCAGGCGAGCCCGTAGCACCACGGGTACGATCCCACGAACGTGTAGACGATGAACTTCGTCATGTTCATCCGCGCCACGCCCGCGGGGAACGCGATGAAGGTGCGGATGACGGGGAGGAGGCGCGCCGCCAGCACCACCCATGGCCCGTGGCGCGCGAAGAGGCGGTCGGCGAAGTCGAGCTCCTTCCTCGAGAGCAGCACGTACTTCCCGTACTTCTCGATGACGGGCCGCCCGCCGTACAGGCCGAGGTAGTAGGCCGGGATGGACCCGGCGACGCAGCCGACGGCGCCGGCCAGCGCCGCGCCGTGGAGCGAGAACTGCCCCGTGTACACGAGGTACCCGGCGAACGGCATGATGATCTCGGACGGGAGCGGGATGCAGGCGCTCTCGATGCCCATGAGCAGGACGACGCCGCCGTAGCCCATGGCCGAGATGACGCCCGTCGTGAACACCGCCAGCTTCTCGATGATCTGCGCGATCAACGCGTGCCTCCGTAGAAGACCTCGTCGTACGGACAGGACGCGTCCGTCTCCGGAGGATCGGGGTACAGGTAGCGCTCCCCGCGGTAGTTCCGGAACCAGGTGCCCGCGACGCCGCCGGCCTCCCCGCGCCCGGGCGCGAGCCGGTAGTCGGGCTGGATCGTCACCTTGCCGCCGCCGCCGGGGAGGTCCACCGCCAGGTGCGGGACGGCCAGCCCGCTCGTGTGGCCGCGCAGCGCGTCCACGATGGCGATGCCCGTGGCGAGCGAGGTCCGCAGGTGGCCGGTGCCCTCCGCCACGTCGCCCTGGTGCAGGTAGTAGGGCCGCACCCGCCAGGCGAGGAGCCGGTGGTTGAGGTCGGCGATCGTCCGCGCCGACGAGTTCACCCGGCGCAGGAGCACCGTCTGGTTCTCCACCGGGACGCCGTGGTCCACGAGCCGCTCGCACGCCTCCTGCGCCTCGGGCGTGCACTCCTTGGGGTGGTTGAAGTGGGTGACGGCGAAGAGCGGCTTCACCTCGCGCAGCAGGCGCGCCAGCGCGTCGGTGATCCGCATCGGACAGGTGACCGGCGCGCGCGTGGCGAGCCGCAGGATCTGGACGTGGGGGATGGCGCGCAGCGCGCGCAGCACGGCCCCGAGCCGCTCGTCCGACAGGACGAGCGGGTCCCCGCCCGAGACGATGACGTCGCGCACCTCGCGCCGCGCGCGGAGGTAGTCGAGCCCCTCCTCGACCGCGGCCCGATCGAACGCGCCCTCCTCGCCTCCGGTGATGCGGCGCCGCGTGCAGTGGCGGCAGTACACCGCGCAGGTGTCGGTGACGAGGAAGAGCGCGCGGTCCGGATACTTGTGGACGACGGCGCGCACCGGTCGGTGCCGGTCCTCTCCCAGCGGATCGCGCAGGTCGCCGGGCGCGGGCTCGCCCTCCGCGGCGACCGGGATCGACTGCATGCGGACCGGACAGAACGGGTGCTCGGGATCCATGAGCGACGCGTAGTACGGCGTCACGGCCAGGCGGAACCGGCCCGCCGCCGCCGCCAGGCCGCGGCGCTCGTCCTCGGTGAGCCGCACCGCCCGCGCCAGGTCGTCGGCCGTGCGCAGCGCATGGCGCTGCTGCCAGCGCCAGTCGCGCCACTCGGGCTCGGAGGGGCCCGGAACTCGCTCGCGCGTCGCCGGCATCTCGGGGAGCGCGGAAGCTACCGGCGGCACCGGGCCTTGTCAAAGCGCGCCGGCGCCCGCCTGCTGCCGCGCGTCGGAGGTCCGCTGTAGGCTGCGCACCGCATCGATTTTGCAGCGTTCTGTGGCCCCCGCGAGGAGTGTCGCTCCGGGCCGGCGGTGTTAAGAGTGGAGACGAGCGGCCGGTCCGGCCGAGAGGAGCGACGGAGCATGGCAACCATACCGGTCTCGACGGCAGGGACCGCGGCGGCGGACGCCCCTCCCCGGGCGAACGGGACCGCCACGCCGGTGGCCCTGCGCCCGCCCGCCTCCGAGGTCCGCCCCGTCCGCGGCGTGCTGTCGCGCTTCCCCCCGGGGCCGCGCTCGATCTGGGCGGGCGTGCCCGACGCGTCCTGGAACGACTGGCACTGGCAGCAGCGGGAGCGGATCACGACGCTCGCGCAGCTCGAGCCGGTGATCCGGGTCACGGACGACGAGCGGCGCGCCGCGATCGAGACCGAGGCCGAGTTCCACATGGGCATCACGCCGTACTACGCGGCGCTGATGGACCCGGACGACCCGTCCTGCCCGGTGCGGCTCCAGGCGGTGCCGGTCATGGGCGAGATGCAGATCGCCCCGGCCGACCTCGAGGACCCGCTCGCCGAGGAGCGGGACATGCCGGTGCCGGGGGTCACGCATCGCTACCCGGATCGCGTCCTCTTCTACACGACGCACAACTGCCCGGTGTACTGCCGCCACTGCACGCGCAAGCGGAAGGTGGCCGACCCCACCAGCGCGGCGGCGAAGAAGCAGATCGAGGACGGGCTCGCCTACATCGCGGCGCACCCCGAGATCCGCGACATCGTCGTGTCCGGTGGCGACCCGCTCTCGCTCTCCGACGAGCGGCTCGACTACATCCTCGGGCGGCTCCGGGCCATCCCGCACGTCGAGATCTTCCGCCTGGGCACCCGCAACCTCGTGACGCTCCCCCAGCGCGTCACCGACGACTTCGTCTACATGCTCCGGCGGCACCACCCGGTGTTCGTCAACACCCACTTCAACCATCCGAAGGAGTGCACCGCCGAGGCGTTCGAGGCGGCGCGCCGCCTCGCGGACGCCGGCTGCGTCATCGGGAACCAGATGGTGCTGCTCAAGGGCGTGAACGACGACCCCGCCATCGTGAAGGAGCTGAACCACAAGCTCCTCCTCATGCGGATCCGGCCCTACTACATCTACCAGTGCGACCTGGCGAAGGGCATCAGCCACTTCCGCACGCCGGTGGAGACGGGCGTCCGCATCATCGAGGCGCTCCGCGGGCACACGAGTGGCCTCGCCGTCCCGCAGTTCGTGGTCGACGCCCCGCAGGGCGGCGGGAAGATCCCGGTGAACCCCGAGTACGTCGTGTCGCACCAGGGCAAGCGCTGGACGCTCCGCAACTACGCGGGCCAGCAGTACGTGTATGACGAACCTTAACAGGCGGCGGCTCGCCGCCGCCCGCAGTTCCACGAGCGCCGCCCTGGTACCGCCCGCCGCCGCGCCCTACCCGACCGCCTCCGCCGCCGCCGCCGCGACCACCGCCAGGAACGACGCCCGTCGCGGCTTCCATCCGAGGGACGCCGCGCGCGGCGCGACCACGACCTGATCCATGGCCAGCGCGTCGGCCATCGGGCCGAGCGCCTTGCGCGCCTCCTCCAGCGGCTTCGAGCGCACCTCGCCGCTTCCGCCGGCGGCGCGGCAGGCGGCGGCCGCGGCGTCGGCGATCCTCGGCGCGGCACCGTCCACGCCGTGGAACACACCCGAGGCGCGGCGCTCCAGCACGCGCAGGTAGAGGTCGGCGAGGTCCTCGCGGTGGACGAGCGCCCAGCGGTTCGTGCCGTCGCCCACGACCTCGGCCCAGCCGCGGCTCCTCCCCTGCTCGAACCAGGGCGAGACGAGCCCGCGCTTCTCCCCGTAGACGATGCCGGGGCGCACCACGGCCGTGGCGACGTTCCCGCCCGCCGCGCCGAGCACGAGCTGCTCGTGGGCGGGGCGCCACGCCACCGCCGCGGCGGGCGCCGGGGTGGGCGCGTCCTCGCCGGCCGGCGCCCCGGTGGCGCCGAGCACCCAGACGCCGGAGGTGTAGAGGACGGTGGTCGGCCCGGCCTCCGCCCGGGCGGCGGCGAGGAGCGCGTCCACCGCCTCGCGATCCGACGGCGGCCCGAGCCCGTAGTCGACGGCGGCGTGCACGTAGGCGTCGTGGCCGGCCATCGCCGGGCGCGCCGCGGCCACCGCGCCGAGCGCCCCGCGCACCGGGGTGGCTCCGACCTTGCGGATCTTCTCGTCCGATCCATCCCAGCGCGAAAGCGCGGTGACCTGGTGCCCCGCGCGCACCAGCGCCGCCGCCACCGCCCCGCCGACGTAGCCGCTCGCTCCGGTCATGAAGACGCGCATCGCTACCCCTCCTTCACCGCCACGAGCTCGATCTCCACCCGCGCGCCGCGCGGCAGGCCGGCGGCCGCCACCGTGGAGCGGGCGGGGAAGTCGCCCGCGAAGCGCTTGCCGTAGACCTCGTTCATCTTGGCGAAGTCGGCCATGTCGGCGAGGAACACCGTCGTCTTCACCACGTCGCCCCAGCCCATCCCCGCCTCGGCCAGCACGGCGGTCAGGTTCTTCATGACGCGCTCCGTCTGCACGGCGACGTCGC
Source organism: Anaeromyxobacteraceae bacterium (assembly GCA_035719345.1). GTDB lineage: Bacteria > Myxococcota > Myxococcia > Myxococcales > Anaeromyxobacteraceae > Anaeromyxobacter_A. The sequence continues at coordinate 5,664 of DASTGH010000326.1, forward strand.
CGCCGGTGAGCTCCCCCGTGGCGGGGTCGAGCGCGATCTGGCCGGCGGTGAAGAGCGTCCGGCCGGCGGGCCCGGCGACCACGACGGCCTGGCTGTAGGGGCCGATCGCCTTGGGGGCGCCGGGCGAGGCGATGATCTTCCTGGGCATGGCGCCCGAGATAGCGGGCGAGCGCGCGGCTCGCACGCCGAGTCGCGCGCGCGGCGCCGCGTCACCAGATTGCGCCACGACCATTCGAGGCGCGCGGACGGCGCGAGGAGGCGGCATGGCGACGAGGGCGAGGGTGGCGTGCATCCTGTCGGACGGGTTCGAGGACTCGGAGTTCCGGGTGCCCTACGACCGGATGCGGGCGCAGGGCTACCAGGTGGACGTCATCGGGGCGAAGGCAGGCGACGAGATCGCCGGGAAGGCGGGCAAGGAGAAGGTGCGGGCCGAGAAGGGCATCGACCAGGTCAGGCCGGAGGACTACCAGGCGCTCTTCATCCCGGGCGGCTACTCGCCCGACCACCTCCGGGCCGACCGCCGCTTCGTCGACTTCGTGCGGGCGTTCGACGAGCAGAAGAAGACGGTCGCGGCCGTGTGCCACGGCCCGCAGATCCTCATGACCGCCGGGCTGGTGAAGGGGCGCACGCTCACCGCCTGGCAGACGATCCAGGACGATCTGAAGCAGGTGGGCGCCCGGGTGAAGGACGAGCCGGTGGTGGTGGACGGGAACTGGATCACGAGCCGGAAGCCGGACGACCTCGACCGCTTCAGCGACGCGATCGTGCAGCGGCTCGGGTGAATCGCTCAGTTCTGGGTGGTGACGCGTTCTCCGGCGTAGATCCGCTCGACGGAGACGACGCCCTCCAGCTCCCCGATGCTCCGCATGACGTTGCGGAGCTGCTTCACCTCGCCGATGCCCATCTCGAAGGTGTTGACGGCGCGGCCGAGGCCGGTCGTCTTGCAGGTGGCCTGGGAGATGTTCATCCCGGCCTCGCTGATGGTCTTCGAGATCTGCGCCAGCACGCCGGGCCGGTCGTCGGTCACCACCCGGATCGAGACCGGCCGCTTCACGTCGGCCGCCTTGTCGTCCCAGGACACGTCGACCCGCCGGAGCGGGTCGATGTTGAAGATCTTGTCGCAGGCGCGGGTGTGCACGGTCACGCCGCGGCCGCGGGTGATGAAGCCGATGATCTCGTCGCCCGGCACCGGGTTGCAGCACTTCCCGTAGCGCACCAGCACGTCGTCGATGCCGCTGATGCGCACGCCGCCGGTGGGCCGGCGCGCCACCTTGCGGAAGAGCTCGGTGAGCCGCGAGGTCGCCGCCGGCTCGTCCGGCGGCGGCTGGGCCAGCTTCTCCGGCGGCAGGAGCTGGGCGAGGAGCTGGTGCGTCGCCACCTTGCCGTAGCCGAGCGCCACGAGCACGTCGTCGCCCTTCTTGAAGCCGAGCGTGCCGGCCGCCTTGTCCAGGTCGCCGGACTTCGAGACCTTGTTGAGGGAGACGCCGTAGCGGCGCAGCTCGCGCTCGGCCACGTCCCGCCCGATCTCCAGCGATCGCTTCTGCTCCTCCTGGCGGATGAAGGCGCGGATGCGGGTCTGGGCCCGGCTCGTCTTGACGAAGGTGAGCCAGTCCTTCGACGGGTGCGAGGTGGGCGAGGTCAGGATCTCGACCGTGTCGCCGTTCTTGAGCTTGTAGCGGAGCGGGACGATCTTCCCGTTCACCTTGGCGCCGACGGTGCGCTCGCCCACCTGGGAGTGGACGGTGTAGGCGAAGTCCACCGGCGTCGCGCCGCGCGGCAGGCTCTTCACGTCGCCCTTGGGCGTGAAGACGAAGACCTCGTCGGCGAAGAGGTCGACCTTCACCGTCTCCAGGAACTCCTTCGGATCGGTGAGGTCGCGCTGCCACTCCAGGAGCTGCCGCAGCCAGCCGAACTTGGCCGCGTCCTTGGCGTTCGGGCCGGCGCCGGCGGCACCGCCCTCCTTGTAGGCCCAGTGCGCGGCCACGCCCTCCTCGGCGATGCGGTGCATCTCGGCGGTGCGGATCTGGATCTCGATGCGCTCCGCCCGCGGTCCGATGACCGTGGTGTGGAGCGACTGGTACATGTTCGGCTTGGGGATGGCGATGTAGTCCTTGAAGCGCCCCGGCACCGGCTTCCACAGCGAGTGGATGAGGCCGAGCGACTCGTAGCACTGCGCCACGTTCGCCACGATCACGCGGAAGGCGATGAGGTCGTGCACCTGCTCGAAGTCGAGGCTCTGCACCTGCATCTTCCGCCAGATGGAGTAGAGGTGCTTCACCCGGCCGTAGACCTCGCCCTGGATCCCCGACTCGACCAGCTTGCCCTGGATGACCTCGACCACCTCGGAGATGAACTTGTCCCGCTCCTGGCCGCGGGCCTCGACCTTCTGCTCCAGATCCGCGTAATCCGCCGCCCGCAGGTACTTGAAGGACAGGTCCTCGAGCTCGCTCTTCAGCCACTGGATGCCGAGCCGGTTGGAGAGCGGGGCGTAGATGTCGAGCGTCTCGCGCGCGATCCGCTCCTGCTTCTCCGGGCTCATGTGCTCGAGCGTCCGCATGTTGTGGGTGCGGTCCGCGAGCTTGACGAGCAGGACGCGGATGTCCTTCGCCATCGCCACCACCATCTTGCGGAAGTTCTCGGCCTGCTTCTCCTCCTGCGTGTTGCCGGCCGTGAACTGCGACAGCTTCGTCACCCCGTCCACCAGCTCCGCGATCTCCTGCCCGAAGAGCTCCGCCACCTCGTCCTTGGTGGCGAGGGTGTCCTCGATGGTGTCGTGGAGGAGCCCGGTGACGATCGAGGCCTCGTCGAGCCGCATGTCGGCGAGGATCCCCGCCACCTCGAGCGGATGGATGAGGTACGGCTCGCCCGACTTCCGGATCTGGCCCTGGTGGACCTTCGCGGAGTAGACGTAGGCCTTCTTGATGAGGTCGAGGTCGGGGTCGGGGTGATAACCCGCTACGCGATCCAGGATGTCGTTCAGGCGAAGCAAGGGCCGATCGAAAAGCCTATCCGCCGGTACCGGGAGCGGCAAGCGGACGCACCAGCGGGATAACGCATCGCGGCACGCCGCGCCAGCGGCCGAGCGGGGCGCGCTCGACGAGCCGCCCCACCTTCCGCGCCGGGACGGGCCGCGGTAAAGGACGCGAGGGCCGCGCCGCGGGCGGGGCCCCTCCCCCGGAGAGGAACGCCTTGCTCACGTGCAAGACCTGTGGCGCGACGGTCGGTCTGGCGGACGAGACCTGCGCCGCGTGCGGCAGCGAGGTGCCCCTCGGGCGGCTCACCGGGTTCCTGGGCGTCGTCTGCCGCGCCTGCGACGCCTACAACGACCCGGGCGCGCGCGCCTGCATCGCCTGCGGCGCCTCGCTCGCGTCCGAGGCGGTCCCTGCGGGCCGCGCCGCCGCCGTCCCGCCGGGCGCCGCCGCGGCGGAGCCCGACGAGGACGAGATCGAGATCGCCGCCGCCGCCGCCGTGCAGGCGCGGCTGGTGGTGGAGCGGGGCGATGCGTCGCCGGGCACCGTCTTCCGCGTCGAGGACGAGGTGCAGGCCGGGCGGTCCCAGGGAGCCATCGTCTTCCCCGACGACCCGTGCCTCGCGCCGTTGCACGTGACCTTCCTCCTGCGCGACGAGGCGCTCTGGCTGCGCGACGAGGGCGCGGCCGGGGGCGTGTTCGTCCGGCTGCGGGGGCTCACCGTCCCCATCCGCCCCGGCACCCTGTTCGCGGTCGGCGACCGGCTCCTGCGCTTCGGCGGCCCGCTGCCCGCGCCGCCTCTCCCGGGGCCGGACGGGACGCTCCGGCTCGGCGGCCCGCGGCCGCCCGGCGCTGCCGTGCTCGTCGAGGAGTGGCTGGAGGGCGGGATCGGCGGGCGCGCCTACGTCCGCAGCGGCCCCTCCATCACGGTCGGCCGGGCCGGGTGCGCCATCAACCTGGGCGAGGATCCGTACCTGTCGCAGGCGCACGCCGAGCTGCTCGTCGAGGCGGACGGCTCGACGCGGCTGCGCGACCTGGGCTCCTCGAACGGCACCTTCGTCCGCATCGCGCCGGGCGCCGAGCGCGAGCTGCACGACGGCGACGCCGTGCGGCTCGGCCGCGAGGTGCTGCGCGTCGAGGTGGGCTAGCGTCAGGGAGGACCGGCATGGCGGTCGTCTTCGTCACCATCACCCCGCTCGGCACCGCCACGCCGAGCGTCTCGCGCTACGTGGCGGGCGTGGAGAAGGTGCTCGCCGCATCGGGGCTCCGGCACGAGCTCACCGCCATGGGGACGATCATCGAGGGCGACCTCGACCGCGTCCTCGAGGTCGTCCGCCGCATGCACGAGCACCCGTTCGGCGAAGGCGCGCTGCGCGTCTCCACGTCGATCCGCATCGACGACCGGCGCGACAAGGAGCACACCATCGCCGGGAAGATGCGGAGCGTGCGCGAGAAGATGGGCGGCTAGCGCGTGGGCAAGCTCACCATCACGCTCGGCGCCGAGGACGCCCCGTTCGCCTGCGACGACTGCGACGGGGCGACCTGGGTGGCGCGCGGGGGCGTGCGCGAGGACGGGGTCGACCGCGCCGTCTACCTCGTCTCGCGGACCGAGGGCCACCGGCCCATCGGCCTCGCCATCTCGTTCGGCCGGTTCGGCCAGGGGACCTCGCCCGACGACCGCTTCGTCGTGTCGATGCTGGCGCGGGTGGGTGAGGACGAGACCTTCGAGTGCATGGTGGTGGACCCCGCGCTCCTGCCCTTCGACTGCGACGACGTGCTGGGGCCGCAGCTCGACCGCACCGACGCCCTCGCCCACCCCGACCTGCGCCGCGTGTTCGCGGTGGGGGAGTTCGTGGTGAACGAGGACCCCCGCGCGAACGCCTGGCTGGCCGCGACCATCGCCCACTAGAGGTCCGGCGTGCGGCTCGCGTTCCCGCAGCCCTACCGCGACCTCGAGCACACCGCGGACGTGGGCGTGGCGGTCGACGGCGCCTCGCCCGAGGAGGCGCTGGCGCGGCTCGTGCTGGCCGAGGCGCAGCTGCTCGCCGGCGGCGCCGACGTCGTCGCGGAGCGGGAGGAGCGGCTCCGCGTCGAGGCGGCGGGCAGCCCCGTCGAGCGGGCGCTGGCGCTCCTGCGCGAGCTGCTCTTCCGCTTCGCCACCGAGCGCGTGCTCGCCGCCTGGTGCGAGGTGGTGACCCTCTCCGAGGGCGCCGCCGAGGTGACGGTCGGGCTCGGCCGGTGGGATCCCGACCGCCACGCGGAGGGCCTCGACCTGAAGGCGGTCACCCGGCACGCCGCGCGCTTCGAGCAGGACGCCGACGGGCGCTGGCATGCCCAGGTGGTGTTCGATATCTGAGGCGCGATGAAGCTCCGCCGCATCGAGGGCGACCTCTGGGAGATCCCGCAGGAGGGCAAGATGCGGGTGCCCGGGCGCGTCTACAGCGTCGGACCGCCGGCGCCGGACGACGCGGCGCTGCAGCAGGTGGCCAACGTCGCCCACCTGCCCGGGATCCTGCGCTTCTCGCTGGCCATGCCCGACATACACTGGGGGTACGGGTTCCCCATCGGCGGCGTGGCGGCGGTGGACGCCCGGCACGGCGCCATCTCGCCGGGCGGGGTCGGCTACGACATCAACTGCGGCGTCCGCCTCGTCACCACCGGCCTCGACGCCGCCGCCGCGCGCGCCCGCGTCCGGCCGCTCGCCGCCCAGCTCTTCCGCGACGTCCCCACCGGCGTCGGCTCGAGCGCGGCCATCCCGCGCCTCTCGGACGACGAGCTCACGGACGTGCTGCGGGACGGCGCCCGCTGGGCGATGCGCCGGGGGTTCGCGGCGGCGGACGACGACGTCGCGCGCTGCGAGGAGGGTGGCCGGCTCGCCGGCGCCGACCCGGAGGCCGTCTCCGCCCGGGCGCGGCAGCGGGGCGCCGATCAGGTCGGCACGCTCGGCAGCGGAAACCACTTCCTGGAGGTGGACCGCGTGGCCGAGATCCACGACGAGGCCGCCGCCGAGGCGTTCGGGCTGCGACCGGGCGCGGTCGCGCTGCAGATCCACTGCGGCTCGCGCGGCCTCGGCTACCAGGTCTGCGACGAGGCGCTGGCCTCGCTGGCGGCGTCCGGTCGCGACCTCGGCGAGGGCTACCGCGACCTCCCCGACCCGCAGCTCGCCTGCGCGCCGGTGGAGAGCGAGCCCGGGCGCGCCTACCTCGGCGCGATGCAGGCGGCCGCCAACTTCGCCTGGGCGAATCGGCAGGTCATCACCGGGCTGGCGGTGCGGGCGCTGGCGCGGGCGCTCGGCGCGACCGACCGCGAGGTCGGCGCGCGGCTCCTCTACGACGTCTGCCACAACGTGGCGAAGCACGAGACGCACCTCGTCGACGGGAGGCCGCGCGAGGTGCTGGTGCACCGCAAGGGCGCGACCCGGGCCTTCGGGCCCGGCGACCCGCGCGTGCCGGAGCCCTATCGCGACGTGGGCCAGCCCGTGCTCATCCCCGGCGACATGGGGCGGTACTCGTACGTGCTCGCCGGCACGGCGCGCGCCATGGACGACACGTTCGGATCGTCCTGCCACGGCGCCGGCCGGCTCCTGTCGCGCGGGCAGGCGATGAAGGCGGCGCGCGGCCGCTCCATCGCGCGGGAGCTGGCGGAGCGGGGGATCGAGGTCGTGTCGCGCGGGAAGAAGACGCTCGCCGAGGAGATGAGCGACGCCTACAAGGACGTCGCGGACGTCGTGGGCGTGATGGCCCGCGCGGGCATCACCCGGCTGGTCGCGCGGCTGGAGCCCCTGGCGGTGATCAAGGGCTGAAGGGGTCCCCCTGCTCCACCCCCGCTCCACCCTTGGCAGGGCGCCAGGCGGGTGGGCGCTCGTCAGGGACGACGTCGCGCGGCTCGGCGCGGCCGCGGTGCGACTTAGATTCGCCTCATGGGAACGCCCCGCCCGACGCTGACGATCATCCCCGGGGGGCGCCCGCCGCACGCGCCCGATCGGCCGCTGCAGCGCGGCCGGCTCCGCCTCGTCGAGGGACAGGCGGCCGAGCTGGAGGAGGCGCTGGTCGAGGCCGTCGAGGCCGCGCGCCAGATGCGCCTCGAGATCGAGCGGCGCATCGCCCGCGCGCTCGCCGCCTTCGAGGACCGCCGCTGATCGACCGCCGCGGCGCGCGCCCGCCGGCGCGCCCGGAGGGGGTTCCCCACCCGCGCGCGCCTGCCCATCGTTGGGTCGAGGAGGTCACGACCATGGCGATGGGCGACGACGACAAGATGGAAGGCGGGATGGACAAGCTGAAGGGCAAGGCGAAGAAGGCCTGGGGCGAGCTCACCGACGACAAGGAGAAGAAGGCGGAAGGCTCGGCCGACAAGGCGAAGGGCCAGATGAAGGACATCAAGGGCGACATCAAGAACGCGCTCGATCCCGACAAGCCGTAGCCGTGCCGCGGGCGAGGGTCCCGGTCGCGCACGCGCGTGGCCGGGGCCCTCGTTATGTCATCGCTCGTGATCGAGCCCCTCCCCGGCGCGAGCCCGTTCGATCCCGGGCTGCGCGCGCGCCTGGAGCGCGCGTTCACCGCGCGCGGGCCGGCCTACGCGCCGCGCACGCACCACCTCGCCGACGGCCGGCCGCGCTTCACCAACAGGCTCATCCTCGAGGCGAGCCCGTACCTCCTGCAGCAGGCCCACAACCCGGTGGCGTGGTGGCCGTGGGGCGACGAGGCGTTCGAGGAGGCGCGCCGCTCGAACCGCCCCGTC
>DASTGH010000327.1:0-6878 GCA_035719345.1 Anaeromyxobacteraceae bacterium
GAGATGGTGATGCCGGGCGACAACGTGTCGGTGGAGGTGGAGCTGATCACCCCCATCGCCATGGAGAAGGAGCTGCGCTTCGCCATCCGCGAGGGCGGCCGCACGGTGGGCGCGGGCGTCGTGGCCGAGGTCATCCAGTAGCGCGGGGATTCCCCGCGAGGAAACGAGAATCAGATGGCCGGGAACCGCAGCATCATCACGCTCGAGTGCACCGTCTGCAAGGAACGGAACTACTCGACCACCAAGAACAAGAAGAAGACCCAGGAGAAGCTGAACCTCTCCAAGTACTGCCCGCGGTGCCGCAAGCACCAGGGACACAAGGAGACGAAGTAGGCTTTCCAGCGGCCGGCCCTCCGAGGCCGGCCGCTCGGCATCACAGGCCAGTAGCTCGAACGGCTAGAGCAGCGGTCTCCAAAACCGCGGGTTGGGGGTTCGAATCCCTCCTGGCCTGCCAGTTTGAAGCTGGCGGCACCTACCCCGAAGCACCGAAGCGGAGCGAGGCACCATGGCGGCGGAGAAGACGGGCGGCATCGAGCCGAAGCGGATGGTGGTGATCTTCTACGTCCTCGCCGCCGTCGTCATCGGCTTCTTCCTGGAGAAGGTGCTCGGTCTCGCCTTCGGCTACGCGCGCTGGGCCGACCCGGGCATCCTCGGGGAGGACTGGACGCTCACCACGCTGCTCGGCTTCGGCATCGCCGCCGTCGCGGGGGTGCTGGTGTGGCGGCAGCCGCGCGCCAACGCCGTCTCCCTCGAGGTGGCGAGCGAGCTGAAGAAGGTCACCTGGCCGACGATGCGCGAGACGCGCGCCGCCACGGTGGCGGTGGTCGTGGCCACGTTCGTCGCCGCGGTGATCCTGGGCGTGTTCGATTACGTCTGGGCGAAGATCTCGTCGCTCGTCTACTGAGCGCGGGGCGCTTCACGGCAGGGCATGGGCGCGGCGGGACCCAGGGCGGTCCCGCGCGGCGTTTCGGGGGGCCTCAGGCCGCGCGGCGCGAGAACGGAGAATGGGGACCATGGCCAAGAAGTGGTACGTCGTGCACACGTACTCGGGCTTCGAGAACAAGGTGAAGAAGTCGCTCGAGGAGTACGTGCGGCAGCACGGCGAGGACAAGGTCGACTTCGACGAGAAGGACGGCGGCAACGTCGTCCGCCGGACGGCGCCGCTCGCCGAGTGCTTCGGCGAGGTCCTCATCCCGATGGAGCAGGTCGTCGAGATGGTGAAGGGGGAGAAGAAGACCTCCAAGCGGAAGTTCTTCCCCGGCTACATCCTCGTCAACATGCAGATGTCGGACGCCACCTGGCACATGGTGAAGTCGACGCCCAAGGTGACCGGCTTCGTCGGCTCGGCCAAGACGCCGCGCGAGGTGCCGGCCATCAAGGACGACGAGGTGGCGCGGCTGACCAGCCAGATCTCCGAGGGCACGCTCAAGCCCAAGCCGCGGGTGCAGTTCGAGGACGGCGACCAGGTCCGCGTCATCGACGGGCCGTTCGCGAACTTCAACGGCACCGTGGAAGAGGTGAAGCCGGAGAAGGGCAAGCTGCGCGTCCTCGTCTCGATCTTCGGCCGCGCCACGCCGGTCGAGCTCGACTTCATGCAGGTGGAAAAAACGTAGTCCACAGCGCCGGCTTCAGCCGGCGCAAGAAGGCGGTTCACGAAGGGTGAGGTAGCGGTAACGAGACAGCGGCGTGGAAGGGTCAGGACGGCCCGTTCGACCACGCAGGGAGCACACCGATGAAGAAGGTCACAGGACAGGTCAAGCTGCAGATCCCGGCCGGCAAGGCCAACCCGGCGCCGCCCGTCGGCCCGGCGCTCGGCCAGCACGGCGTCAACATCATGGAGTTCTGCAAGCAGTTCAACGCGCAGACCCAGCAGCAGGCGAAGGAAGCGCTCATCATCCCGGTGATCATCACCATCTACCAGGACCGCTCCTTCAGCTTCCAGCTGAAGACCCCGCCCGCCGCCATCCTCCTCAAGAAGGCGGCCGGCCTGCACACGGAGAAGAAGAAGGGCTCCGGCTCGCACACGCCCGGCAAGGAGAAGGTCGGGCAGGTGACGAGGAAGCAGGTGGAGGGCATCGCCAAGATGAAGATGCAGGACATGACGGCGGGGTCGCTCGAGGCCGCGATGCGGACCATCGAGGGCACGGCGCGGTCCATGGGCATCGAGGTGGTCGGCTAGCCGCCGGCGCGAGAGAGGAGACCGGACATGGCTACCATCGGGAAGAAGTTCAAGGCCGCCGCCGCCAAGGTCGATCGGGAGAAGCGCTACAAGCTCGACGAGGCGATGGCCCTCGTGAAGCAGACCGCCTCGAAGAAGTTCGACGAGTCGGTGGACGCCGCCATCAACCTCGGCGTCGACCCCAAGCACGCGGACCAGGTGGTGCGCGGCGCGGTGGTGCTGCCGCACGGGATGGGCAAGGCGGTGCGCATCGCCGTCTTCGCCAAGGGCGACAAGGCGCGCGATGCGCAGGAGGCGGGCGCGGACATCGTCGGCGCCGAGGACCTGGCCGAGAAGATCCAGGGCGGGTTCATGGACTTCGACAAGGTGTTGGCCACGCCCGACATGATGGGCGTGGTCGGCCGCCTCGGTAAGGTGCTCGGCCCGCGCGGCCTCATGCCGAACCCGAAGGTCGGCACGGTGTCCATGGACATCGCCAAGGCGGTGAAGGAGCAGAAGGCCGGCAAGGTCGAGTTCCGCGTGGAGAAGGCGGGCATCGTCCACGTCCCGTTCGGCAAGGCCTCCTTCGACGCCGAGAAGCTGAAGGCGAACTTCAACGCCATCATCGAGATCATCTACAAGGCGAAGCCGCAGACGGCGAAGGGCGTCTACGTGAAGAACATCACCGTGAGCTGCACCATGGGGCCGGGCATCAAGCTCGACACCGCGGAGCTCACCGCCGCGCACGGCTAGTCGGTTTTCTCTTCCAGTGTCTGCGGGCCGCATGGTGCGGCCCGCTTTCCTGGTCCAAGACAGCGGGTCCCGCCGTCCCCGAGTGCGAGAGGTCGTAGGGGAGGGTGGGTCGAACGGGAGGAGTCGCCCGGCCCGCCGAGACACAGGGATGCAGCTCGCGTCCCCTGCTTGGCCAGGGGGTCGACGTACCGGCCGTCCGGCCTGTCCGAAGACCCAGTGCACCGTCGCCGCCCCACCGGGGCGGGGCGGTCGGAAAGGTGGTGAGGACAGTTGAACCGGACGGAAAAAGAAGAGGTCATCTCGAAGCTCCACGAGAAGATGGCGAAGGCGAAGGCCGCCATCCTCGCGGAGCCGCGGGGGCTCAACGTCGCGACCGTGACCGAGCTGCGCAAGAAGTTCCGTGAGGCGCAGATCGACTACAAGATCGTGAAGAACACCCTCGCCCAGCGCGCCGCCAAGGGCACGCCGGTCGAGCCGCTCGTCGATCAGTTCGTCGGGCCGACCGCGCTCGTCATGTCGTACTCGGACGTGGTGGCGCCGGCCAAGATCCTGGCGGATTTCGCCAAGGATCGCGAGAACTTCAAGATCAGGTCGGGCGTGGTCGAGGGCAAGGTCGTCGACGCGAAGGGCGTACAGGCCCTCGCCAAGATGCCGGGTCTGAAGGAGCTGCGCGGCAAGATCGCGGGGCTCATCGCCCAGCCCGCGACCAAGCTCGCCAGGATCGTCGGCACCCCGGGCCAGAAGCTCGCCCAGGTGCTCAAGGCGCGCGAGGACCAGCTCGGGAAGCAGGCCTAGGTCGGTACATCCACACGGGCCCGCGGCGCGCGCGAGCGCGGCCGGGGACCACGAACGCGAACAACGCATCGAAGGACAAGGACACATGGCAGACCTGAACACGATCGTCGACCAGCTCAGCGGCCTCACCGTCATGGAGGCGGCCGAGCTGGTGAAGAAGCTCGAGGAGAAGTGGGGCGTCTCCGCCGCCGCCGCGCCGGTCATGATGGCCGGCGGCGCCGGTGGCGCGGCCGCCGCCGCCCCGGCCGAGGAGAAGACCGAGTTCTCGGTCGTCCTCACCGACGCCGGCGCGAACAAGATCAACGTGATCAAGGAGGTCCGTGCCATCACGGGCCTCGGCCTCAAGGAGGCGAAGGACCTCGTCGAGGGCGCGCCCAAGGAGGTCAAGGGTGGCGTTCCGAAGGCGGAGGCCGCCGAGCTCAAGAAGAAGCTCGAGGCCGCCGGCGCGAAGGTCGACGTCAAGTAGCGCGGGCCGTTCCGGGTACCGGCGGGGCGGGCTTGCGGCCCGCCCCGCCGCACCCGTTTGCGGAATCTTTGACAGGATGCGTGGTTGTCGTTAGAAAGCTGCCCCCCACCATAGCCCCACAAACGACAGACCCGGCCGTGACAGGCCGGGGCGAGGCGGCTCGCCGGCCGGAAGCCGGCTCGAGCCATTTGTGGCGGAGAGGGTGGTGCTGGGCCTGGGCGAGAGAGGACCTACCGCGATGCCGATGACGATCCAGAGCAACTTCCGCGCGCGCCGGAACTTCGGAAAGATCAACAAGATCGCAGAGATTCCGAACCTCATCGCCATCCAGAAGTCGAGTTACGACAAGTTCCTCCAGGCCGACGTCGCGCCCGAGAAGCGCGACGACATCGGCCTGCAGGGCGTCTTCAAGTCGGTCTTTCCCATCAAGGACTTCAACGAGACGTCCTCGCTCGAGTTCGTCAGCTACCACCTCGAGAAGCCGAAGTACGACGTCGACGAGTGCCACCAGCGCGGGATGACCTTCTCCGCGCCGATCAAGGTCGTCGTCCGCCTGGTGGTCTGGGACAAGGACGAGGAGACGGGCGCCCAGTCGATCCGGGACGTGAAGGAGCAGGAGGTCTACTTCGGCGAGATCCCGCTCATGACGGAGAACGGGACCTTCATCATCAACGGCACGGAGCGCGTCGTCGTCAGCCAGCTGCACCGGTCGCCGGGCGCCTTCTTCGACCACGACAAGGGGAAGAGCCACTCGTCGGGGAAGATCCTCTTCAACGCGCGCATCATCCCGTACCGCGGCTCCTGGATCGACTTCGAGTTCGATCACAAGGACGTGCTCTACGTGCGCATCGACCGGCGCCGCAAGCTGCCGGCGACGGTGCTGCTGCGGGCGCTGGGCGCGGTGCCCGACACGGCCAAGAAGGACCCGGTCGACTTCCGCGGCTCGGCCGAGGAGATCCTCAAGTACTACTACGACACCGAGGTCATCCGGATCGAGGGCAAGGGGAAGTACGAGAAGGACCTCAACCCCGAGCTGCTCAAGGGCCAGCGCGCGACCCGCGACATCAAGGATCCGAAGAGCGGCGAGGTGATCGTCAGGAAGAACCGGAAGTACACCGAGAGCGCGATCAAGAAGCTGGTCGCCGCCAAGCTCAAGTCGCTGCCCGTCGAGGCCGAGGAGGTCCACACCAAGATCTCCGCCGAGGACGTCGTCGACGCGGACACGGGCGAGGTCATCCTCGAGGTGAACGAGGAGGTGACCGAGGAGAAGATCGAGGAGCTGCGCAAGCGCAACATCACCGACCTGCGCGTGCTCTTCATCGACAACCTCAACGTCCTGCCGAGCCTCCGCGACACGCTCATGCAGGACAAGATCTCCACGCCCGAGGAGGCGATCATGGAGATCTACAAGCGCCTCCGCCCCGGCGATCCGCCGACGCCCGAGACGGCGACGAACCTCTTCGTCAACCTCTTCTTCAACGCCGAGCGGTACGACCTGTCCAAGGTCGGCCGGCTCAAGCTCAACTACAAGTTCGGGATCGACGAGCCCCTCGACAACCAGGTGCTCACCAAGCGCGACATCCTCGAGGTGGTGCGGTTCCTCATCGATCTCAAGAACGGCAAGCCGAACAAGGACATCGACGACATCGACCACCTCGGCAACCGCCGCGTGCGCGCGGTGGGCGAGCTGCTCGAGAACCAGTACCGCATCGGCCTCGTCCGCATGGAGCGCGCGATCAAGGAGCGCATGAGCCTCCAGGAGATCGAGACGCTCATGCCGCACGACCTCATCAACGCCAAGCCGGTGACGGCGGTGATCAAGGAGTTCTTCGGGTCCTCGCAGCTCTCGCAGTTCATGGACCAGACGAACCCGCTCTCCGAGGTCACCCACAAGCGGCGCCTCTCCGCGCTCGGGCCGGGCGGCCTCACCCGCGAGCGCGCCGGGTTCGAGGTGCGCGACGTCCACCCCACGCACTACGGGCGCATCTGCCCCATCGAGACGCCGGAAGGCCCGAACATCGGCCTCATCGCCTCGCTCTCCACCTATGCCCGGGTGAACGAGTACGGGTTCGTGGAGACGCCCTACCGCAAGGTGGAGAAGGGCCGCGTCACCGACGAGGTCACCTTCTACTCGGCGCTGGAGGAGGAGAAGCACACCATCGCGCAGGCCAACGCGCCGGTCGACCGCAAGGGCGCCTTCCAGGGCGCGCTCGTCTCCTGCCGCAAGCACGGCGAGTTCGTGAACGTGAAGCCCGAGGAGGTCGACCTGATGGACGTGTCGCCGAACCAACTCGTCTCGGTGGCGGCGTCCCTCGTCCCCGTCCTCGAGAACGACGACGCGAACCGCGCGCTCATGGGCTCCAACATGCAGCGGCAGGCGGTGCCGCTGCTCCGCACCGACGCCCCGCTCGTCGGCACCGGCATCGAGGCCATCGTCGCCCGCGACTCGGGCGTGACGGTGGTGGCCAAGCGCGACGGCGTGGTGCAGTCGGTCGACGCCTCGCGCATCGTGGTGAAGGCGGACGTGCCGACCTCGACCACGGACGTCGCCAACGAGGTCGACATCTACAACCTCATCAAGTACCAGCGGTCGAACCAGAACACCTGCATCAACCAGAAGCCCATCGTGAAGCCGGGCGAGCGGGTGAAGAAGGGCGACGTCATCGGCGACGGGCCGGCCACCGAGATGGGCGAGCTGGCGCTCGG
>DASTGH010000328.1:0-4267 GCA_035719345.1 Anaeromyxobacteraceae bacterium
GGGGACCTCCGGGTGATTTGCCCTATAATATAGCAATGCCGGAAACCTCCCGCACCATCGCTTTGGCCGACCGCATCGACCGTCTGAATGCGGCGATCGGGCGCACGGTGGCCTGGGCCTGCCTGCTGGTGGTGCTGGTGCAGTTTGCGGTTGTGGTGATGCGCTATGTGTTCGGCGCGGGCTCGATCTGGCTGACCGAAACGATCATCTACGGCCACGCCACCTTGTTCATGCTGGCGGCGCTGGTCGGCGCCATCCAGCTCGCGCCGGCGCAGGGCGCGCGCGCCGCGCTCCTCGTCGTCGGCAGCGCCACCTGCGCCACGCTGCTCGTGCGCCACGAGCGGCGCGAGCGCTCGCCGCTCGTCGACGGAGCGCTCTTCTCGAACCCGGTCTACGCGTGGGGTCTCGCCGCGGGGATGCTGTCCTACGTCGCGATGTTCTCGCAGACGTTCCTCACGCCCTTCTACCTCTCGCAGGTGAAGGGGCTCTCCTCGGGGCAACTCGGGCTCATGCTCACCGCCGTGCCCATCACCCTGGCCGTGGTCGCGCCGCTCTCGGGGCGCCTCTCGGACCGCCACGGCTCGCGCTGGCTCTGCCTCGCCGGGATGGCGCTCCTCGCGCTCGGCCTCGGCTCCCTGGCGCTCGCGGGGAGCGGGGACTCGCTGCCGTCGCTGGCGGCCCGGCTCAGCCTGGCTGGCGCCGGCATGGGCCTGTTCCAGTCGCCCAACAACAGCGCCATCATGGGCACGCTGCCGCGCGAGCGGCTCGGCTCCGGCGGCGGCACGCTGGCGACGGCGCGGAACCTCGGCATGGTCCTCGGGGTCGCGATCTCCGGCGCGCTCTTCGCCGCGCGCTCGCGCGGCGGCGGGGGAGCCGCGTTCCTCGCCGGCTACCGCCTCGCGCTCGGGACCGGGGCGGCGGTCGCGATCGCGGCCGGGCTGCTGTCCCTCGTACGCGGCAAGGCCACCTCGGCGGGCGCGGCGGCCCGCCGCGACGCCCCAACAGGCTGAGGCCCGGATTGCGGCCCGTCTCGTATGTTGCACCGGAAGGGTACCGATGCACCGCGATGGGGGCAGCCGTCCGGCGATCCACTTCGTCCCGCCGGAGCGCGTTCGGATGGAGCCGAACGAGCTCCACACGGCGTGCGGCGAGGCGGCCGGCTGGGCGGACTGGAGCACCAAGCTCGCCATGGTGAGCTGCCCCCGGTGTCTCGCCGCCTGCCGGTCGGAGCGGGCCGCCGAGTCTGCCGCGCGGTCGACGACCCGCCACTGAGGCGCAGCGCGCGGCGGCAGGCGGCGGGACGAGGCGCCATCGCCCCGCCGGCCGCGACGTCACCAGCCGGCGGAGGGGCACGAGGTCGGCTGCTCGCCGCCCCAGCGCAGCTGCACCTCGCGCCGGAGCCGCTGCACGTCCACGCCCCGGAGCGGCGTGACCTCGAGCAGCGCGCCCTCCTCGACGTCGCGCGCCCGCGCGCGGGACGGCGGCAGCGGCTCGATGGCGCCCGGCGCGATCTCGGCCCGCGCCCCGAGACCCGACGCCGCCGGGCCCTCGGTCGGATCGTGGTGCATGTTGTAGAAGCTCGCGAGCAGCCGGACGCGCTCGCGCACGGCGTCCACGTTCGCGGGATCGGTCGCGAAGGTGAGCGCGTAGCCCGAGGGCGTCTCGTGGGCGACCGCGCGCGTGTCCGGGACGTCGAGGGGACAGGGCGACGCCGAGGCGGAGGCGGTCGCGCCGGCGGGGCCGCCCGAGGCCGACGGGGAGGCGCAGGCGAGCAGCGCGGCGGCGCACGGCCAGGCCCTCGCGAGCCGCCCGCGTCCCGTCGTCGTCGTCTTCATGGCTCCTGGGTCCCCTCACAAACGTAGCGGTGATCGGACGCCGGCACAGGCACGGCCGAGCACATGAGGCGCGGGGCGGCCGGCGGTACCCCGGACCGGGCGCCTCACCTGCCGCGTTCGCGAACCAGATCCGCCAGGGCGCCGTGACCTTCGTCCCTCATCCCCTGCTCCACGCCACGGCGATCCGCCTCGCCCTTGTTCTGGCTGGCCTTCCACTGTCCCTCGAGGCGCGTGATGGTCAGCTCGACGCCGACGATGGCCTTCAGCAGGCCCTCGACGTAGTCCGGCGGCGCGTCGCGGACGTTCCAGGGTACCGCGCGCGCGTGCTCGTGCCGATCGGTCAGGCGCGTGACGACCTCGAGCAGGCGCTCCCGCTCGTCGAAGAAGCGGACCGTGCCGTGCGCATGGACGGCGACGTAGTCCCAGGTCGGCACCACGCGACCCGTCTCGCGCTTGGTGGCGTACCACGACGGCGACACGTAGCCGTCCGGGCCGAGGACGATGGCGAGCGCGGTACTCCCGGCCGGCGTGGACTTCCACTGGGAGTTGGCTCGCGCGACGTGGCCGACCAGGCGCCCGAGGGGACCGGGCTCCGGCTCGAGGAGCAACGGGATGTGGCTCACGCCGAATTCACCCGCTCCCGGCGTCACGAGCGTCGCGAGGCCAGCCTCCCGGATCGCGGCGTGCAGGACCTCGACGCGATGTTCAGCGAAGCTGGCTGGAACGTACATGGTCGACCTCATCGTCGCAGAGAGAGCGCACGCATGGCTAGCGGAGGCCGATGAGCGCGACGCCGGCGACCGAGAGGGCCAGCCCGAGTGCGCGCACCGGTGGGATGCGCTCGCGGAAGAAGGCGCGCGCGAGCAGGACCGTCGGCGCCGGGTAGAGCGACGCCACGATCACGGCCAGGGAGAGGAGGCCCTCGCGCGTCGCCAGCAGGAAGAGGACGTTCGCCGCCATGTCGGCGACGCCGGCGAGGAGCGTGGGCACCGCCCCGGCGCGTGGAACGGCGAGCTCCTGGCGCGAGAGCAGCGCCGCGAGGACGAGGAGCGCGATCCATCCTCTCGACGATGCTGGCGGACTCGATCAACGACGAGAAGACGTTCGTCGGCGAGTGGGGCTTCTCCGCCGTGGTCGAGGCCAACGGCCAGCGCGTGCTGTTCGACACGGGCGCCTCGGGCGACACGGTGCTGCGGAACGCGGCGGTGCTGGGGATCGACCTGTCGTCGATCACGGACGTGATCGTCTCGCATTTCCACGAGGACCACGCCGGCGGGCTTCCCGCCCTGCGCCGCGAGCTCGCCAGCAAGAACCCGGCGGCGCTCTCCCGCGCCCACGTCCTGCGCGGTTTCTTCTGGCCTCGCACGACGAAGGAAGGAAAGCCGTACCGGTCGGTCGACGGAACCCGCGCCGCCTACGAGGCAGCGGGCGGCAAGTTCGTCGAGCACGACGCTCCCTTCGAGATCCTGCCGGGCGTCTGGCTCACGGGGCCCGTGCCCCGTGTTCACCCCGAGCGCAATTATCCTCAGGGGATCATCGTGAAGACACCGCAGGGCACGGTGACGGACGACGTCCCCGAAGACGATGCCCTCGTCCTCGACTCGACGGACGGGCTCGTGGTCGTCACCGGCTGCGGGCACGCCGGCGTCACCAACATCCTGGAGGCCGCACGGAAGGTCGTCCGTCCCGACGCCCACGTGAGCGCCGTCTTCGGTGGGCTGCACCTCCTCTCGGCGGACGATGCCACGCTCGACTGGACCGGCTCACAGTTCAAGCGGTTCGGTGTCGCGCACGTCGTCGGTGCCCACTGCACCGGGATCGAGGCGGTGTACCGGCTGCGGCAGGCGGCGGGCCTCGATCGGAAGCGTTGCGTGGTGGGCGCCGTCGGGACCTCGTTCGACATCGCGAAAGGCATCGTCACGACCCGGCTCACGCGCTGAGCCGCGGTCCTGCACGAACTCGGCGCAAACCAGGCGACGGAAGAAACCAGAGGGCCCGCCGAACCTTGCGGTCCGGCGGGCCCAGATGTGCGAGCCGAGTTGGAAGTGCCTGGGGCCGGAATCGAACCAGCGACACGGGGATTTTCAGGCCGGACGCAGAGCTGGCCAAGGCCGCGGAACCAGGCCAGAAGACGCCTATCGAAACGGGGCCCTGTAGCAGATTTGCAGCAGCAGGCGGCCGACGACCCGAGGCAGCTCGGGTTCCGGTTCGACCGGGAGTGACAGGGCGCCATGCTGGGATCGCGCGGCGTGGCGACGTACAGGCTCGAGTTCTACGAGGACGAGCGCGGGGACAAGCCCGTGCTGCGGTGGATCCGAGAGGAGCTCACGCGCGAGCAGCGCACCGCGCTCGGCCGCGCGATGCGCGACGTGCTCCAGGAGCAGGGCATCGGCGTGTGCGGGACGGAGTTCGGGCGGCCGAGCGCGGTGCGC
>DASTGH010000329.1:0-3124 GCA_035719345.1 Anaeromyxobacteraceae bacterium
GTGCTCGGCCTCGATCCGGCCGATGTCGCCGTGCGTCCCCTCGATGCGGCCCTGCAGCTCGGCGGCGCGGGCGTTCGCCTCCGACAGCGCGGCGAAGAGCCGCGCCCGCCGCTCCTCCACCTCGCGGCGGCCGTCGTCGAGCCGCCGCAGCGCCGTCCCCAGCGCCTCGCGCCGCTCGGCGTCGGCGGCTGCCTTGACCTTGAGGTTGGTGAGCTGCGCCGCCAGCGCGTCGCCCGCCGCCTTGGCCGCGTCGGCCGCCTGCGACGCCTCCCGGGCGCGCTCCTCGGCGCGCGACTGCTCCGCCTCGGCGGTGGCCGCCTCGACCCGGTGCGCCTCCTCCTCGCGTCCGAGCGCCGCCAGCGCCTCCTCCAGCGCGGCGCGCTCCGCCTCCAGCACGCCCGTGCGCTCCGCGTGCCGATCGAGCTCCTCGCCGATGCGGGCGAGGTCCTTCTCCTGCTCCAGGACCGCGAGGTCCTTCTCGCGGCCGTCCTTGTCGAGGCTCTTCAGCGCCGCCTCGAGCTGCAGCACGCGCGACTGGAGCGTCCGGTGGCGCTCCTGCGCCAGCGCGAAGTCGGCCTCGAAGTGACGGACGGTCTCCTCCAGCTCCTGCACCTCGCGCCGCCGCTGCAGGGCGCCGTGGCCCTCGCCCTCGAGCGGGCCGCCGGTGACGACGCCCCAGGGGTCGAGCACCTCGCCGTCGAGCGTGACGAGCGTCCGCTTGTGCGAGGAGGCCTGCCACAGCTCGAGCGCGGCCGGCAGGTCGCGGACGATGACCGCGTCGCCGAGGAGGAACCGGACGACGCGGTCGTAGGCGCCGTCGTGCCGGACGACGTCGAGGCAGGCGGCCACGAAGCCCGGGTGCTCGCGGACGGCGTCGGCCGGGGACACCTCGGCCTCGCGCAGGCGCGAGAGCGGGATGAGCGAGGCCCGCCCCTCGGCCGCGGTCTTGAGGAAGTCGATGGCCTCGACGCCCTGGGCATGGCTCTCGACGATGACGTACTGGAGCCGCTCGCCGAGCACGGCCTCCACCGCGGTCTCGTACTCGGGGGGCGCGGAGACGACGTCGGCCACGAGCCCGAACACGCCGCGGTCCCGGCCGCCGTCCTGGCCGGCGCGGGTCATCAGGCTGCGCACGCCGCGCCCGTACCCCTCGTAGTTGCGCATGACCTCGACGAGCGAGGTGAGGCGCGCGCGCTTGTCGGACAGCTCCTCGCGCAGCGTGATGAGGCGGGCCTCGTTCTGGATGAACTCGGACCGGGTGCGGTCGAGCGTCTCCTCCTGCGCGCCGCGCTCCGCCTCGAGCCGGAGCTTCAGCTGCCTGGTCCTGCCGAGCCGCTCCACGTGCCCGGCGCGCGCCGCGTCGAGATCCGCCACCCGCCGCGCGATCTCCTCCGCCTCCGCGCGGCTCTTGCCGAGCCGGGCGGCGAGGTCGGCGCGCTGCCGCTCCAGCGCCTGCAGCTGGGAGCGGTGCGAGGCCGCGCGCGAGAGGGCGCCGCTCGCCTCGGCCCGCGCCGCCTCCGCCTGGCCGAGCAGCGCGCCGCTCTCCCGCGCCAGCTCGGCGAGGCGCGCGCCCGCCTCGGCCAGGCGCGCGTCGTCGGCCCCGGCCAGCGCGGCGATCGCTTCGCGCTGCGCCTCGAGCTCGGCGCGCTCCGCGCCGAGCGCCTCGGCCTGGGCCTTGAGCGCCTCGACCTCGCCGGCCTGCGCCCGCGTCCGCTCGCGCAGGCCGGTGAGCTCCTGGGCGGCGGCCTCCACCGACACCTGCGAGACCCGCGCCTGCGAGGCGAGCTCGTGCTCGCGCTGCGACAGCTCGGCGGCGCGCGCCTCCCGCTCGCCGAGGCGCGCCCGCTCCGACTCGATGGCGCGGTCCACCTCGCCGAGGCGTGCCGCCACCTCCTGCGCCTCGGCGTCGAGCGCCGCCCTCGACTCCTCGGCGGCCCGGCGCACGGCGGTGATCTCCAGGTAGCGGCTGGCGGCGTGCGCCAGCTCCAGCTCGCGGATCTGAGCGCGCAGCGCCTTGTACTTCTCCGCCTTGCGCGCCTGGCGGTTCAGGCTCTCCAGCTGCTTGGCGAGCTCCTGCACGATGTCGGCGACGCGGAGGAGGTTCCCCTTGGTCGCCTCCATCTTCCGCTCGGCGGCCTCGCGCCGCTTCTTGTACTTGGTGATGCCGGCCGCCTCCTCGATGATGGCGCGCCGGTCCTCGGGCCGGGCGGAGACGATCTGGCCGATGCGCCCCTGCTCGATGATGGAGTAGGCGGTGCGTCCGACGCCGGAGCCCATGAACAGGTCCGAGACGTCGAGGAGCCGCGCCGGCACCTTGTTGATGAGGTACTCGGACTCGCCCGTCCGGAAGAGGCGGCGGCCGACGGTGATCTCTCCGAAGCCCTGGTACTGGGCGGGCAGCTCGCTCGGGCGGTCGTTCTCGAAGGTGATCATCACCTCCGCCATGGAGAGCGGCGGCTTCGACTCCGAGCCGTTGAAGATCACGTCCTCCATCGACCGGCCGCGGAGCTGGCGGGCCGACTGCTCCCCGAGCACCCAGCGGATGCCGTCGGCGACGTTCGACTTGCCGCAGCCATTCGGCCCGACGACGCCGGTGACCCCGTCGGAGAAGGACACGACGGTGCGGTCCATGAACGACTTGAAGCCGACGACGTCGAGCCGCTTGATGCGCATGCGACGCCGATAGCACAGGCGATCGACGACTTCAACCAACCCCTCGATTGATCGGGGCTTTTCGGCGCGGCGGGCGGCTCCGAGCCGACGCCAACCGACGGTGGCGGACCCGGCCATCCCGGCGAAGCGCCGGCGGAATTCGGCGGCGTGACGTGACGCTGCACGTAGGGTCATCGGACCCGTCCGCCGGAAAGGCGGGGCGGGCGGACCGGCGGGATAGACTCGTTCGCGGCATGCCTTTCTCCCGCCTCATGGCGATCCGCCTCCTGGCCTTCGGGCTCGTGCCCGCCGGCCTCGCCTGGTACGTGTCCGCCTCGTTCTTCCCCCTCACCTCCGCGCAGCGCAGCGCCGTCGACACCGCCGCGGTCGTCGGGCTCGCGGTGCTCGCCGCCGTGGCCTCGGCCGCGGTGCTCGCGCTGACGCGCCCCGTCGCGCGCGGCCTCGCCCCGCC
>DASTGH010000330.1:0-8089 GCA_035719345.1 Anaeromyxobacteraceae bacterium
AGTAGCCCCGCTGGTCCCATGGCAGGAGGTAGCCTGTGAGCGCGAAGGCGAGCAGGAGCAGGAGGAGGACGACGCCCAGCATCCAGGTGAGCTCGCGCGGGCGGCGGTAGGCGCCGAGGAGCAGCACCTGGCCGAGGTGGAGCGCCGCCACCACCACCGCCACCGAGGCGCCGTGGTGGTGGAGGCCGCGCAGGAGCCAGCCGAGCGAGAGCTGCGTCTGGATCCACCACACCGACGACCAGGCCGTCGCCTCGGAGGGGCTGTAGTGGAGCGCCAGCCCGACCCCGGTCGCGACCTGCAAGAGGACGAGCACGAGCAGCGCCGACCCGAAGACGTAGATCGGCCGGGCGCCACCCGGGATCGGCTCGTCGAGCGCCCAGCGCAGCGCGGCGCGCGCGCCGGCGCGCTCCTCCAGCCAGTCGCCCAGCCGCGAGCGGCCGCGCATCTACGCTTCCCGCCGTTCGGACGTCCCGATGACGAACCGCCGCCAGCGCACCTCGACCCGGCGGCCGGGGTCCACCACGCGCACCTCGAGCGGATCGAGCGCGCGCGGCGCAGGGCCGCCGCGCACGGCGCCGTCGGGCCCGAAGCGGCTCCCGTGGCAGGGGCAGGCGAAGCCGTCGGTCGCCGCGTCGACGCCGCAGCCGAGGTGCGGGCAGACCGCCGAGAGCGCCGTGACCACGTCGCCCCGGCGCACCAGCCACACGGTCCCGACCGCCATGGCCGGCCCCCGCGCCCAGGCGTCGCGCCGCTCGGCGACGACGCTGGCGCGGACCGGACGGCCCTCCGGCAGCGCGTCGAGCCGGGCGACCGGGACGAAGCCGGCCGCCTCGCCGCGGCGGCGGAGCGGGGAGAGCACGGCGGCGACGAGGGGGACGCCGGCGACGAGCGCGATCAGCGCCGCCCCGGCGGCGGCCACCGCCGCGAGGAAGCCCCGGCGACCGGGGGGCGCCGCGTCGCTCGCATCGTGCAGGTGAGCCGGCTCGCCGTTCATCGTCGCCCTCCGCTTGTCCCGCCCCGGCGCCGGTGCGATACAGAGGCCCCATGCCAAGGGCTCTCGTTTGGATGCTGCTTCTGGCGCTGGGTTGCTTCCCGCGGGTCAGCGTACCCGAGGGCGAGCGCGAGCGCGCGTCCCGGGACCTGGAGGGGCAGCGCCGCTTCACGCAGGTCGCCCTCTTCACCGGCCCGTTCTTCGGGGACGCCACCCACCTCCTCGTCTCGGACCAGCCCTTCGGCGAGCTCGACCTGCTGCAGTCGACGAGCGGCGAGACCATCGCGCCGCCGCGCGCGGAGCGCGTGCTCCCGCCGGGCACGCCCGTGGCCATCGACAAGGTCGAGTTCCCGACCGGCTGGCTCATCGCCAAGCGCGTGGTCATGACGCCGCGCTATCACCCGTGGGTGTATCTGAAGGCCGAGGGCGAGGCGCGCCCGCTCGTCGTGGTCCTGCCGCAGACGCTCACCACGGCGGAGGAGGTGCGCGTCGAGCTGGAGCGGATCCTCGGCACCGTCGACCCCTCGCCGGCGCTGGCGGCCCTGCCCGAGGCGCAGCGCACCGCGGTGCTGCGCAAGGACGTGGTCGAGGGGATGGGCCCCCAGGCGGTGGAGATGGCGTGGGGCTACCCGCAGAAGAAGGTCGTCGACCGGCCTGCGCGCACCGAGGCGTGGACCTGGCCCGGGGGGCGCCGGCGCGCCTGGTTCGCGGACGGCCAGCTGGCGCGCTTCGAGATCGCGCGGACGCCCGCGCCCGCCTCGGCCGCTCGCTAGCGAGAGGCCGCCGGCGGCCGGTTCAGCGCCGGTCCCGATCCCGGCCGCGACCGCCGCGCCCGCCGCGGCGGTCGCCACCCCGCCGCTCGCCTCCGCGATCGCCGCCGCGCTCCCGCCGGCCCTCCCGCTCGCCTCGCCCGCCCGCCTCCTGCGGCGTGACGCCGACCGCGACGCAGTACACGTGGCCGGCCTGGATCTGGCGGACGAGGTCCGCCTCGTTCGCCACCGGCTGGCGGAAGAGCGTCGCCGCCTTGCCCACCTCGTCGAGCGAGGTGTGCGCGCCCGAGCCGCAGATGCACGGCAGGTTCATGTGATCGGCAGCCTCGACCGCCAGGTCGTTGGCCGGGCCGCGGCGGCGCGCGCACAGCCCCTCCAGCGCCGAGAGGCCCTCGAGCGTGAAGATGAAGTCGCCGCTCGGCCGGTCGATGCTCTTGTCGTAGGGGTGGGCCGCCACCACCGCCCCGCCCATCTCCCGCACGCGCTGCACCACGTCGCGGGCGGGCCACGGCGTCGTCCCGAACATCTGCGGGGGCGCCGGCACCCGCGCCGGATCCGGGAAGTAGCAGAGGTAGTGGCCGCGGTCGGTGACGAGCTCGACGCCGCAGAGCGCCAGGAAGCCCTGGTTCCGCCCCGCCGCCCGGATCTCCTCGAGGCCGTCGAGCGTGTTGACGTCGGTGAAGACGACGCCGTCGAGGCCCGCCTCCTTCGCCCGGCGCACGACGTCGTCGGGCGCCAGCGCGCCGCCCGGCGAGTGGTGGCTGTGGACGTGGAGGTCGATGAGCATGCGGGCGGATTAGCACGCCCGCGAGGCCCGGGCCAGGGATCCGAGCGAGGCGGAGGGGGATCGGATGCGGCGGTGGAGGGAAGGCTACGCCAGGGCGGTCTGCCGCCGCTCCAGCTCCTCCTCGGCGGCGCGGATCAGGTAGCCCATGAGCATGAGGCTGGAGGTGTTCTCGAGGACCCGCTCGGGGTCGCGGGAGATGAGTCGCGCACTGTAGGTGAGGAAGAACTGCGCCAGCTCCTCGCCCGCCTCGCGCTGGATGAGCGCGTTCAGCACCGCCGAGTCCATCGAGCGGATCCGGTTGATGAAGTCGACCGCGTGTCCCTTCTTCCCGCTCTCACCCGTCCGCATCACCGCCTCCGCACGGCCCGCGCCGCCTCGCAATGTAGGGCGCGCACGGCGCGGCATGCAGGTGGTGACCCCCGATGAGCGAAGGTCCGTTTTCCTCAGCCGATATCGGTGCTTGGCTGATGGGATCCTTTGACACCTCCGGATCCGCCGTGCATACTCGGCCCGGTTTCGCCCTTCGGGGGTGACGGCGTGAGCGGGTCAGAGACGGCGAGGGTGCGGTTCACCGGCGTGAAGGTGTTCTCCGCCACCAAGGCGAAGGAGCGAGAGGAACTCGGCGAGGCCATCGGCCGCTGGCTGAGGGCCAACGCCGACCTCGAGGTGGTGGACCGCGTCGTGACGCAGTCGTCCGACAACGAGTTCCACTGCCTCACCATCGTCCTCTTCTACCGAGAGAAGAGCGCGGCCTAGCGCCGCCCGCGAGCCCATGAAGCTGAAGCAGCGGCCGGAGGACTTCTCCGTCACCGAGTCGTGGCGCTTCGAGCCGGACCCGCGCGGCGCCTGGTTCGTGTACCTCATGGACAAGCAGAAGCTCTCCACCTTCGAGGCGGTGGAGCGCATCTGCGCCCGAGCCGGGCTGCAGCCGGTCGACGTCTCCTACTGCGGCCTCAAGGACAAGCAGGGGCGGACCACGCAGCTCGTCGCGCTGCGCGGCAAGCGCGCCGAGATCCAGGACCCCGACCTGCGCCTCAAGCCGCTGGGCCGCGCCGCGGCGCCGCTCTCCGCCGCCAACACCACCTCGAACCGGTTCGCCGTGACGGTGCGCGACCTCGGCGAGGAGGACCTCGGCAAGCTGCCGGCGGCGGTGGCCGAGGTGCAGCGCATCGGCGTCGTGAACTACTTCGACTCCCAGCGCTTCGGCGCGCTGAAGCACGGCCAGGGCTTCCTGGTGAAGGACCTCATGCGCGGCGACTCGGAGGCGGCGCTCAGGAACCACCTGGCGCGCCCGAGCGAGCTCGACCGCACGCCGGATGCCAAGGTGAAGGCGTTCTGGAAGGAGCACTGGGGCGAGTGGGAGCTCAGGAATCCTTACCCGGGCGCCGAGCGCTACGCGCCGGTCCTGCGCTGGCTGCGCCTCCATCCCAAGGACTTCCTGGGCGCGTTCCTGCGCACGGAGCCGCGCTGGCGCGCCCTCCAGGTCTTCGCCTACCAGAGCTGGCTGTGGAACGAGGGCGTGAAGGTGTACCTGCGCGAGGTGGTGGGGGTGGAGCGGCTCGCCTCGATCCGCTACCAGGCCGGCACCCTCCTCTTCCCGCGCAGCCTCGACCCGGAGCTCTCGCGCGCGCTCCGCGCCCGGAGCTTCCCGCTGCTGGCGCCGGGGACCACCTTCGACGACCCGGCGGTGCAGCGCGCCGCGCTCTCGGTGCTCGGGCGCGAGGACATGACGCTCGAGAGCTTGCGCGTCCCCGGGGCGCCGCAGATCCACTTCGACCCGGAGGAGCGGCCGCTCCTCGTGGTCCCCGGGAAGCTCGTCGTCTCGGAGCCGCACGACGACGAGCTCAACCGCGGGCGCCGGCGCGTGAACGTCGCCTTCACGCTGCCGCCGGGCGCCTACGCGACCCTGGTGGTGAAGCGGCTCTTCTGGTGGACGCTCGCCCCACGGCCGAAGGAGAAGCCGAAGCCCCGGCCGCGGCCCACCGCCGAGGAGATCCACGCCCGGCGGCGCGAGACGGGGTTCCTGGCGAAGAAGCGCGCGCGCAAGGCGGCGCGGGGCAAGGGCAGCGCCGGCGGAGGGTCCTAGCTCGGCCGGGGATCGGCCCACTCCCAGAGGAGGAGCCCGTCCCGGAACTGCACCTGAAGGCGCTCGACCACCGCCGCCACGTCCACCTCGGGCGGGACGTCGAGCGCCACCACCTGCGGGGGCATGGCCTCGTAGCTGCATCCCAGCGCCAGCAGGTCGTCGAGGAAGCGCTGCACCTCGGGCCTGTCGAGGTCGAAGGCCGGGTCGAGCGCCACCCGGAGCGTGCGGTGGCCGCCCTTGTGCTCGATCTCGTCGAGGCGCGGCAGGTCGGTCGCGTCGCGGGCGCGCACGACGTCGCCGTGCGACAGGCCGTAGGCGAAGAACGGAGTGCTCTCGATGCGATAGCGGGACGAGCCGAGCGGCTCGGCCCACAGCCACTCGTCCTCGGGGCCTTCGGCGTGGCCGTCTCGCTCGAGGGAGACGAGCAGCCGCACGTAGCCGCTCGACACCTCTTCTTCCATCATGCCCCGCCACCTCCCGCGGGAGGAAGTTGAGTCCCCGCCCGCGGCGGAGACAGCCCCCCGAGCGGCAGCGCGAACGAGAAGACGCTCCCCTGCCCGGGGCGGCTCTCCACGGCGATGCGCCCCCCGTGCGCCTCCACGATCGCCCGGGCGATGGAGAGCCCCAGCCCGGAGCCAGGATAGTGCGAGCGCTGGCCGCGGTACCACCGATCGAACACCCGCGGCAGCTCCTCGTCGGGTATCCCCGGTCCGGTGTCGGTCACCGCGAAGAGGATCCCCTCCACCTCGCGGACGACCCGGATGGCGACTCGTCCGCCCGGCGGGGTGACGTGCAGCGCGTTGGAGAGCAGGTTGGCGAGAACCTGCAGCACGCGGTCGCGGTCGCACGCCAGGTCGAGCGACTCCGGGGCGTCCACCGCCAGCGTGAGGCCCCGGTCCTCCGCCACCCCGGCGAACGCCTCGGCCGCCTCGCGCGCGATGGTGGCGGCATCGTGCTCCGCTGGCTTGACCGAGAGGCGGCCCGCCTCGACGGCCGCGAAGTCGACGAGGTCGTGCACGAGCCGCCGCATGCGCTCGGCCGTGCGCCGCACCGTCGTCGAGGCGCGGCGCAGCTCGTCGCCCTCGCCGCCCGGCGGCGCGAGCCGCTCCACGAGCTGCGCGCCCATGAGCAGCGCGCCGAGCGGCGCCTTGAGGTCGTGGGAGACGACGGCCATGATCTCCTCGCGCACCCGGGACGCGTCCTGGGCGGCGCGGTAGAGGCGCGCGTTCTCGAGCGCCAGGGCGCAGCGCTGCGCCAGCGCCTGGGCCACCGCCAGATCCTCCGGGGCGAAGCGGCGCCCCCCCTCGGCGACGCCGAAGGCGATCGCCCCGAGGACGCGCCCGCCGACGAGCAGGGGTGCGCCCATGTACGAGCGCATCCCGAGCCGCCGCAGGATGTCCCGCCGCAGCTCACCGCTCGGGCCCTCCTCCCGCGCGAACTCCGACGGGCTCGCCTCCGGGATGACCTCGGGCTCGCCCGTCCGCAGGATGCGGCCGACCCCGTGCTGCGCGGTGCGATCGATGGGGTAGCGCTCGAGCAGCTCTCGCACGACCTCGCCGCGGGACGGGTCGGAGGCAGCGGCCGCCACGCTGCGGGGCGCGCCCGAATCGTCCACCACCACCGCCAGGCTCCAGTCGCCGAGGAACGGCACCGCCAGGCGCGCCACGCGCTGCAGCGTCTCCTGCCAGTCGATGGACTGCGCCAGCTGCCGCGTGGCCTCGTCCAGGAACTTCTCCGTCCGCTCCGTCCGGACGTGCTCGGTGAAGTCCTGGAAGGCGACCACCGCCCCGCTCACCTCGGCCTCGGTGGCGAGCGGCGCCGCGGTCCAGGCCACCGGCAGGAACGTGCCGTCGCGGCGGAGGAAGGCGTCGTCCTGCGAGCTCGCCGGCCGGCGCGAGCGGAGGACCTCGACGATGGGGCACTGCTCGTGCGGGATGACCGTGCCGTCCGGCCGCCGCGGGTGCACCTCGTCGTGCATGACGCGCCCGAGCAGGTCCTCCTCGCGCCACCCGAGGAGGCGGAGGGCGGCAGGGTTCGCGAACGTGACGCGGCCCTCGCGGTCGATGGTGTAGACGCCCTCGGCGAGGGAGGCGGCGATGGCGCGCTGGAAGGCGAGGTGCTGCCGCGTCTGCTCCTCCGCGGCGAGCCGCACGACCGCGGTGCCGACCACGTTCGCGGCGCCCTGCAGGAAGGCCACGTCGTCGCTGGTGAAGCGGCGCCGCGTGCGGCTGTGCGCGCCGAGCGTCCCGAACGGGCGACCGCGGGGGCCGGGCGCGACGATGGGCGCGATGAGGCTGGAGACGACGCCGCTCTGGCGGAGCTGCGATGCGGCGAGCTCGGGGTCGTCGGCGAGGTCGTCCACGGCGAACGCCCGCCGCTCCTCCAGCGCGCGGAAGGCGAGCGCGGCCTCGCGCGGTCCGAGCGTGGCCCCGACGAACTCGCGCCCGAGCCCGGCCACGTCGCGCACGCGGAGCGCGTCCCCGGCGGGCAGCAGCTCGAGCTGCGTGACCGAGTCGCAGGCGAGCGCGCGCTGGACCGCGCCGAGCGTCTCGCCGACGAGCGCGGCGAGGTCGCTCTCCGCCAGCGCCCGCACGCCCAGCTCGGCGGCGATCCGCTGCTCGTGCGCGCGCGCCTCGGCGCGCCGCCGCCGCGCCGAGGTGTGGCGGTAGCCCTCCCGGATCGCGCTCGCCGCCCACACGCCCACGCCGCCGAACAGGCAGAAGAAGGCCAGCCGGTGGAGGGGGTCGGGCTCCTCGAGGAAGGACGCCCTGACGCCTCCCTGCGCCACCCCGTACGCCGTCCCGCACAGCGCCAGCGCCATCAGCCCCGGCGCCGCGCCTCCGCGCAGCGCCGCCAGGCAGACCGCGCCGAGGTAGGTGAGCACCCGGTACGCGGGCATGTTCTCGGGCAGGAAGGTCGACGCGAGGATGGCCGCCGCCGCCAGGCCCAGCGCGACGCCGAAGCGCACCGACGCCGGAGCCGCGTGCGCGCCCACGAGCAGGCGCCCGGCGCGGCCGGCGCGCCGCGGTGCTTCGCTCTCGGACATCACGCGCGCCGTCGCCAATACACCTCCTCGTGAGCCCCGGGATGCGCCAGCATACGCGTTCGCGCACGGGGGGCGACAGCCTCCCCCGCCCGGGCGCGCGACGCGGCGCGGCAAGCGCGCGCCGGAACGGGTTCACCCGGAGCGCGGGCCGAGGCGCGCGGCGATGGCGTCGGCGAGCGCGGCGCCGGAGGCGCGCTCCGGCTGCGCGGCGGGTCCGAGGCCGAGCGCACGCAGGGCCTCGGCCGTGGTCGGGCCGATGGCGGCGAGGCAGGTCCGCGCCAGCAGGTCGCCGTCGACCGCTGCCGCGACGCTGCGCTTCGGGCTCACGCAGGAGACCTGGCGCCTGCACTGGGCAGGCGATGCCGCCCGCGTGCGCGTCGCCGTGGTACCGGCTGGTCCCGGCGGCGCG
>DASTGH010000331.1:0-12352 GCA_035719345.1 Anaeromyxobacteraceae bacterium
GTCGATGGACTTCGTCTGCGACCACACGGCGGAAGGCTTGCGGTTTCGCGTGCTCACGCTCGTGGACGACTTCAGCCGCAGGTCGCCGGGGTTGCTCGTCGAGCGCAGCATCAGCGGTACCCGCGTAGTGCGCCAAGGCAACGAAGTGGCTAGATCGCGTTCACAACATGTTCGGCGGCGATGATGCAGTCGAACGTGCAGGCCTGGCTCTTCGAATCCTAGGCAACGGGTTCATCTCTCGCTACCGGCAGGAGCAGCGCCGCCCCGCACTCAGTCCGAGGATGCTCGTACCGTGATACTGCTCGACCTGGAAGGGTTCACGAAGAGCGAGGTCGCCCTCATCGTCGCTGTGCGGTGGGGACGGTCAAGTCACGATTGTGAACCGGGCCCGGGCGGCGCTCCGGCTGAAGCTCGCGGACTACGAAAGTACAGGATGAGCCGCGAGGACGGGAGCCACAGGGTGACCCTCCCGGCCTCCGGCTTCACTCCCGCCCTTCCAATACCGAAAACGGCCATTGGAACGATCACGGGTCACATGGCGTATGGCTGGGTGAGCCCAAATTGAAATGGACACCACACCTTCCTTGCCGTCGTCCACGCGTGTCGTGGTTGAGGCGCGGACTGAGGTGACAGTCATGAGTGAGTACGTCCCACCGACCGAGCAGCTCGTGACCGAGATCGTGGTGCGCGACGTCCGGAGATCGACCGAGTTCTACCTTCGTCTCGGGTTCAGACTGCACCGCGACGGCGGCGATTTCGTGGAGCTGAAGTGGGACGATCACCTGTTCTTCCTCGCCGAAGCTTCTGCGTTCCACGAGATCGCGGTGGCGGAGCCGACCGTGCGTCCGCGTTTCCCTGTGGCCAACGTTCGAGTGATGGTTCCGAACGTGGACCAATGCTGGAGCCTGGCGAACGAGCTCGGTGCTCCGATCGGCCTTCCCATCGCCGATCGGTACTATGGGCTCCGCGACTTCATCATCTCTGATCCTGACGCGTTCGGCGTTCGCTTCGCGAGCCAGCTGGCCCGACGCTGATGGCGCTTTCCGTCCTGATTCAATCGCCGCGGCATCCCCGCCTTCGCGATCGTTTCGTTCACGCACCGCGCCCATTTGAGCTGGAACGATCGGCCCGACGGCGCGTTCTGCACGCAGCGGAACACGTAGCACGACGAGGCAAGGTCACAAGGGCCTTTCCCCGCAGTCAGATCCACATGTGCGATGTGACCGCACCACTCAACGGAGCAGTGAGAAATGGATCGGAACAAGCTCGAGGACTCGAAGAAGGCCACGACCGGCGCGTCGCCGGCGTGGCTCGTCATGCTGCTGAGCGCAGCAGTCGCCTGCAGCGGGTATGGAGCCAGTACTTCATACGGAACGCAGAGCGCCACCATAGGCCCCCAGGGCGGGGAGATCGTGGGGGCCAAGGGCAGCGCCCTCGACGGCGTCAAGCTGACGATCCCTGCTGGCGCGCTCGCCAGCGACACCCGCATCGACATCGGGCCTTCCGCCGAGGAGGCGTCGCTGCCGAGCCCAGCGGTGCGCGCCGGGCCGCAGCTCGCCATTGGACCAGCCGGTACCCGGCTCGCCGTGCCGGCGCGGGTGACTCTCCCCATCGACGAGGGCGTCGTCATGGCCAACGATCGCTTCGACGACGAGGTCGAGGTCCGGGTGCGCGAGGGCGATCACTTCGGACGAGGGGAGCAGGTGGAGCGCGAGCCGGATCGGTCTGCGGCGGACGTGGTCCGCTTCGAGCTGCACCCGAACCCGCAGTTCCTGAGATGCCTGGCGCAGTTCCCGGGTGACGCGCAGCGCGCGCCCTCTGTCGAGGTGACCGTCGTGCGCGGCTCGCAGAACGACAGCCTGTCCCTGCGTGGGCGCAACATCAAGCCCGGGCTCGCGTTCGACCTCTTCACCGTCGAGCACACCAATCTGGCGGCGGATGCGACCGTCGATCCTGGTTTCAGGGGCAACTTCGGCCTCGCCACGTACCAGTCGGATCTCGCGGCGAGCGACGACGGCCAGGTGCGCGCCACCATCCGCACGGTCCTGCTCGACGAGAACTTCAGGGTCAAGTCACTAATCGTGTGTAAATCGTACTCGCGGTGAAGTTCCTCGTTCTCTTCACGCGGCTCTGGCGACGACAACCTCCTTCGCCTTCAGCAGGGACATGTCCAGGTAGCGGCGGTCGGTCCAGACGGCGGTGACCTGGAGCGCGACAGCCGTGACGAGGCGCAGCGCGCTGGCGCGGTCGGGGAAGGCGCCGACTGCGCGCGTCCGCCGCTTGATCTCGCCGTGGAGCCGCTCGAGGCCGTTCGTCGAGCGGATGCGGTGCCAGTGCTCGCTCGGGAAGGCGTAGAAGTGCGTCGCCGCGGCGAAGCCGTCGTCGAGGCACTTCATCGCCTCGGGGACCTGCTTGCCGAGGCCCGCCCTGAGCGCCTCGACGCGCTCGCGTGCCTGCGCCTTGCTCGCCGCCTGGAAGACCCGCGAGACCTCGTGCGCGAGACGAGAGCGCAGCCGCTGCGGCGCCTTCGTGAGCACGTTCCGCAGGAGGTGGACGGTGCACCGCTGCAGCGGCGCCTCCGGCAAGTGCTTGCGGACCGCCGCGGCGAGACCAGCGTGCGCGTCGGCCACCACGAGCTGAACGCTCGACAGCCCGCGCTCGACGAGCTGAGCCAACAGCTCGCTCCACGAGTCCTGCGACTCCTCCGCGCCGACGGTCACCGCCAGCAGCTGGCGATGCCCGTCCAGGCCGATGCCGTAGGCAACGAGCGCCGAGACGTTCTCGACCTTGCGCGCCCAGCGTGCATCGAGGAAGGTCGCGTCGAGGAACAGGTACGGGATCGGCCCGACGATGGGCGCCTTCCGCAGCTCCTCGACCTTCTCGCCCAGCGACTTCGTAACACGACTCACCGTCGAGCGACCGACCTGCTCGCCCATCAGCGCCTCGGTGATCTTGCCCATGTCGCGCGTCGAGGCGCCGTGAACGTACGCGGTCACGATGGCGTCGTCGACGTCCTGGGTGCGCCGTCTGTAGCGGCCCAGGACCTCGGCGCCCGCGGCACCGCCGCCACGAGAGCGCGGGACCGTGAGCTCCACGGTGCCCATCGACGTCATGAGCCGGCGCAGGTACGTCCCGTTGCGGTGGTCGACGCGCTGGGCAGCGCGCTCGAACCGACGGGCGCCGACCATCTCGCGGATCTCCTCCTCGAGGATCAGTTCCAGCGCCACGCGGATGGCCCCCTGGAAGATCGAGCGCAGGTCGGTCTGGAAGTTCTCTTGCGTCGGCAGCTCGACATCGGCAACCTCACTCATCGGGAAGTCTCCTCGGCCTCGCCGGCAAGCGAGGCTCGTGCTTGGTTCACGTTCCGAGGAGCTTCCCTTCTCTTTTCACCCTCCGCGAGTTTCCGAACTACACAAGATTAGCGACACGAACAACTTCAGCTTCGATCCGGCGACCGGGCTCGCGCCGACCAGCACCTTCAACGTCGGCTTCTGGTTCGATGACCCCAACGCCGCCGTGGACTGCGGTTTCAACCCGCTGAACCCGACGCCCTTCAACGGCGATCACAAGGCGGGGCCGCTGGCGATGATCAGCACGCCGGACGCGATCACCGGGCTCGGACCGCTCAGCACGCAGCCCGACGCGTCGACCACTCCCGCAAGCTGCTCGCCGTAGCCAACGCGAAGCGTGAAAAGGGCGGGCTCGCGCCATCGCGGGCCCGCCCTCGCGCCTGCCGAGAAGAGCGCGACTCGGCGCCGACCTGGGAGCGACCGATCGACGCCGCGCGACCATCGGGGTTCGAGCCGACTGTCGCCGTCAACGCTTCGCGCGCATTCCCGGCGAGATCGCGTACATCCCGCTCCCGGAGGATGGGCACGCTTCGATCAACTACCCGTGACGCACGCGGTCCTGTTAGGTGCCGGCGAGCGCGCTGATCACTATCAGGTTCGCGTCTGAAAATCCGACGATCGTGAGCGCACTTACCAACGTGTGGCACCTTGATTTTCGACCAAGCGGCACCACAATATACGGCAACTCGTCGCTCGGAAACCGTGTGTTTGCAGGCATTCCGTCGTTCGAGGACGACGCGCGGCGAGCCGTCGACGGCCAGCTGCCGCTGCGAAACGACTGCAGCCGAATCACGAACAGTAAACGGCGAAGGCCGCGGACCCACGGTTTCCCGTGTGGATTCGCGGCCTTCTGAGTCGGGGAGACAGGATTTGAACCTGCGACCCCTTCGTCCCGAACGGCCGGCTATCGATTGTCATACCGAAGCAGGGCGTGGCACCGCGACACAGCCCGCTGATCTTGCTGGACCTCGCTCCGATGCCGGATCGCATGGCGAGGCGACGCTCCCACCGGAAGCGACGCCGTTTGGCGCGCCGGTGGCGCGGCTCGGAAGGGGGCGTCGAGGACTGGATCGGGCCCTCCGAGGTGGCAGCCCGGCTCAAGGTGAGCCGCGCGACGGTGTACGCGCTCGTGAAGTCTGGGCAACTGCGGCACCGGCGAGTCGGGCTCCAGATCCGCGTGCCGCTGTCCGCGGTCGACGAGTTCCTCTCCGGCTCGCAATGAGGGTTGCGCCCCGCGAACCTGATGAAGCGGACGTTCGTCGAGGTATCCGCGACGAGCTTCGCTCAAGGGGGAAAGCCGGCCACAGGAGGCGCTGGGCTAGCCGGCCAGAGGCGCCCGGGTCTCCTCTGGCAGGCCAGACATTCCACCCGTGGTTCGGGCACGATAACGTCACTCCAAGTAACTCTTCAACATTATTGGGGCAGGGCGCCGACGAGCTTGCGCCCCCGCCGTGCGCTTCGCAAGCGGCGCCGTGGTCCGCGGATCGACGTACCGTGGGTCGCAAGGGTCCGTGCGAGGCCGAGCCCACGGCGCGCGTGCGCCCGCGGCGGTGACGGGAGGACCCGCATCGATGGATCGACTGCCGACGCTGACGACGACCCGCCTGCGCCTGCGTCATCTCGACCCCGGCGACGTGGCCGCGCTGTACGCGATCTTCTCGGACCTACGGGTGATGCGCTTCTGGAGCTCGGGCCCGCTCGCCGACGTCGCCGCGGCCGCGGCGCTGCGCGACGACGTCGAGCGACTCGCGCGCGAAGATGCGCTGTACCAATGGGGCATCGAGCGCCGCGACGCGCCGGGCGTCGTCGGCACGGCGACGCTTTTCCGGATCGACCGGACGCACCGGCGCGCCGAGATCGGCTTCGCGCTGCATCCGGAGCAGTGGGGCCGCGGCTACGCGGGCGAGGCCGTGGGTGCGCTCGTCGCGCACGCGTTCGACGAGCGCGGCCTGCACCGGCTCGAGGCCGACGTCGACCCGCGGAACGAGGCGTCGCTGCGCGTTTGCGAGCGCCTCGGCTTCGTCCGCGAAGGCCTGCTGCGCGAGCGGTACCATGTGAATGGCGAGATCCAGGACTCCGTGATCCTCGGGCTGCTCGCGCCGGCATGGCAGTCGAGACGGAGTCTGGTCACATCCCACTTGCGTCTGAGGGGCTAGGATATTCAACTCTCCGCTCAGTTAACGACAAGTGAAGTGTCCGGGGTCCCGGTAGCTCCTGATGGCCGTGATCACGCGCATCGAGCCAGGGACTCGTAACCGCAGTGACAGGCGAGCGGTCATCCCGAACACGGGGCCTCTTCGCTCGTGTGGGATCCGCCCGACCCGAGCATCTCCAGTACTGCCGTTCATCGCTGACCGTGCTCCGCGGTGGCGCGGGCCCTCGTTGGGTCGCCGCGCGTCGAGGATCAGCCAGAGGAGAGTCCATGTTCTTGCCGGCGGATGCACCGGGCCACTGTACGGAGTCGCCATGGAATCGCTGCAGAGCTCGCCAGTTCCCTCCCACCGCTCACGCGCGCGCCTGCTCAAGTCTGCAGGGATCGCAGTCGTGCTCGGCGGAACGGTCGTCATCGCCGCGCGCTCGGGGCGAGGCAGTGCAGCAACCCCCGCCGGGTTTGCTTCGATCGAGCAGGACCCAACGTACCAGGACGCCGGTCTCCTCGACCGCTCCATGGCGCTGCCAGCCGCCGCGGCGTACGCCAGCGGTGGGTTCACGTATCAGCGGAACGGCAGCTTCTGCGGGCCGGCCACGGCCGTGAACGTGGAGCGATCGCTCGGGTCCTCCGACGAGCAGGAGCACGTGCTCGAGGGCACCGGGTTCCGGACCATCCTCGGGTATGTGTGGGGTGGGCTCACGCTCGACGAGGAAGCCGAGCTCATCCGGAACAAGACCGGGCGCGCCGTCACCGTCCTGCGCGACCTCGATTTCGAGGCGTTCCGGCACGAGATCGCCCGTGCAAACGATCCCGCCCTCCGCTACGTCGCGAACTTCTCGCGCGCGCCACTGTTCGGGCGTGGCGGTGGCCACCACTCTCCGATCGGTGGCTACCTGCCCGATCGCGATCTTGTCCTCGTGCTCGACGTGAACGAGCGGTACGGACGCTGGCTCGTGCCGACGGAGCGCCTGTTCCGCGCGGTGAACACCGTCGACGCGGCGACCGGGCGGCGACGCGGTCTCCTTCGCGTCGAGTGACCGCTCGCGCCGCAGGAGGTGCTCCATGCGACGCTGTCTGACCAGGATCGGGCTGGGGCTGGCGATCGTCCTCGGCGGGACCGGGGGCCTCGCCTGGTACGTGCGCGAGTTCCCGTGGCGCAACTCGTGCGGTCGCCCGGCGGTCGCGGCGGCACTGCCGCCCGGAGCCACCTCCGCCGTCGCGACGAGCCACCCGCTCGCGACACGCGCTGCCGCCGACGTGCTCATGGCGGGCGGGACCGCCGCGGATGCCGCGGTGGCCGCCGCCCTGATGCTCGCGGTGGCCGAGCCGGGGAACTCGGGGCTGGGAGGCGGCGGCTTTGCGCTGCTCCACGATCCGGCGACCGGACGCGACGTCGCCCTGGACTTCCGGGAGCGCGCACCACTCGCCGTCGACACCGGCGAGTTGCGAGCGGCCGTCCACGCGAACCCGAGGGCGCTCCGGGACGGTGCGCTCGCGGTCGCCGTCCCCGCGCT
Source organism: Anaeromyxobacteraceae bacterium (assembly GCA_035719345.1). GTDB lineage: Bacteria > Myxococcota > Myxococcia > Myxococcales > Anaeromyxobacteraceae > Anaeromyxobacter_A. Next base: position 7,017 of record DASTGH010000331.1, read on the forward strand.
CTGGCCCGGGCTCGTCGAACTGCACCGTCGCTCCGGGCGCCTGCCACTCTCCAGGTTGGCGGCGCCGGCGGCCGCCGCGGCACGCGACGGCATCGCCATCGGCCGTGAGTACGTGGCCCGGTGCTGGCTGCGCTGGGGCGCGCTCCGGGGCGACCCCGAGGCACGCCGCCTCTTCCTGACCCGGCTCGGCGCGATGTGCCCCCTGCCCGGCTGGATCCTCCGTCAACCCGACCTCGCCGGAACCCTGCGGGCGCTGACGAACACCGATCACCCCGCGTCGTGGGCGGACATCTTCGGCGAACGCATGGTCGCGTTCGTCGCGTCCCAGGGCAGCCGCATCTCCCGACGCGACCTCCTCACCACCGCCGTCGTCGAGCGACCGGTCGTGACCGGCCGCTTCCTCCGGCATCGCATCGTGAGCGTCGGCCCGCCGGCCGGCGGCCTCGTCGTCCTCGACCTCCTGCAGACCTACGAACAGCTCCGCGAGCGCCTTCCGCGCGCGAACGCGTTCCACCTGTGGACCGAGGCGTCGCGGCTGGCCTTCCGCGATCGATCCGCGCTGCTCGGGGATCCGGAGTTCGTCGACGTGCCCGTCGACCGGCTCGCCTCCGCCGACCACGCGCGGGAGCATGCCCTTCTCGTCACGGCCGACGGCGCCCTCGCGCTGTCGGCCGACGGGGCGCAGCGCGAGGGTACGCACACCACGCACGTCTCCGTGATCGACCGGGAAGGAATGGCGGTGGCGATGACGCTGTCCATCAACATCCCGTTCGGATCGGGGCTTGTCGTCCCGGGAACGGGAGTCCTGCTCAACGACGAGATGGATGACTTCGAGGTCGCTGGACCGAATGCACCCGGGCCGGCCGGTACGGCGGTCAACGCGCCCGCCCCCGGGAAGCGCCCGCTCTCGAGCATGAGCCCGACATTCGTCTACGACGAACGGGGCCTCGCGGCCGTGCTCGGCTCTCCTGGTGGGACCAGCATCCCCACCGCCGTGGCGTGGGTGGTGCGCGAGATGATCGAGGGCGGACGGACGCCGGCGGAGGCGGTGCGCTCGCCACGAATCCACCACCAGTGGTCACCCGACGTCCTGCAGGTCGAGCCCCGGTTCCAGCTCGAAGCTCTCCCTCCGTGGCTCGCCGCGCACCGCGCCAGGCCACCCTTCCCGATCGGTCGGGTCCAGATGGTGGCGCTCGACGGGGCTGGCTGGCGCGGGGTGTCGGACTGCCGCGACGAGGGCGAGGCATGGCAGGGGTCACCCTGATGCAATGCCCACTCGCCCGACTCACTCCAGCAGACCGCCGCGCGTCGCCAGGTCCCCCAGCCTCTTGCGGATCCGCTCGTAACGCTTGCTGAGTGCCGCCGGGCTGACCTCCTCTCCGGCGCCCGCCAGCACGTCCGAGATCTCTGCCCACGATAGTTCCTGGTCGACGCGCATGACGAGCAGGGCCTGATCCTCGGGCGCGAGGTGTTCGCGGAGGCGATCCACGGCGAGCCGGTGTCGCTCCAGCCGCGGCGCAGTCGAGCCCCGGACCTCGTCCGCGAGCGCCGAGGCCTCCGCGGTTCCGAGACGCCTCGTGCGTCGCCGCCACGGCGTGGTGCGCACGTCGTAGGCCTCGTGGACCGCGAGCCTCAGGACCCAGGTCTTCACGGCGGACTCGCCTCGAAACTGCACGAGACCCCGCACCAGTGCCTCTCCGAAGCTCGAGAAGGCTTCGTCCGCATCCGCGTCGTCTCGAAGGATCGACCGCAAGTATCGGCGCACGAACGAGCCGAGCTCGCGCATGATCACGTCCGCCGCCGCCGAGAACCGCCCGGCAGCCAGCAGATCGCGCACGCGCTCGTCAAGCTCAACCGTGTGTCCGAGTATGTGCCGGGCCGCCTGACGGTTCAGGTGCCACCGAGGGCGCCCCCCTGGGGTGAGGACGCGAAGAGCCGTGCTGCGTCGGCCACGGACCGGCACCATTCCGGCGAGGATGGCGCGCGCTCCTGCCGATCCCGAGCCGACGATCGCCACGGGCGCGCTCACGGCACTGCTCCGGGAGATCGCCGCAGCGCCGGAACCCGAGGCACCGGAACCGGTCGCGGTCGCACCAGGGACCGTCATCGGCACGTTCGAGGTCGTACGCGAACTCGGCCGAGGATCTTTTGGGACGGTGTACGAAGCGATCGGCGCGGGCGCCCACCACGTCGCGCTGAAGCTCATCCGACCGGGGAAGGGCCGCTCCGGCGAGGGACAGCTCGCCCGCGAGGCCGAGGCGATCGCGCGCCTCGTCCACCCGAACATCGTGCGCCTGCTCGACGCCGGCCGCTGTGACCGCGGCCCGTTCCTCGTCTTCGGCCTCCTGCACGGGCGGACGCTCCAGGAGCGTCTCGCCGAAGGCCCCGTGCCGCTCCCCGAGGCGGTGCGGATCGCGACGGATATCGCCCGCGCGCTTGAAGCCGCGCATGGAGAGGGCGTCGTCCACCGGGACCTCAAGCCGTCCAACGTGATGCTGTGCCTCGACGGGCCGGCCACCATCCTCGACTTCGGCATGGCCCACGCCTTCGGGCGTCGGCGCGCCGCTGGAGGCACGCCGGCGTACATGGCCCCGGAGCAGTGGCAGGACGCCCCCGAGGACGAACGGACGGACGTGTTCGCGCTCGGCGTGCTCCTCTTCAGGATGTTCTCCGGGAAGCTCCCGTTCTCGGACCGCGAGGATCCCTGGCTGGATGGGCCCGAGCCCGCGCCTTCGCTCGACATCCCGGCGTCGCCGGCGCTCGCCCGTCTGGTCGCGCGGATGCTGGAGAAGGCGCCCGTGCGGCGGCCGCGGGATGGCGCCCGCGTCGTCGAGGCGCTGGCGCCGATCGCGGCCGACCTCGCCGCCGCGCCGGCCGCTCTCCTCGCCTCGCCGGTCGCCGTGCGGCACGTCGCGCGCCCCTCGCCGCGATCGGCGCAGCCGTCGGTGGCCGTGCTTCCGTTCGTCGATTTGAGCCCTGCCCGCGACCAGGAGCACGTGGCCGAGGGCGTCGCGGAGGAGATCCTGAACACCCTGGCCCGCGTCCGCGGTCTGCGGGTCATCGGCCGGGCTTCCTCGTTCTCGTTCAAGGGCAGGGGTGCCACCGTCGCGGAGATCGGGCGGGAGCTCCACGTCGGGGCCGTGCTCGACGGCAGCGTCCGGCGAGACGGCGCTCGCGTCCGGATCAACGCACACCTCACGAACGCTACCGATGAGACGACCCTGTGGTCGGATTCGTACGACCGGACGCTCGCGGGAGTGTTCGACGTCCAGGACGAGGTGGCCCGCGCGGTGGTGGACGCGATGAACCTCAGGCTCTTCGCGACCGCGGGAGACGAGCCCCGGACCGCCCACGCGGACGCCTACGAACATCATCTCACCGGGCGGCAGTTCCTCGCGCGCGGGACCATCGATGGGTTGCGCCGGGCGGTCACCGCGTTCGAGGACGCGCTCGAGATCGACCCGGCGTTCGCACCGGCATGGGCCGGACTGTCCCACGCCCTCGCATGGCTCTGGCGGCTCGGTGCCACCAGGGTTCCGGGATTCGACGACGTGGAAGGTCGCGCGCGCACCGCGGCCGAGCGCGCCGTCAAGGCCTCGCCGAAGTTCCCGGGCTCGCTCCTGGCGCGCGCTCGCGTGCGGCTCGCGGACTGGGACTGGGACAGGGCGCGGAGCGACGTCGAGGAGGGGCTCTCGCTCGAGCCCTGCGCACCTTGGGGCCTGCGACTGCAGGCGGCCCTGCTCAGCGTCTCGGGCAGGAGGGAGGCGGCCATCGACGTCACGCGGCGGGCGATCGACGCCGACCCGCGCGATGCGCTCGCCTGGGCGAGCCTGGGGTGGTACCAGCTCGACGGAGGCGACGCGCGCGCGGCTCGGGTGGCGCTCGAGCGCGCGCTCCAGATCGCGCCCGAGTTCGACGCGGTGGCGGCGATGCGCGCCCTCTCCTTCCTCGTCGAGCGACGGCCCGCCGAGGCCCTCACCGCCGCTCGTGACTGCGGCGACGAGCGCTTTCGCCTGATGGCGATCGGGCTCGCCGAGCACGATCTCGGGCACCGGCAGGAGGCGCAGGCCGCGCTCGACGCGCTCGTCGCGAGGTTCGGGCGCGAAGTACCGTACCGGGTGGCGGAGGTCCATGCGTGGCGGGGCGAGGCGGACGAGGCGTTCGAGTGGCTCGAGCGCGCATTCGCCCAGCACGACTTTCCGCTCTGCGACGTGCGGGATGACCCGCTCCTTCGTCGGCTGCGAAGCGACGAACGGTACGTGGCCTTGCTCCGGCGAATGTTCCTGCCGGTATGATTCGTCCCGCGCCGGATCACACCCGCGGATCCGGATACACGTACACGCGAACGGGCGTGTTCTTCACCTGCACGTCCGCGTCGTACGCGTACTTCGCGCCGAGCCGCTCCGCCACACGCACGGCGGCAACGTTTCCGAGGAGGATGTGGCTCGCCACGCCGCGAGCGCCGACGACCTCGTGCGCGTACCGCAGCGACCGCGCGGCCAACTCGCTCGCGTACCCTTTTCCCCAGGCCGAGCGAACGAGGGCATAGGCGACCTCGACGTCGGTCCAGGGCTCGAACCGCGTGAGACCCGCGCGCCCCACGAAAGCGCCCGAGGCGCGCTCCTCCACGGCCCACGGACCGAAGCCGAAGAAGTACCAGTGGCCCATGTACGCGCACATGCCGCGAAACGCGGTAGCGCGGTCTTGTACCTCGCCGATGTACTGCATGACGCTGGGGTCCGCGTTCATCGCGGCGTGCGCGTCGAGGTCGCCGGCGCGAAATGGCCGCAGGACGAGGCGCTCCGTCGTGAGAGTCGGAATCTCCATGCTGACCTCTCGCGCGATCGGTTCCGAGATATCGAGTGCCGGGAGCGTCTGCTTCATCGAGACGTGAGCCCTCCGCCGAGAGGGGCGGAACCTTTGCCGTGCCCGCGGTGCGGAGTCGTAGCCCTGTAGGGTTCGCCCCGTCTTCGTCCCGTGGTCGAGATGAGCCGTCTCCAGTACCCTCACCTGCCATAGCCGCGCCGCGCCGTGGGTCTCGCGTCTGGAGCAGTGTACGGCAGACGGAGTGAGTGTTCGCCTCGTGGCTGGCGAAGCGACGCCACATTCCTCGACGGACGGCGAGCCGAGGCGGTGAACCGCTGGCGCGAGGCTGCGAAAATGAGTTCCGGCGACGCGCGCGTCCTCCGCGCGTGGATCTCAAAGGCGCTGGAGCCATGAGGATGGCCTCGTCCGAGGCGGGCGACAGCGGAGGATGTACCGATCACGGTTCCGCGCAGTAAGCCTTCGTTGGTGCCGCCTCATGAACGCCGCGACTCAGGCATTCGGTCTCTCGT
>DASTGH010000332.1:0-2086 GCA_035719345.1 Anaeromyxobacteraceae bacterium
GGGCGGCGGCTCCGGGGCGGGCGCGCCGGGCGTGTCCGTCGCTCCCGTACGGTTGCGGGCATGAAAACGACCGCCCGCCTCACCCATGACAAGGTCCGCTTCGACCAGTCCAGGGATCTCCACCTCGTCGCCTCCCTGGAGGCGCCGAGCCTCCGCTGGCAGGAGCAGCGACCCCGGGTCTGCATCATCCCGGTGATCGACGTCTCGGGGTCGATGCAGGGACCGAAGCTCCACCACGCGAAGCAGTCGGTCCTGAAGCTCATCGACCACCTCGCGCCCGGCGACCTGTGCGGCGTCGTGACGTTCACCGACGAGGTCGCGACGCTCGCGCCGCCGCTCGAGATGGCGCAGGCGAGGAAGGACGCGCTCAAGGCGGCGGTGGGCCAGCTCGAGCCGCAGGGCTCGACGAACTTCGCGGGCGGCTTGCTCGCCGGGCTGGAGCACGCGGCGCGGGCGCAGGTGCCCGCCGGGATGGTGAAGCGGGTGATCATGTTCACCGACGGTCTCCCCAACGTGGGCGTCGCGACGAAGGGGTCGGAGCTGCTGCCCCTCCTCGAGGCGCACCTCGGCGAGGCGACGGTGTCCGCGTTCGGCTACGGCGAGGACGCCGACCAGGAGCTGCTGCGCGACCTGGCCGCGCGCGGGAAGGGGAACTACGCGTTCGTCCGGAACCCCGAGGACGCGCTCGCCGCCTTCGCGCGCGAGCTGGGCGGGCTGCTGTCCACGTACGCGCGGGACGTGGAGCTCGTGGTCCGGCCGGCGGCGGGGGCGCGCCTCGTGGACGTGGTGTCGGACGTGGACGCGCGCGAGGAGGGTGGCGCGGTCCGGATCCGCATCCCGGACGTGCTTTCGGAGGAAGTCCGGCACGTCGTGCTCGGGGTGCACCTCGACGCGACGGCCGCGCCCGGGCGAGCCCCGGTGGCGCTCGTCGAGGGCCGGTACGTCGTGGTGGACGCCGACACGAGGCGGTCGCGCGAGGAGCGGTTCGAGCTGCCGGTCGAGGTGGAGCGCGTCCTCGCCGGCCAGGAGCAGGTGGCGGCGACGGTGGAGGTCGACCAGGTGGTCGCGCTGGCGCAGCTCGTGCGCGCGCAGATCGACGCGGAGGTGCGGGCGAGGAGCGGCGACTTCCGCGAGGCGCAGCGCATCGTGCACGCGCTGCTCGGCTCGCTCCGTTCCCGCGGCCGCGACGCCGCCGCCGAGGCGTGCGAGCGGATCCTCGGGTCGGTGGCCGACGGCGCCGCGTACCAGGCCAGCTCCGCGTTCCGGACGAGCTTCCGCAAGGGCGCGACCCGCGGCGCGAGCAGCATGATCGACGCCGACGCGGCGGTGCTGCTGAGGAAGGCCGGCGTGCAGACCTCCACGTCCGGGCAGGACGAGATGGTGAAGTCGTTCGGCGCGAGCGGCGCGAGCGGCGCCGGGGAGCGTCCGCGGCGGAACGGCGGCCGTGGCACGGGCAAGGTTCCCGGTGGCGGCAAGTCGCTGACGCGCAAGCGGTCGAGGCGGTGGTAGCTGCTGCCGCACCGAGGTGCGCGCGGCAGGCGGTGCCCGCGGCACGCGCCCTCACCCGCACGGAAGGCGCGGCACACCGGCCCTCTCCCGCGTGGCGCGGGAGAGGGCGCTGCGGGGTTCGCCGTTATCCCAAAGTCGCAATCGAGGACGGGGTCGGGGACGGGGACGGGGACGGGGACGAGGACGAGGACGAGGGAGCGGGGACGAGGGAGCGGGACGAGGTCTTGGAGGTCGGCGGCGGATCCCCCTCTCCCGTGTGGTTCGGCCGGCGAACGTCGGCCGAACCCTGGCGGAGAAGGGCTGTTGGCGCGTACGCGCCTACAGCCCGGAGAGGGCCGGGGTGAGGGCGGATCTTCGATCGCGAGGACGATCCGACCATCGGCGGACCCAGCCGCGAGTCGTACCTGAGGGCCGAGGCGCGCAAGCGCGAGCGCATCGCGGCATTCCGCACGCCCTGAAAGGTCCGGGACGAACCGCGCGCTGCCGGCAAACACCCGGCTGTGCCTGCCCCGGTCCGTGACACCCGTGCGACGGGCACGCTGTTCTCCGTCACCCTCGCGCTGCTCACGGTGGCCTG
>DASTGH010000333.1:0-7062 GCA_035719345.1 Anaeromyxobacteraceae bacterium
CCATGGGGATCGGAGGATGGCGGTCGCCGGCCAGCAGGAGGCCGACCTGGACGTGGCGGCCCCGCTTGCGCAGGCAGCGGACCGAGTCGAAGCAGGTGGTGGGGTGCCCGAGCGCGTCCATGGAGACGTGGGCGCCCCCGCCGGTCGCCTCCCTCACCGCCGCGGGGACGTCGGGCACGCGGCGGGCGTGCACCACGACGTCGGCGCCGAGCGCCGAGGCGGCGCGCAGCTTGTCGTCGTCGACGTCCACGGCGACGACGCTCGCGCCGAGGGCTCGCGCGATGGCGAGCGCCGAGAGCCCCACGCCGCCGCAGCCGTGGATGGCGAGCCACTCGCCGGCGCGCAGCTCGGCCTGCTGGACGAGCGCGCGGAACGAGGTCGCGAAGCGGCAGCCCAGGCTCGCCGCGGTGACGTCGTCGAGCGCCGCCGGGAGCGCCACCAGGTTGAGGTCGGCGTGGGCGATGGCGACGTACTCGGCGAACGAGCCCCAGTGCGTGAAGCCCGGCTGGAACTGGTGGTCGCACACCTGCGGGTTCCCGCTGGCGCACTCGGGGCAGGCCCCGCAGCCGCAGACGAAGGGCAGGGTGACGCGCGCCCCCGGGCGCCAGCGCCGGACGTCGGGCCCGGCGGCGACCACCTCGCCCGCGAGCTCGTGTCCGGGGACGTGCGGGAGCTTGACGTCGGAGTCATGCCCCATCCAGCCGTGCCAGTCGCTGCGGCAGATGCCGGTCGCGCCGACGCGGAGCACGACGCCGTCGCGCGGGGGAGCGGGGTCGGGGACGGTCTCGACGGTAGGGCGGCGCTGGAAGGCTTCGAAGAGGACGGCGCGCATGCGACGGATCCATCACCGAGGCGCGGCCTGCGTGCAACACAGCCATCCCGCCCTCACCCCGACCCTCCCCCGCCTCGCGGCGGGGGAGAAAAGGGGAGAGGGCCGGATCCGCGCGGCTCTCGCCGCGCGCGGTTCAGCTCACTTCTTCATCGCCGCCGGCACGACCGCCGGGCTGGCCGGCGCGGCCGCCGCGAGGGTCGTCCCGCCGAGCTGCATCGCCTTGAGCTGCGCCTGCCGCGACAGGTCGATCGACTCGCCGAGGATGCGCGCCAGCTCCTGCGGCGCGTGGAAGCCCATCGAGTTCTCGGCTGCGACGTAGTCGAGGCGCCACTGCGCGGCGCGCTGGAGGTTCTCCAGCTCCTGCAGCGCCGGCGTCTTCTCGATCACCTCGCGCCAGGCGGTGAGCAGGTTCGCCTTCACCTCGGCGCCCATCTTCTTGTCCTGCTCCTCCTTCGGGAGCTTCTGGAAGGCCTCGTCCTTCTCCAGCTTCGCCTTCGCCGCCGCGACCGCACCGTCGCGCGCCTTGTCGTCGTACGGCTTCCGCACCGCCACGATGGCGTCGATCATCTGCACCGCCGCGTTGCCGGCGCGGGTGAGGAGCGCGAAGTGGCGGTCCTGGATGGCCGTGACCCGCGCCTTGAGCTCGTCATCGCCGTACGCCGGGTGGCACTGGGCGCAGGAGCGGCTCGGCTGGAGCAGTGGGCTGCGCACCCAGTGGTCCGAGATCTTCTGCGCGCCCTCGCGCTTGTAGGGCATGTGGCAGTCGGCGCAGGCCACGCCGCTCCGGGCGTGGATGCCCATGCTCCACACCTCGAACTCCGGGTGCTGCGCCTTGAGCACCTCGAAGCCCGTCTCGGCGTGGGTCCAGTCCTTGAACCGCTTCCCCTTCACCTGCGTCGTGTCGTACAGGTGCTCCATCTGCTCCACCTTCAGGCCCTCGGCCCAGGGGAAGAAGATGGTCATGCCCTTGCCGCAGAAGTACTCGACGTGGCACTGGCCGCAGACGTAGGAGCGCTTCTCCTGGCGGGTGCCGTCGAGGTTCGGGTCGTAGGCCTTGGCGCGCCCGCCCTTGCGCCACTTCTCGATCGACGGCAGGTGCGGGACGTCGGCGCCGGAGGCGGCCAGCTTCTGCAGCCCGGCGATGAACGCCGGCCGCGTCACGCGCACCTCCATCGACTGCGAGTCGTGGCAGTCGACGCAGGAGACCGGGTGCGCCTTCCCGCCGGAGAGCTTCTCCAGCTCCTTGTGCGCGTCCCAGTAGCTCATCTCCGAGACCTTCACCAGGCCGGCCTGGATCTGCTCCGCCTCGGGGGCGTTCGGCGCCGCCTCCTTCCCCAGCTTCTTGTAGAGCGGCATGATCGAGCCGTGGCAGTGGAGGCAGTTGCCGGACTGCTTGTTCTCCGCCGGCACGTTGCGCTTCGTGGCCTCCTGGTCGAAGAGCATGTAGGCGTGGCCGCGCCGGTCGCGGTAGTCGACCGCGAACAGGTAGCCGGCGAAGACGCGCTTCAGCCAGGGATCGCGTTCCGCCTTCTGCGGCGCGGGCTGGCCCTCGCTGGCGCCGGCGGCGCCGCCGTACTTGGTGGCGGTCGGCTCGGACGTGCGCTTGTAGGCGTCGTACTCGCGGGGCCAGTTCGTGCCCCACTTCGCCGGATCGACGTCGTTCTCCGTCACCTCGGCGAGCTTCACGTAGGCGTGCCTCGCCTCGTTCTTGCGCTCGGCGATGTTGACGAGCAGCGCGGCGGCGCCGAGCGCCACGAGCGCGAAGACGCCCGCGACGAGCGCGATGAGGAGGCCGCGCTTCTTCGGGGCCTGGTTCTCGGGGGACATGCGGTGCTCCCTTCTAGGTCGAGCCGTACGGCGAGGAAGAAGCTTCGAGATCAGCGGAGGTGGCCGACGGAGGCGTGGCAGCGGACGCAGGCGACGCCCTCGCCGTGGGCCACGTTGTCGACGAGGTCGCCGTGGCAGCGCCGGCAGTTCGCCTCGACGACCTCGCTCGACTGCGGCCGCGCGCGGATGACGTCGGGATACCCGCCGAGCGTGAAGGCCATCGAGTGGTGCCAGCCGTTCGTCGCCTTGACGACGTACTTCATCGGGAAGCCGGCCGGGGTGTGGCAATCGTTGCAGGTCGCGACCCGGTGGTGCGGCGCGGCCTGCCAGCCGGCGTAGTGGGCTGCCATGACGTGGCAATTGGCGCAGGTGGCAGGGTCGTTGCCGAGGTAGGACGAGCCCTTCGCGTAGTCGAATGCGTACGCGCCGATGCCGAGCGCCAGGCCCGCCGTGGCGGCGGCGAGCGCGAGCGGAACCGGGAGCAGGGAGGAGCCGCGGGTGGTCATGGGGGTCTCGTGGGTGACGCGCTGTGGCAAAAGCAAGGTTCGCGCCACCTGCGAAGGGCGCTGCAACGCCGAAAACCCCCGCGCCTGTGGGCGCCTCTGTCGTGCGACCGCGTCGTCAAGGCGCGGCCCACCGCCCATACGGTGCCGATCCGGATGCGCGCATCCGATCCCGGAGATGGCACGCCCCTCGGCCGGGTCGTGCAACTGGACGCGCCCGGCGCCATCGAACAAGGCTCGGAGGTGTGAAACGTGTCGAGATCTCGTCTTGTGCTCGCGGTGGCGGGCGCTGCGGTCGTGGCGTGCGGGGGCAGCGGAGGGAGTAGCGGGCAGACCTGCACGCCCTCCGACTCGTTCAGCATCACCATCACGTCGACCGGTATGTCGCCGCAGAACGCCTGCGTGCTGCCGCAGGGCACGGTGACGTTCACCAACAACGACAGCGTGCAGCACGACATCGAGATCCAGGGCACCGGATGCCCGACGAGCCCCGGTGGGATCCAGCCGGGCGCCTCGGCGACGGCGAAGTTCACGACGGTGCAGAACTGCCCGTACAGCGACGGCACCAAGCAAGGCGTCGCCGCGTTCTCGGGGACCATCGCCGTCAGCAACAGCGTCCAGTCCGGCGGCGGGTACTGAGCCCGGCGCCCCGGGGCCTCGACATGTCAGCGAAGCGTCCATCGAGCGGCCCGCTCGCCGCCGCCGTCTTGGCCGTGTGCGCGGCCTGTTCCGCCAACACCGCGGAGCTCACGCCGCTCGCGTGGCAGAAGGTGACCTCGCCCACCGGCGCCGCGGGATCGATCCTGGCGGCGCCCGGTGCGTCGGGGGCGTTCGACGAGGTCGGCAACTTCACCGTGAGCGCGTTCCGCGACGCGGGTGTGACCTCGCTCTACTACGGGGGTGCCGACTCGAGCGGGAACGGCATCTGCCCGGGCATCAACGTCGCGCACTGGCGCATCGGGCTGGCGCAGTCGCAGGACGGCGTCTCGTTCCAGCGCGTCCCCGGCGACCGGACCGGCGGGGCCATCCTCGACAACGGGGACGCCGCCCGCTTCGACTCGTACCTCACGTACCGTCCGTTCGTGCTGAAGGACGGGACGGTGTACCGCATGTGGTACAACGGCAGCACCAAGCCCTTCAACGACTGCCGCCTCCCGAACGGTCCCGGGCGCCTCGCCGACAACCGCCGCATCGGGTACGCGCAGTCCATCGACGGCGTGCACTGGACGCGCGGCCACGACGCCCCCTACGACGGCGACGGGCCGGATGGGAGCGAGCTGCCGCTCGGGGCGACGGGCTCCATCGACGCGCAGCAGGTCGGCTACGTCTGGGTCCTGAAGGACGGCGACCAGTACAAGCTGTACTACTCGGCCAACGACAGCACGAACACGTGGCGCGTCGCGCTCGCCACCTCGAACGACGCGCGCCACTGGACCAAGGTCCCGGGCAAGCAGGTGGGAGGCTCCGTGCTCGACATCGGCGCGCCCGGCAGCGTCGACGCCGCCTGCGCCTACCAGCCCACCGTGGTGAAGGAGAGCGCGAGCCTGTACCGCATGTGGTACCGCGCGTGCTCGGCGCCGGCGGCGCTGGGCGGCCCGAGCGGCGGGGTCATCGCCTACGCCGAGTCGAACGACGGCATCACCTGGGTGAAGACGCCGGCGGGTGGCACCGCCAACGTGGCGGTCGTCGCCGGCGCCGCGGGCGCGTTCGACTCGGGCGGCCTCACCACGCCGGCCGTCTTCCTCGACGGCACCACCTGGAACATGTACTACGCGGGGTTCGACACGACCGGCGTGTTCATGGCCGGCCTGGCCCGGGCCCCGAGATGATCCGCCGCGCGGCCGCCGTGCTGGCGCTGGCCTGCGCCGCCGCGCCCGCGGCCGCGCAGACCATGTACGAGCAGCAGCAGCGGCTCATCGACATCCACGGGCTGCTCCTCGACCTGCCGCCGGCCGAGCCGCCCGGCGCGCTCGAGCCGTGGCAGCTCTCGCTCGGCATCGAGGTGATCGGGATCCCGGAGATCGACGGCACCACCGGCGGGAAGACGCAGCTCACCGCCTCCGACCACACGATCGCCTTTCCCCGGCCGCGGTTCCTGCTCGGGCTCCCGCCCGCGGGCGCGGTGCGGCCGTTCGTGGGGCTCACCTACATCCCGCCCGTCACGGTCGCGGACGTCAGCACGAACTACGGCGCGGTGGAGGCGGGCGTGGCCTGGGCGCCCGGCGGCCCGCTCTCCGCGGGCATCCGCGGCTACGCCGCCCACGGCTTCTCCAAGAGCCCGGTCACCGATCCGAACACGAAGGACACGCTCGAGTCGACGCTCCTCGGCGGCGACGTCCTCGTCGGCTACGCGCTCCAGCTGTGGGGCGCGCGCTGGACGCCGTTCGCCGGCGCCGGCGTCGCGTACCACGACGGGCGCTTCCGGGTGACGAGCGACGGCGTCGTGCTGACGAGCGTCGTCACCACCGCCTCGATCCACGCCGGCCTGCGCGTCCTGGCGTGGCGCCAGTGGGAGGCGGCGTTCGACCTGGCCGCCTACCCCGGCTATCTCGTCCACCCGAACTTCAAGCTGGGCTGGCTCTGGGACCCGCGCTGAGCGCGCGTCAGCGCCCTCCGGTCGCGTCGAGCACCGCGCCGGTGACGTAGGAGGCCGCCGGGGAGAGGAGCCAGGCCACCGCCTCGGCGATCTCCTCGGGCGTGCCGGGGCGCTGCATGGGGATGGTGGCGGCCAGGCGGTAGACGCGGTCGGGCGCGCCGGCGGCGGCGTGCAGCTCGGTGTCGACCAGCCCCGGCGCGACGGCATTGACGCGGATGCCCTCCGCCGCCACCTCGCGCGCCAGCCCGCGGGTGAGCGCATCGACCGCGCCCTTCGACGCGGCGTAGTGCACCCACTCGCCGGCGCCGCCCAGGCGCGCCGCGGCCGAGGAGAGGTTGACGATGGCGCCGCCCGGCCCGCCGCGCGCGGTGGAGAGGCGCCGGACCGCCTCGCGGCAGCAGAGGAGGGTGCCGCCCACGTTGACGGTGAGCACGCGCGCGACGGCGCCGGCGCCGACGTCGGCCACGCGCGAGAAGCCGCCGGTCACCCCCGCCGCGTTGACGAGCGCCGCCAGGGGCCCGAGCTCGCGCTCGGCGGCCGCGAAGAGCGCGACCACCTCCTCCTCGGCGGCGACGTCGGCCCGGAGCGCGACCGCCCGGCGCCCGGCGGCCGTCACCTCGCGCGCCACCTCCTCCGCCGCGTCGCGCCGCTCGGCGTAGCCGATGGCGACGTCGAAGCCGTCCGCCGCCGCCCGGCGCGCCACGGCGGCGCCGATGCCGCGCGATCCGCCGGTGACGACGAGGACGCCGCGCCCGTCCGCCCGAGGCTCGCTCATGGCGGAGAGTGTACCGCGCGCGCCGTGCGGTGACGCGCCGCGGCTCGCACCATCGGGCCCCGCTCGACGGGTGCGGCCTCGTGCCCCGGTCACATCGGCACTCGTCAGGCGCATCCCAGAGCACGACACCCCACACACGGGAGGACGCATGGACCGGCGGATCCTGCAGCACCTGGTGCGAGCCCTCGCCTCGGCCGCGCTCGTCGCCGCGCCGCTCGCCTCGCGCGCCGCGACCGTCACCATCCTGCACGTCAACGACAGCCACTCGCACCTCGAGGCGGTCGGGCCCCGGGGCGCTCACTTCCTGGGCACGCGCGGCGGCCTCGCCAAGGCGGCGACGGTCGTCGCGCACGAGCGAGCCCGGACACCCGACGCGCTCTTCGTCCACGCGGGCGACGTGTTCCAGGGCGACGTGGGCTTCAACGCCACGTACGGCGTGGCCGAGCTGCAGCTCCTCGCCGCGCCCCGGCCCTTCGGTCTCGGCCTCGACGCCATGGCCGTCGGCAATCACGAGTTCCACCTCGGGCCC
>DASTGH010000334.1:0-11873 GCA_035719345.1 Anaeromyxobacteraceae bacterium
GGAGGAGCGCGCGGCGGCGCGCGGTGCGGCGGGGGCGCCGGCGGCGGCTCGCGCTCGGGCTCGGGCGCGGCCGGGAGCACGGGGGCGGGGCGGGCGGGTTCCATGGGGTCCTCGGGGGCGCTACAGCACTCCGCCGACGGCGCGGGACAGGTCGGCGCGGGCGACCACCCGGTCGATCCGGGTCTGGACGAGCGTGAGCTGGGCCTGGGTGAGCTTCAGCGACGCATCGCGCACCTCGAGCTGGGTGGCGACGCCGGCGTCGAGGCGGTCGCGCGCCAGGCGGACGCCCTGCTCGGCGGTGGCGAGGTTGTCGGCGGCGATGGCGGCGGCGCGGCCGAGCGCGATCAGGTTGGCGCGCGCGCGAGAGATCTCGGCGGCCACCTGCGTGTCGGCCTGCGCTGCCTGCACGCGCGCCCGCGTCGTCGCCACCGCGGCGCGCTGCTCCTCGCCGCGGGTCCGGCCACCCTCGTACAGGTTCCAGCTGAGCACGAGCGCGGCGGTGGCCGCGTACTGCTTCTGCGGCTGCCCCACGAGCCCGTAGTCGCCGCCGAAGCTGAACGACTGCCGGTCGTAGGCGCCGCGCGCGGCGAACGACGGGAACCAGGCGCCGCGCGCCACCACCTGGGAAAGCTCGGCGGCGCGGATCTCCTCCCCGCGCGTGGCCAGGAGGGGGCGGCTCCGCCGCGCCAGCGCCAGGAGCTCGGGCTCGGGGGGCGCGGTGGCGGGCGCGGTCTCGCCGAGCGCCGCCGGGGGCGGGACCGCCTCCAGGTCCTCGCTGCGATCGCGGCCGAGCGCGGTGGCGAGGTCGGCCTGGGCGGCGGCGAGCCGCGCCCGCCCCTGCTCCACCGCGATGCGGTCGGTGCCGAGGTTCCCCGCCGCCGAGAGCACGTCGGCGCGGCTGCCCCGACCCGCCTCGAAGAGCGCCTCGGTGCGGCGGACGAACTCCTCGGAGCGGGCGACCGTCGCCTCGAGCACGCGCAGGCTCTCCTGTGCCTTCACCAGCTCGTAGAAGCGGCGCAGCGTCTCGAAGCCGACGCCGAGGCGCGTCTCGTCGAGCGCGCGCGCGGCGGCGCGCTCCGAGGCGGCCGAGCGGCGGATGCCGTTCCAGTTTCGCCCGCCGTCGAAGATCGGAAGCTGCAGATCCAGGCGGCCGTCGTACTGGGCGCTGTCGGCCGGCGGCCCGACGAAGGCGGGGAGGCCGAAGCTCGGGGCGGTGCGCTGCTCGCCGGTCCAGAGGTGCCCCGCGCTCACCGTGAGGTCGAGGCGCGGCAGGACGCCCGCCCAGGCCTCCGAGGCGTCGATCCCCGCCTCGGCCAGCTGGGCGCGCGCCAGGGCGACGTCGCCGCTCGCCCGCGCCGCCTCGGCCAGCGCGTCGTCGAGCGTGAGCGGCGCGCCGGCGAGCGCCGCGAGCAGGAGCGCGGGGGCGAGGGTCATGGGGCGGCGGGTCCTCCGAAGAGCCCGGGCAGCGCGAAGCGGACGGCGACGGAGGCCGCGAAGAGGAACGCGACGACCGCCGCGGAGCGGGTGCGCGAGGTGCCGGCGACCGCTGCCATCCCCAGCGCCACGAGCGCCGCCGACCAGAGCGCGAACAGGTCGAGCGCCTCGAGCAGGGGGAGGGCGCGTGCGGGGGCGTCCGGCGCGAGCGCAGCCAGGCTCGAAGGCAGGAGCAGCCGCGCCCCGGCCGGGGCTATCCCGGTGCGCGTCAGGACCGCCGGCAAGGCGAGCAGGTCGCGCAGCGCCAGCGGCAGGGCACCCCAGGCGACGACGGCGAGCGTCGGGCGGAACGGGGCGCGCGCCCCCGCGACGCGGAAGGCGAGCGCGAGGAGCGCCGCCGCGGCGACGGCCAGGAGCGGCGGGCCGGCGAGGGCAGCCGCGTAGAGGGCCACCGCGGTGAGCTTGCGCCCCTGCGAGAGCGCGGTGTCGACCTCGTGCGGCGTCATCTTCTGCGCCACCTCGGGCGGCGCCCGGTCGAGCGCCTCGCGCGCGCCGGCCTCCAGATCCGCGCGCGGCACGAGCGCGGCCGTGAAGAGGAGCGCCGCCAGCACCGAGGCGGCGAGCGCGGGCCACGCGCGGCGCGCCTCGGCGGCGGCCGCCAGGACGCGCGCCGGCGCCACGAAGGCGCCGGCGAACGTCTCGGCCGTGGACGGGCGGGGTGGCACGTTCATCCCTCTCACGCGGGAGGACGGTCGTTTATTTCAGCAAACCACCGGCGCCGCTCGACGACAGGTCGCGCGCGCGGACGCAGAGGCGACCACCTGGGATCGGACCGCGCGGGCCACCGCCGTTACGAGTCGGCCCCATGACACGAAGAGTTCTCACCGCCGCGCTCCTCCTCGCGGCCTGCGGCGACCCCCGGCCGCTCCAGCCCGGCAGCAGCACCGGCAACCCCGACGCCGGGGACGTGCCGGACGTCGGCCCCTCGACCCATACCACCACGGCCGAGTGCGCCGCGGCGCACATCGGCGGGGTGGCGCTCGACACGCTCACGTACTCGAACTTCGGCCAGGCGTTCTTCTCGAGCTGGTGCACGCGCTGCCACGGGACGACCGTGTCCGGCCCCGACCGGCACGGCGCGCCCAGCGATCACAACTTCGACAGCCTGGCCGGCGTGCAGGTGTGGGCGAAGCAGATCGACCAGATGGCGGGGATGAATCCGACGGGGTCGGTGAGGAACTCCCAGATGCCCCCCCTCAACGAGCCCGCCCCCGGCGACGACGACCGCCAGCGGCTGGCGTGCTTCATCGCGACCGGGCTCGCGCCCTGAGCGATGGGGGCCGGGGGGGCCGGGCGCCGAGGAGGTGACTGTGAGGAGATGGCTGCCGGGGCTGGCCTTACCCAAGCCGGTGCGGCAGACGGCACCCATGCCCGGTAGCTTGACGGCCGAAGTCGGTGGGGAGCTGTCGATCTTCTCTTTACGCCTGGGAGACTCGCCGTGAGAACGATATCAGTCGTGTCCTGCCTTGGCCTGGCCGCGCTGATGGGATGCGGTTCGGATAACAACAACAACAACAATCAGGCGACCACCTACACCGTGCCCTTGAGCCCCGCCAGCGAGACGCCACCGTGCACCGCGGCCGGCACCGGCGCGACCGGCACTGCGACGGTCACCATCGCTGCCGACAATTCCTCGGTCAAGGTCGACGCGACCTATTCCGGCCTCTCGGGTCCCGCCACGTTGGGGCACATTCACTCCGGCGACTCGACCAAGGCGGGTCCGGTCGTCCTCCCGTTCAAGGCGCCGCTCACCTCGCCGTTCTCACAGACCCTCACCGCCGCCGATTACGTCGCGGCGACCGGCGCGCCGCCCGACTTCGCCGCGTTCGTGACGGCGCTCAAGGCCGGTAACGGGGGCTATGTGAACTTCCACACCGCCGCCTGCGGGCCCGGCGAGATCCGGGGCGAGATCAACAGTCAACCGAAGACCTTCACCGTGGCCTTGAGCCCCGCCAACGAGACGCCGCCGTGCACCAGCGCCGGTGCCAGCGCGACCGGCACCGCGACGGTCACCATCGCTGCCGACAATTCCTCGGTCAAGGTCGACGCGACCTATTCGGGCCTCTCGGGTCCCGCCACGCTGGGGCACATTCACTCCGGCGACTCGACCAAGGCAGGTCCGGTCGTCCTCCCGTTCAAGGCGCCGCTCACCTCGCCGTTCTCACAGACCCTCACCGCCGCCGACTACGTCGCGGCGACGGGCGCGCCGCCCGACTTCGCGGCGTTCGTGACGGCGCTCAAGGCCGGTGGCGCTGGCTATGTGAACTTCCACACCGCTGCCTGCGGGCCCGGCGAGATCCGGGGCGAGATCCAGTAGCGGTCTGGCTCCAGCCTCTCCGCCGAGGCTGGAGCCGCTTCCCGCTCACGGCGGCAGCCCGTACGCGATCCAGCAGGAGATCCGTTGACGGTCGGTGTCGACCGGTGCGGGGAGGCCCCGCGGCGGCATGGTCGTGTTCTTCACCGTGCCGGCGATGTTCATGCCGGTGACGAGGTCGATGTCCGCCGCGTACGCCTGGATGCCGTCGAGCGTGTCGAAGTCGATGCCCTGGGGAGCGCCGCGGCGGCTCGTGCTCGCCGTGGAATGGCACGACGTGCAGTAGCTCGCCATGAACGGCTGGCCGAACGAGGCGTAGGTGAGCCCGGTCCAGCCGTGGTCGATGCACGCCTGTGCGGTCGTGCCGGTGGCGCCGGTGGTCGGCGAGGTCGAGGCGTCCGGGGTGCCGCCGCCTCCTCCACCGCACGCGGCGACGACGAGAGCGAGGCCCGCGGCGGGCCATGGCGAAGGGCGCATGGGATTCCTCCCCCGCCGCGCGGAGCGTCGCTCGCGCGCGGACGCCGGGAGGCCTTGAATGCGCCGCCCGCCGTGCCGTCGCAAGACCTGTCGGGGCGGGCCACCCGGACCGGGTCTCGCCGCGTCTACTTCACGAGCCGGACGACGCGCGAGAGCGCGGTGGGCCGGGCCCGGCGCCACAGCCCCTGCGCGCCGTCGCCCTCGACCGCGCGCTCGAAAGCCTCGTGCGCACTGAAGCGCCCCGGGCCGGCGACGAGGAGCGCGACGGCGATCGCCATGAGCGCGAGGTTGTACTCCATGCCGCCGTTCATGACGTTGTAGCCCTTCGGCGCGTGGACCTTCGAGATCGCCACCGCCTGCGTGACGAGGACGGCGAGCGCCGCGGGCCGCGTGGCGAGCCCGACGACGGCGAGGAAGCCGGCGGCCGCCTCGGCGAGCCCGGTCGCGAGCGCCCACGGCTTCCCGGGCTTGATGCCCATGCCCTCGAACATCTCTCCGGTCCGGGCAGGGCCCTCCCCGCGGAGCTTCTGCATCCCGTGGTACAGCATCGAGCCGCCGAGCGCCAGGCGCACCGGCACGAGCGACGCGTCCTTCGCCCGGTCGCCCCACGTCATCGCCATCGCCATGTCGGATCCCCCTCCAGCGAGGACGATTCGCACCGGGCGCGTAGGCGTCAATGCGGCGGGCGCGGCGGCCGGTCCTCCTCGCGCTCGAGGCGGACGCGGGTCGCGCGCCGGACGGCTGCCTCCTCCTCCTCCGTGCGCTGCTGGCGCCGGACGAGGCCCTGCGTCTCGTCGACGAACCAGAAGGCCACGCGCATGAACGCGGCGACGACGACCACCAGGATCGAGGAGAGGAACCAGGTGGCGATCGGCGCCAGGGGGCCGAGCCGCGGCGACGCCGGGAGGTAGTAGGCGTCGGTGATGGGCACGAGCGCGAAGGCGAGGTAGTGCGACAGGCAGTAAGGGCAGGAGACCAGGTACCCGAACCACGTCTCCTTCCCGCCGAAGCGCTCGCGCAGCGGCAGGAAGATGCGCTCCCTGGCGAGGGTCTGGGCCATGCCCATCACCACCGCCGAGACCGCGAGCAGGTGCAGGATCCCGCGCCCCGTCACGGTGCAACGTTCGGTCGCCGCGCAGGGGGTGGCAACCGGGCCGGAAAAACGAAACCGGCCGCCCGAGGGCGGCCGGTTTCGAAGCTGCAGTTCCGTCGAGCTTACTTCGCGGCGTCGGCAGCGGCCTTCTCGGACTTCTTGGCCTTCTTCGACTTCTTGGCCTTCTTCTCCGACTTCGCCGGGGCCTTCTCGGCGGCCGGAGCGGCGGCCGGGGCGGCCTCCTCGGCGGCGAACGCAGGAGCGGCGGCGGCGACGAAGGCGACGGCGACGAGGGCGCTGAGGAACTTCTTCATGAGTGTGTCTCTCTTTCGAATGGGCGGGCATGGCGCCCGCGCGGGTGGCCGATGTCTCTGCGATACGCGTGCCGGGCCGTGATTCGCGAAATCATTGAAGAATCATCGATGTAGGGAACGCCCCTCCCGGGGCAAGGCTCCCCAGATCGTCCCTTTTCTCCCCACGACCCGTTCCCGGCGGAAACCGCCCGCTCGCAAGCCCGTGGACCCGCCGTTGCCGCCCTTCCGGCGCGTCGGCACCGTGGACCCATGAAGCTTCACGAGCTCCCGGCGAGGGCCGAAGGAGGCGGGTTCCACGTCGTGGTCGAGTCGCCCCGGGGCTCGCCGCTCAAGCTCAAGTACGAGCCCGACCCTGGCTTCATCTTCGGCGGTCGCGCCCTGCCGCTCGGGCACACCTACCCGTACGACTTCGGCTTCGTGCCCGGCACCCGGGCCGACGACGGCGACCCCGTGGACGCGCTCGTCTACTGGGACGTCCCCAGCCACCCCGGCGTCGTGCTCGTCTGCCGCGCGCTCGGCGTGCTGGAGCTGGACCAGGAGGACGAGGGCGAGCGCGTGCGCAACGATCGGGTGGTGGTGGTGCCGATCGGCCACGCGCGCGGCGAGGACGTGCGCTCCATCCTCGACCTCCAGGAGCGGGTGCGGGAGGAGCTGGCGCACTTCTTCACGTCGTCCGTCTTCTTCACCGGCAAGGACGCGCGCCCGCTCGGCTGGAAGGGGCCCGACGCGGCGCAGGCGCTCGTCGCCCGGAGCGCGAGGCGCTGAGCGCGCTCGCCGCGCCCTCACCCGCGCCGCGCGGCCACCTCCAGGCGCTTGCGGAACACCTCGCGGAAGAAGGCGGCCTCGCGGCCGGCGTCCCACAGCTCGAGGTCGGCGGCGCCCCGCACGCGGAGCTGGAGGCCGACCGCCGCGCCGCGCACCGAGGCGCGCAGCGAGCGCACCGGCTGCTGGTGCGACGCGTCGAGCGCGTTGGCGACGCGCACCAGCGCCGCCAGCTTGCGCACGGTGGCGAGCTCGGCGGCCCCCAGGTGCGCCAGGTCGGCGCGCCTGCGATCGGGCGTCGAGCGCCGGTGGTAGCGGGCCACGTGCGCCACGAGCTCGCGCTCGTGGTCGCTGAAGCCGGGCATGTCGGCGTTGGCCACGAGGTAGAACGTGTGCTTGTGGTGCTTGTGGAAGGAGACGGCGTTGCCGATGTCGTGCAGCACCGCCGCCGCCTCCAGCACGCGCCGCGACGCGAGCGGCAGCCCGTGCAGCGCGGCCAGGTCCTCGAAGAGCGTCACCGCCAGCGCCCCGACCTGGAGCCCGTGCCGCTCGTCGAAGCCGAAGCGGCGCCCGAGCGCCAGCGCCGCCTCCGCCGCCGAGCGGTCGTCGCGCTCCGCGGCCGCGCCCCGCCGCGCCAGATCGACGAGGATGCCGTTGCGCAGGCCCGTGTCGACGCTCGTCACCGCGTCCAGGCCGAGGTGGCGCAGCGCGGCCTCGAGGATGGCGGCGCCGGCGACCACGATCTCGGCGCGCCGCGGGTCGAAGTGGCGGCGCCGCTCGTCGATGCCCATGCCGGCGAGCTCCTCGACCGCCTTCCCGATCTCCTTGCGCGAGGCGCTCCGCCCCTTCGACGCCGCGAACCCCACCACCGCGTTGATGGTCCCCGAGCTACCGAGCGCCGCCGGTGGATGGGGGAACTTGCCGGGGAGCCCCTCGCGGAACGCCTCCGCCGCATAGCTCCGCACGAGGTCGAGCCGGGGCCGCGTCACCTTGGCCGCCATCCCGAACATCTCGGTGAGGCGGACGGCGCCGAGCGCGACGCTCCACAGGTTCGTCGGCTGCTCGCCGACCGCGGTGGCGACCTCGGTCGACCCGCCGCCGATGTCGATGACGAGCGAGCGGGCGTGCGAGGGCTTGCCGTGCAGCACGCCCATGCAGATGAGCCTCGCCTCCTCCTTTCCGGAGACGACCTCCAGCTCGAGCCCCGCCTCCTCTCGCGCCCGCCGCACGATCTCGGCGCCGTTCCGCGCCTCGCGCACCGCGCTCGTGGCCACCGCGCGCACCAGCGCGCCATCGCGACGGCACAGCGCGCTGTAGCGCCGCAGCGTCGAGAGCAGCCGGTCCGCGACCTCCCGCGGGATGGAGCCGGTCGCGAAGACGCCCTCGCCCGGCCGGACGGGATCGCGCTCCTGGTGGAGCGTCTCCAGCGAGCCGTCGGGGAGCGGGCGGGCGAGCTCGAGCCGGACGGCGTTCGTTCCGACGTCGATCGCGGCGAGCACGCCGGCGCCCTGCGTCTTCTTCACGTCGCCTCCGCCCGCGCGCAGCATACGCCTGCGCTGCGGCCTGTCACGGGTTCGGCCGAGCGATATCGGCAGCTTGCGTCCATGAGGTCCGAAGCGGTCAACCCAGTCGGGGCCGCGGGTCTCACTCCTTCGGGCGAAGGATCCCGCCGGCGTCGGGCCGGACCCGACCTCCTCGGCTAAGATCGTGGCGTCGCCGCGGTCCGCGTCATGCCCCTCACCTCCAGCACGACCATCGTCGACGGGTCCGGCGCCGGCGCCACGACGCCGCCGCGCGCGACCGATCCGTCGCTGTTCATCAACCGCGAGCTCTCCTGGCTGGAGTTCAACCAGCGCGTCCTCGACGAGGCTGCGGACCCGTCCCTGCCGCTGGCCGAGCGGCTCAAGTTCCTCGGGATCACCGCGTCCAACCTCGACGAGTTCTTCATGGTCCGGGTCGCGGGCCTGAAGTCGCAGATCGAGGACGGGGTCCTCACCACCCCGCCCGACGGCCTCTCGCCCCGCGAACAGCTGGAGCGCGTCTCCCGCCGGGTGCACCGGATGGTGGCCGAGCAGCACCGGCTCTGGCGCGAGGAGCTGCGCCCGGCGCTGGAGCGGGAGCACGGGGTCCGCCTCCTCCGGCCGGGAGAGCTGTCGCCGGACGAGGCGGCGGAGGCGCGGCGCCACTTCCGGGAGCGCATCTACCCCCTGCTCACGCCGCTCGCGAACGATCGCAGCCACCCCTTCCCGCAGCTGCGGAACAAGTCGATCACGCTCGCGGTGCACCTGCCGCGCGGCACCGCCAAGCAGCGGCGGCGCGGCGCCGGCGGCACCATGGCCGTCGTCGGCGTGCCCACCACGTCGGTGACGCGGCTCGTCCCGGTGGGCAGCGGGCGCGCCTTCGTCCTCGTCGAGGACCTCGTCGCGGAGCACGTCGCCGATCTGTTCTTCTCGAGCGCCAAGCTGCGCACCGCCGCGTTCCGCGTGACGCGCAACTGGGACCTCGACGTCGACCTGGAGGAGGGCGACGACCTGCTGGCCGTGGTCTCGGAGGGCGTGCGGCGGCGCGACCTCGGCGCCGCGGTGCGGCTCGAGTTCGCGTCGGATGCGGCTCGCGAGATCACGGACCCCCTCGCCCAGCAGCACGGGCTCGCCGACGCCGACGTCTACGCCGTCGACGGACCCCTGCAGCTCCAGGATCTCACGGCGCTCGGCGAGCTGGCGCGGGAGCGCCGCGAGCGCATCGCCGTGGCCGTCCCGGCGGTGCCGCCGGCCCTGCAGGAGTCCGGGACGGTGATGGAGGCGATGGCGAAGCGCGACCTCCTCCTGCACCACCCGTACGACTCCTTCGACCCCGTCGTGCGCTTCATCGAGGAGGCGGCCGACGACCCCCGGGTGAAGGCCATCAAGCAGGTCCTCTACCGCACCGGCCAGGCGAGCCCGTTCGTGAAGGCGCTCCTGCGCGCGGCCGAGAAGCAGAAGGAGGTGGCCGTCTTCCTCGAGATCCGCGCCCGCCTCGACGAGGAGAACAACATCGGGCCCATCGAGGACCTGAAGCGCGCGGGCGCGATGGTGGTGTACGGCTACGACTCGTGCAAGACGCACTGCAAGGTGTCGCTCGTCGTCCGCGACGAGGGTGGCGTGCCGCGGCGCTACGTGCACGTGGGCACGGGGAACTACAACCCCGCGACGGCGCGGCTCTACACCGACCTCTCGCTCCTCACCGCCCGCACCGAGATCGCCGAGGAGGTGGAGGCGGTCTTCCACATGCTCACCGGCAACACCACCGCCGACCTCGCCTTGCGCGGGGTCGTGCCGCAGTGGCCGTGGAAGCGGCTGGCGGTGTCGCCGCACGGGCTGAAGGAGCGCGTCCTCGAGCTCGTCGCCGCCGAGGCCAGCGAGGCGGCGGCGGGCAAGCCGGCCCGCGTCCTCGCCAAGATGAACTCGCTCGTCGACCGCGAGGTCATCGCCGCGCTCTACCGCGCGAGCCAGGCGGGCGTCCGCGTCGACCTCCTCGTCCGCGGCATCTGCTGCCTCCGGCCCGGGGTCCCCGGCGTCTCGGACCGCATCCGCGTGCACCAGGTCGTCGACCGCTACCTCGAGCACAGCCGCGTCTTCGCCTTCGGCGAGGGCAAGCGCACCCGCTGCTTCATCTCCTCCGCCGACTGGATGCCCCGCAACTTCCACAGCCGGGTGGAGGTCATGGCACCGATCGACGACCCGGCGCTGCGCCAGCGCGTGCTCGACGTGCTCGAGGCGGGGCTGGCCGACGACGTGAAGGGGAGCGTGCTCCGGGCCGACGGCCGCTACGAGCGGCTGCGGCCGGCGCCGGGGAAGGCGCCGCTGCGCAGCCAGGAGCAGCTGGACCGCGGCTCGCGCGACGCCCCGGAGCTTCGCGCGATCGCCGCTCCCGGCGAGGCGAGCTAGGCGCCGGCCGGTCGCCGGGGACGGCCGGGAACGGGCTGGCCGCGGCGTTTCGCCGCCCCATCCGGGTTGACCTCCTTTCGCCGAGCGTCTAGAAGGGCGCCCCGTCGTCTCTTTTCCGCTCCCCCGCCGTCTCCGCGGCGCCCCGGGCAGCAGAGGACCACCGATGCCGAAGATCACCATCCAGCCCCACGCCGCCGGCGACCGCCTGGCCGTCCTCATGCCGGGCCTCGGCGCCGTCGCCACCACCGCCATCGCCGGCGTCGAGGCGGTGAAGCGCGGGCTGGGGCAGCCGGTCGGTTCGCTCACGCAGCTCGGGTGCCTCGTCGAGGACGACGGCTCGGCCGGCCCCGCCATCGGCGACATCCTGGGGCTGCCGGCGCTCCCCGATCTCGTCTTCGGCGGCTGGGATCCCATCCCCGACGACGCCTTCGAGGCAGCGCTGCGCGCCCGGGTCCTCGACCACCACCTCGTGCGCAAGCTCGAGGAGCCGCTGCGCGCCGTGAAGCCGATGCCGGCCGTCTTCGACCAGGCGTGGGTCCGCCGCCTCGACGGCCCGAACGTGAAGGCGGGCTCGAAGCGCGCCCTGGCCGAGGCGCTCGTCACCGACATCCGCGAGTTCCTCGCCCGCAACCGCTGCGCGCGCGGCGTCATGGTGTGGACCGGCTCGACCGAGACCTACGCCGAGGTGGCGCCGGTCCACGAGACGCTCGCCGCCTTCGAGGCGGGCCTGGAGAAGAGCGACCCGGCCATCGCGCCCTCGATGATCTACGCCTACGCGGCGCTCCGGAGCGGCGTCCCGTTCCTGAACGGCGCCCCGAACCTGTCGCAGGACATCCCGGCGCTGCGCGAGCTGGCGGAGCGCGAGGGCGTGCCCACCGGCGGCAAGGACTTCAAGACCGGCCAGACGCTCATGAAGACGACGCTCGCGCCCATGCTGCGCGCGCGGCTCCTCGGGCTCGAGGGCTGGTTCTCGACCAACATCCTCGGCAACCGCGACGGCGAGGTGCTCGACGACGCCGCCAGCTTCAAGACGAAGGAGGTCTCGAAGCTGGGCGTGCTCGACCAGATCCTCGACGCCGAGCGCCACCCGCAGCTCTACGGCGACATCGAGCACAAGGTCACCATCCACTACTACCCCCCGCGCGGCGACAACAAGGAAGGCTGGGACGCGATCGACATCCAGGGCTGGCTCGGCTACGGGATGCAGATCAAGATCAACTTCCAGTGCCGCGACTCGATCCTGGCGGCGCCGCTCGTCCTCGACCTGGCGCTGCTCGGCGACCTCGCGAAGCGCGCCGGGGAGAAGGGCCCGCAGGAGTGGCTCTCCTTCTTCTTCAAGAGCCCGGTGACCGCGCCCGGCCGCGCTGCCGTGCACGACCTCTTCCAGCAGCAGGCGAACGTTCACCAGAAGCTGAGGAGCTACGCGCAGGCCCTCGCCCGGGGCGCCGCGAGCGCGGTGGGGTAGGCGTAACCCCTCGAGGGCGCGCGGATGC
>DASTGH010000335.1:0-2398 GCA_035719345.1 Anaeromyxobacteraceae bacterium
GCCTCGTCATCGCCGTGCTGGAGCTGGGCCTGCGCATGAAGGGGACGCCCACCTTCGACAAGTACATCCTGGTGGGAGCGATCCTGGTGCTGGCGGTGATCGTCGAGCGTTCCCTGTCCCGGGAGCGCAGGTGAGGCATTCGAGATGACCTATCTCCTCGAGACCCGCGACATCACGAAGCGCTTCGGCGGGCTCACGGCGGTGGACCGGGTGTCGGTCGGCGTCCGCGCCGGGGAGGCGCTCGCGCTCCTCGGCGACAACGGCGCCGGGAAGTCCACGCTCATCAAGATGATCTCGGGCGTCCACGCACCCGACGGCGGCGAGATCCTGATGGAGGGGAAGCCGGTGCGCATCGCGTCCCCGATGGACGCGCTCGCGGCCGGCATCGAGACCATCTACCAGGACCTCGCGCTCGCCGAGAACCTCGACGTGGGCGCGAACATCTTCCTCGGCCGGGAGCGCACGCGCCGGCTGCTCGGCCTGTTCACGGTCGTGGACGACGCCGGCATGAGGGGCGAGGCGCAGAAGGTGCTCGACCGCCTCGACATCCACATCCCGTCGCTGCGCGCCACCATCCGCACGCTCTCGGGAGGCCAGCGGCAGGCGGTCGCCATCTCGCGCTCCATCTATTGGCAGGCGAAGGTCCTCATCATGGACGAGCCCACCGCCGCTCTCGGCATCGCCGAGCAGCGCAAGGTGGTGAACCTCGTCCGGACGCTCAAGGCGCAGGGCCTCGGCATCATCATCATCAGCCACCAGATGTACGACGTCTTCGAGATGGCGGACCGCATCGCCGTCATGCGGCGGGGTGCCAAGGTGGCGGAGCGGCTCGTCAAGGAGACGACGCCGGACGAGGTGGTGGGGCTCATCGTCGGCACGGACGTGGTGGCCTCGGCCGCAGCCGCGACGGCGGCGGGCCCCGGCGGCGCCGGCGAGCGGGCGCGCTGAGCTGGCGCTGGCCGGTCAGCCGAGCCGCGCCACGGCCCGGCGCACCGCCTCGAGGTCGGCGGCGACCGGCACCCGCTGTGCGGAGCGCGCGCCGCGCAGGATCATCGCGCCCGGCTCGGCCTCCACGCCGCGCACGCCCTCGGAGAGCAGCGCCGGATCGAGCCGGACGAGCGCCGTGCCGTACACGAGCGTGCGCTCGCCGCCGGCCGGGATCTCCACCGTGGTCGGCACCCCGAGGACGGTCGGGTGGGCCCGCGCCCAGGCGAGCCCGTTCGCGAAGCCGCTCACCGTGTTCTCGGTGCCGAGGCAGAACGTCCGGTCCGGGCCGCCTTCGTGGTGGGCCCAGGGGGCGAAGTCGCGGCCACCGTACTGCAGCCAGAGCACGTTGAAGCCGAGCGCGATCTCGCCCCGGGGCAGGCCCGCCGGGCCCGGGAAGAAGCACACGTAGGCGAGGCCGAGCACCGGGTTCACGACGCAGCTCCAGCCGAGGCGCGCGGCGGCGGGGACCGCGCCGGCGACGAGGTCGGTCCAGCCGGCGGGGCCGGGGACGGTGCGCAGGTCGATCGTCCCGCCGGACCGCAGCGGCGCGGCGGCGAGGCTCTCGAACTCGGCGCCCTGGACGAGGCAGCCCGTGCCGTCGAACTCGGTGGGCGGGGGCGGGACCTGGAAGCGATCGGCGCAGGCGCTGATCGCGCACCCGGCCTGCAGGAACGGCGGCCCGACGGTGTTGTGCCGGCCGAGCTGGATCGCGACCGGCGCCGCGCCCGCGTTGCGGACGCGCATCACCGAGAAGTACGCGGGCTGGCCTTCGAGCACGAGGTCGTGCTTGCGATAGGAGATCGGCATCGCCGCGGCGGGGCTGTCGAGCGCGAAGCGCGCCCAGGCGGCGCCGGCCTCGGAGTCGACGCCGGCGGCCTCGAGCGCCCACGTCTCGTTGGCCGCCCAGCCGTGCGGGGGGAGCGCGACGCCGTCGACCGTGCAGCCCGGGCCGAAGCTGGGCGAGCAGGGGAAGTCGCCGGCGATGAGGTAGAGGAGCCGCGCCTTCCAGTAGCGGGCGCAGCGCTCGTCCGACCACGGCGTCCCGAGATCGCCGCGGAAGTCCGGCAGCCAGTGCGCGTTCACGAGCCCCTTGCCGCGGCGGAGGCCGAACTCCGGCATCATGCCGCCCTCGGCGTCCACCACCGCGCGCACCTCGGCGTTGGCGAGCGCGACCGCGGTGCGCCCCAGGTACCCGATCCGCCGCGCTTCCAACGCGCCCATGTCAGGCCTCCGGAGAAGAGCAGGGCCCATCTTTGCCCGGCGGCGCGCGCGCGGGTCCGGCGTCGCAGCCACACGACCCTCCGGGGCCACGACGCGCCGCGTGAGCGTCGGGCGGCGCACGGGGTTAGGTCCGTCGGGTCGATGGGAGCGCTCCAGGAGACGATCGCCTCGATCACGAGGCACGGGCCCC
>DASTGH010000336.1:0-8132 GCA_035719345.1 Anaeromyxobacteraceae bacterium
GCGCGGCCGTGCCCGAAGGCGCGCACCCGGTGCGGCAGCGCCTCGGCGCGGGTGGCGAGCGCGGCCGCGCACAGCCCGCACAGCGCCGCGCCGCCGATGCGCAGCCGGTCGGCCGCCACCGGGAGCGAGAGGCGGGCCAGCGCGGCGACCACGCCGTCGCCCAGGCGGTAGCCGGCCCGGAAGAGCCCGATGCGCACCGTGAGGTGGACGGCGTTGTAGATGGCGAGCACGGCGACGATCCCGGCGCCGCCCAGCAGGAGCGCGCCGAGCGCCGCCAGCGCGCCGAAGAAGGGGCGCAGCGCGGTCCAGAAGAAGCCGTCGCCGATGGCGGCGAGGGGGCCCTGCAGCGTCGCCTTGTACGCCACGGCCGCGCCCGCCAGCTCGGCGCCGGCCGCCACGCGCTCCTCGTGGTGGATGGCGCCGCCGAGGATGGCGGCCGCGGCGTAGGGGTGGCAGTTGAAGAACCCGAGGTGACGCGCCAGCGCCTCGCGGCGCCGGCCCGGCTCCGGGTAGAGCGCGCGCAGCGCCGGGTCGATGGCGTAGGCGAACCCGAGGTTCTGCATGCCGCGCCGGTTCCAGGCGGCCTGCAGGAAGAGCCCGCGCCAGAAGCAGCTGGCGAGCGTGAGCGGCGGGACGCGAGGCGCGCTCACGGGACCCCCGCCAGGGCGGCCGCGGCGAGGAGGACGAACCCGCCTCCGAGCGCGGCGAAGTAGGCGACCGGTGCGCGCGCGGCGCGGAGCGCCTTGGCCCCCGAGGCGCAGGCGAACCCGCCGAAGGCCGCCCATCCCAGCGCCAGCGGCGCGAGCGCGCCGGGGGCGCTGGCGAGGAAGCGCGGGATGAGCGCGGCGGCGAGGGCGGCCCCGAGCGGCGCCAGGGCGAAGGCGATGGCGAAGGGGAGCACCAGCCCGTGCAGGTTCACCCGCGCCGCGCCGTCCGCGTCGCCCGCCGCGAGCCGCCGCTCGGCGCGCGCGTAGAGCCGCTCGTTCCAGCGCTCGACGAGCCGCTCGGCGCGCCGCCCGACGAGCGCCAGGGGCGAGCAGAGGAGGACCGCCAGCGCCGCCGCGGCCGGGGCGGCCAGGGCGCCGCCCGAGGCGTCGCCCATCCCGCGCAGCGCGAGGGCGGTGGCGCCCGCGATGGCGGCCGTCCCCAGCGCCTCGTGCACCGGCAGGGCCGCTCCCAGGTTCACGGCACCGAGCCAGAGGAGCTCCAGCGGAGCCGCCACCAGGAGCCCACCGCGGACCTCGCCCAGCGCCAGCCCCGCCATGGGCGCGAGCGCGATGGGCCGCGACAGCATCGCCTGGAGGAACCCCTTGCGCTCGATCGCGCCGAGGCCGGCGAGCAGTCCGAGGGCGAGGAGCGAGGCGACCATCCCTCTGGGCACCTTAGCGTGTCTGCGCAGCCGCGGCCCACTTCTCGGCGAGGGTGGCCGGGCCCGTCGGCGTGTCGGAGGGTACGGCGCGCGCCTCCACCTCGAAGCCCTGCCCCACCAGCGCCTCCACCGCCCGCATCTCGCCCTCGGTCAGGAAGACGGACGGCGTCACCGCCCGCCGGCCGGCGGCGTAATGGACGTTCCCCAGGTTCACCCGCGGCGCGAGCGCAGGCGTGAGGCCCGAGGCGGCCGCGCGCGTCACGCCCGCGACGTCGCGCATCAGGACCAGCACCGGATCGGGGGACGCGGCCAGGGCTGGCCAGTCCACGCTGGCGAGCGGCAGCACCTCGGCCGGGATGTCGGGCGGCAGGCACAGGCACATGGCCGCCTGCGCCAGGGGGCTCGCCGCCGCATCGTCGTCGGCCACCACCACCCGACGCGCCTTGAGGCGCGGCACCCAGCACTCGAGGATCTGGCCGTGCAGGAGGCGGTTGTCGACCCGGACGAGGCTGATCACGACGGGAGGGTTCTAACCCGCCGGCCGGCGCTTTTCGACGCCCAACGCCTCAGTGGGGGTTGGAACGGGCGCGGGTGCGGAGCAGCTCGCTCGCCACGGTGATGTTCTTCTGGCCGTGCGCGGTGAGGAGCTGGGCCATGTCGTGCAGGCTCGTCGCCCCGTCGCGGCAGGTGGCGAGCTTCACCACCATGGGGAGGTTCACGCCGGTCACGACCTCCAGCTTGTCGTCGAGGAAGGTGAGCGCCAGGTTGGCCGGGGAGCCGCCGAACATGTCGGTGAGGACGAGCACGCCCTGCCCCTCGTCCACCGCGCGGATGGCCTCGGCGAGCGCGGCACGCGCGCCGTCCATGTCGAGCGCGGCCGAGACCGCCACGGCGCGGACCCCGGCCAGCTCGCCGCAGATGCCCTGCGCCGTCCGGAGGAGCTCCTCCGCCAGGCTCCCGTGCGTCGCCAGCACCACGCCCACCATGCCCGCCCCCTACTCCTTCTCCACGTCGCGGTGCCAGAGGCGCGTGTCGGTCCCGGCCGCCTCGAGCCGGCGCGCCAGGGCGGCGGCGATGGCGACCGAACGGTGCCGCCCGCCGGTGCACCCGACGGCCAGCGTCAGGTAGCTCTTGCCCTCGGCCCGGTAGCGCGGCAACAGGAACGCGCACAGGTCGACCGCCCGGTCGAGGAAGGCGCGCGCGTCCGCCTGCGACAGCACGAAGTCGCGCACGCGGTCGTCGGTGCCGGGGAACGGCTTCAGCTCCGGGACGAAGTACGGGTTCGGCAGGAACCGCACGTCGAGGACGAGGTCGGCGTGCGAGGGCAGCCCGTAGCGGAAGCCGAAGGAGATGACGGTCACCCCCATCTTCTCGACCGCCCCCTCGACGAAGCGGGCGTGGACGAGGCGCTTCAGCTCGTGCACGTTGAGCGAGCTCGTGTCGACGATCTCGTTGGCGATGGACTTGAGGCTCTCCAGCGCCTTGCGCTCGGCGGCGATGCCCTCGGGCACCGACCCCTCGGAGAGCGGGTGGCGGCGGCGCGTCTCGGAGTAGCGGCGCAGGAGGGCGTCGTCCGAGGCGTCGAAGAAGATGACCTCGACGTGGGTCCCCGAGCGGCGGACCTCGTCGATGACCCGCGGCGCCTCCCCCAGGAAGCGCCCCTCGCGCGCATCCACCACCAGCGCGATGCGCGTCACCTCGCCGGCGGTGTGGCCGGAGAGCTCGAGCAGCTTCTCCAGGAAGACGATGGGGAGGTTGTCGACGCAGTAGAAGCCGGAATCCTCCAGCGCCCGCAGCGCGGTCGACTTCCCCGACCCGGAGACGCCGGTGAGGATGACGACGCGCGGCTCGGCCCCGGAGCGCGACGGCTCCTGCGGCCTGGCCTCGGGTCCCTCGCGCGCCTTCATTCGACGTCCATCTCCCCGGAACGCGCGCCGGGCGCGAGCGCGATGGCCCGGTTGAGCCGCTCCTGGAACTCCTTCGCCGAGTGGTGGCCCTGGAGCTTGAGGAGGTGATTGCGCGCGGCCACCTCGATGATGGTCGTCATGTTGCGCCCGGGGCGCACCGGCACCATGAGCATCGGGATCTCGACGTCGAGGATGCGGTACTTCTTCTCGTCCACGCCGAGGCGGTCGTACTCGACGTTCGGATCCCACTCCACCAGCTCGAGCACGATCTCGATCTTCTTGCGCTCGCGGATGGAAGCGACGCCGAAGAGGTCCTTGATGTTGATGATGCCGAGACCGCGGATCTCCATGTGGTGCTTGATGATCTCGGAGCCGGCGCCGTAGACGGCCTCGGGGGCGACCCGCTTCACGTCGACGATGTCGTCGGCCACCAGCCGGTGGCCGCGCATGACGAGGTCGAGCGCGATCTCGCTCTTGCCGATGCCGCTCTTGCCGAGGAGCAGGATGCCGACGCCGAAGACGTCGAGCAGCACGCCGTGCATCGACGTCTGCGCGGCGAGGATGTCCTCGAGGTAGTTCTGCACGCTCTCGATGAAGGTCGAGGAGAGGTGCGAGGTGTGGAGGACCGGGACGTTCGCCTCCTCGGCCGCGGCGATGAGCTCGGGCGGGATGGGGAGGCCCTTGGTCACGACCAGGCAGGCGATCTCGGTGGCGAAGAAGTCGCGCAGCACCTGCCGCGCGCGCTCCTTGGGGATGCACGCGAGGTAGCTCATCTCGGTGTTGCCGAAGACCTGCAGCCGCTCCTTGTGCAGGTACTCGGTGAAGCCCGCCAGGACGAGCCCCGGCTTCTGGATGCGCGACGAGCTGATCCTGCGGGAGAGGCCCTTCTTCCCGGCGACCAGGGTGAGGCGCAGGTCGAACTTGCGGTCGTCGAGGAGCGCCCCGACGCGTGTCGCATCCATTCGTGCGGAGTCTAGCGGAAGGCCGGTGGGCGCGCGACATCGGGGTTCGGCCGCAAACTGGCCCCCGCCCCCGGGCCCGCTTACATTCGGCGCGGCCTCCATGCGCCTCAAGGTGCTCTACCACGGCAACTGCTTCGACGGCTGCGCCTCGGCGGCGCTGTTCGGCCGGTTCCTCGCGGAGCGCGAGGGGGCGCGCCTCGCCGGCACGACCTTCTTCCCGGTGCAGCATGCGCAGGGGAACCCCTTCCCGCCCGGCGTCTTCGACGGCGACGTGAACGCCTGCGTCGACTTCCGCTTCTCGCCGGCGCCCGAGCTTCACTGGTGGTTTGACCATCACGCCAGCGCCTTCCAGCCGGCGAGCGACCGCGCCGCCTTCGAGGCCGACCGCTCCGGCCAGAAGTTCTGGGATCCCACCGCGCCCTCCTGCACCGGGTTCATCGCCCGCACGGCCGCCGGCCGCTTCGGCTGGACCGCGCCCGACCTCGACGAGCTCGTCCGCTGGGCCGACGTCATCGACGCGGCCCGCTTCCCCTCGGCGGCGATGGCGGTCCGGCTGGAGGAGCCGGCGCTGCGCATCATGACGGTCCTCGAGGCCACCGACGACCCCGCGCTCCCGACGCGCATCATCGAGTCCATGCAGCGGCGCCCGCTCGCCGAGATCGCGGCCGAGGGCTGGGTCGCCGGCCCGCTCGGCCCCATCCTCGAGCGCCACGGGCGGGCGATCGAGACGGTGCGGCGCCTGGCGCGCGTCGACGCCGGCGTGGTCGAGATCGACCTCTCCGGGACGGAGATCGAGGGTGCGAACAAGTTCATCGCGTACGACCTCTTCCCGGACGCGCGCTACACGGTGGTCGTCACCCGCGACCGCAAGCGAGCCAAGGTATCGGTCGGCTCGAACCCGTGGTCGCGCGTGCCACGGACCCACGACATCTCCCGGATCTGCGAGCGCTACGGCGGAGGAGGCCACCCGGTGGTGGGCGCCGTCTCCCTCGCCCCCGATCGCCTGCTTGACGCGCGGCGCATCGCGGGTGAGATAGCCATGATGCTCCGGAGCGAGCCCGCGCCATGACCCCCGGCCAGTACATCCTCGTCGTCGACGACGACGACGACTTCCGGGAGGCCCTCGGCGAGGTGCTGACCGAGGCCGGGTACCCCGTCCAGCAGGCCGAGAACGGGGAGGTGGCCCTGGCCCGGGTCGCCGACGAGCAGCCCGGCATCGTCCTGCTGGACCTCAAGATGCCGGTGCTCGACGGCTGGGGCGTCATGGAGCGAATGCGGGGCGACCCGAAGAGCTCCGGGATCCCGATCCTCATCCTCTCCGCGTACGGGTTCGAGTGGGAGGCGGAGCTGCTCGGGGCGCAGGGGTACATCCCCAAGTCGGTGGGGATGGAGGAGATCCTCGACCGGGTGCGCAAGGCGGCAGGGGCACCGCCGATGAGGCACTAGCCCCGTTCCCGGTACCCCACCCCGTCCGGTCAGTGCGGCCCGTAGCTCGCCGGCTCCTCGAAGCCCGGCTGCTCGCTGGGATCCGGGATCTCGATGACCCTGAACCGCCGGTCGAACGCCTTCTTCAGGAGCGGCATCGCCACGTTGTAGACGGGGATGCCACGCGCGGTGCGCCCCTCCAGCGTCCCGTGGTGGGCGTGCCCGTGGAAGATGGCCTGGGCGCCGAAGGCGTCGACCGGAACGGCCAGGCGGCTCGTGCCGAGGAAGGGCCGGAGCTCCGGTACCTCGCCCTCGGTCGTCGCGGCGATGGGCGCGTAGTGCATGATCACCACCCGGTGGGGCGTGTCGATCTGTCCGAGCGCCGCCTCGAGCTTGAGCGTCTCGTTCACCGCCTCCTGCACGAAGGCCTTGATGGCGGGCTCGCCGAACGCCTGCAGCGTCCCGCGGTCGAACCCGCAGCCGAAGCCCTTGGCGCCGGCGACGCCGAGCCGCTTGTCGAAGATGGCGTAGTCGCCGTCGAGCACGCTCACCTGCGCCTCTCGCAGGAGCCGCACGATCTCCCTGGGCTGGCCGCCCTCGTAGTCGTGGTTCCCCAGCACCGCCGCGCACGGGACGCGGAGCAGCGCCAGCGCCTCCGCCAGCGTCTTCGCCTCCTCGACGAGCCCGTGGTCGGTGAGGTCGCCGCACAGGACGAGGCCCTCCGCCTCCCCGTTCACGGCGCGCGCCATCTCGCGGAACCGCCCGTGCTGGTCGGCCCGGCAGTGCAGGTCAGCCAGCGCCGCCAGGCGAAAAGGCCGTGGCATCCTCGACCTCCTCCCCTCCGGGCGCGGCCCGGCCGTCGCCGGCCCGCCCCGGCACCGCCCAGCGATCGCGGGCGTCGCCGTACGCGAGGTGCCGCAGCACGTGCCGGTATTGCTCGCGGGAAAGGAGCGACCCGTTGCAGATGCGCTCCTCGGCGTCGCCCTCCACCAGGCCCTCCCACGTGCGGCGGAGCAGCTCGCGCATCACCCAGTCCGGCACGTTGGTGCGCTCGGACGGAAAGGCGAAGCGGTACAGGACGAGATGGGCGAGGAGCACCTCCCAGTGCTCCCCGAAGCGGCGGAGGAGCCGGTCCCAGTCGAGGGCCAGGCCGCGCGCCCGGATGAGGTTCGCGACGTCGTTGCCGTCGTACCGCTCGCGCTCGCACACGAACGCCTTCGACCAGATGATCTCCTCCGGAGGCGCGATGAGCGCGGGCACGCCCATGACCTCGGCCTCGCCCGCGTGTTCGAACCAGCCGTCGTCGACCACCGCGACACCGTTGCCCGAGGAGAAGATGAAGTCCACGAACCACTCGCCCTTCCACGCCTTCCCCAGCCACACCGGGTCCACGAGCTCGGTGCGCCAGCCGGCCCGCTCCAGCGCTGCCATCGCCCGCGCCAGGTCGCGGCGCCGCAGGAACACGTCGAGGTCCTTCGTGTCGCGGAAGATGCCGGTGTACTCGAAGAAGGCGTATGCGCCGGCGACGACGTAGGGCACGCCGTCCTCGTTCAAGGTGCGGAGCGCCTCGGCGCGCGCGTCGAGCTCGCCCGCGGCGCGGCGCTCGACGGCGATCTCCTCCCCCGGCCTCATCCCATGAAGATGGGCATCGGCGGCGCGCCGCGGAACCGCCCCCCGACCTGCCCGCCTGCGCCCGGACCGGCGGGCCGGGGCTCCGGACCGCTCGGGCGGCGGGTCAGCGCTCGGCGCGCGGTGCGGTCTCGACCACGGGCGTCAGCTTCCCGCCGGCGCTGCGCCGCAGCACCGAGAGCCAGCGGCCGCGCGCGCCGCCCGGCGCCGACCAGGTGCCGACCTCCGCGCGGAGGTCTCCGGCCGACGAGGTGAGCGAGCGGACCGTCGCGCGCGCCGCGTCCGACGGAGGAGCCTCGGCGGTCCGGTCCATGTCGAACACGGCCCTCCACCGGCCGTCGCGCCCGCGGCGCCAGACCGTGACGTAGCGGCCCTCGCCGCTCGTCCGCTTCCCGTCCTGCCCCGTCGACTCCCATCGCGCCTCACCGACCGTGTAACCGAGATCGTCCGAGGCCGAGACGGCGGCGTCGGTGGGCGCCCAGGCGAGCCGTGGGCCGCCCGGCGCGGTGAACCGGGCCCAGCGGGCGAGGACGGCGGCCTTGCCCTCGAGCAGCCCGGCCGGTCCGCTCCACACCGCCTCCTCGTCCACGTGCCGGGCGAACGCGTCGGCGTCCCGCGCCTCGATGGCGCGGCTCATGGCGAGGTCGGCCTCGCGCAGGGGTGCGGCCGGGTCCGCGGCCGCCGCCAGCAGCAGCGCCAGCACCGCCTTCACGGCTCCTCCTCCCCGGCGAGCGTGGCCGCGCGAACCGCCCCGTCGCCGAACCGGGCCCGGAGCGCGTCCACCGCCGCGTGCAGCGCCGCGCGCCGCGGCGCCGCGGCTGCCTTCCCGTCGAAGAGGCC
>DASTGH010000337.1:0-8902 GCA_035719345.1 Anaeromyxobacteraceae bacterium
GTCACCGGCTCCGGCAAGACGTTCACCGTCGCGAACGTCGTCGCCGACGTGAGGCGGCCGACGCTCGTCATCGCCCACAACAAGACGCTCGCGGCGCAGCTCTACGGAGAGTTCAAGGAGCTCTTCCCCGACGCGGCCGTCCACTACTTCGTCTCCTACTACGACTACTACCAGCCGGAGGCGTACGTCCCGTCGACGGACACGTACATCGAGAAGGACTCGTCCATCAACGACGAGATCGACCGGATGCGCCACGCGGCGACGCACGCGCTCCTCACCCGGAACGACGTGCTCATCGTGGCCTCGGTGTCGTGCATCTACGGCCTCGGTACCGCCGAGGCGTACTACGGGCTCCTGCAGCAGGTGGAGAAGGGCCAGGAGTTCCTGCGCGACCGCTTCATCCGCTCGCTCATCGACATCCAGTACGAGCGCAACGACCTCGACTTCCACCGCGGCACCTTCCGCGTGCGCGGCGACACCATCGAGGTGTTCCCGCCGTACGAGGAGGAGCGCGCCGTCCGCATCGAGTTCTTCGGCGACGTGGTGGACCGCATCACCGAGTTCGACCCGCTGCGCGGCGCGAACCTGGCGGAGCTGGACAAGGTCGCCATCTTCCCCAACAGCCACTACGTGTCGGCGCCCGAGACGCGCAAGCGCGCCATCGACGGCATCCGCGAGGAGCTGCGGGGGCGCCTTCAGGAATTGCGCGCCCAGGACAAGCTGGTCGAGGCGCAGCGCCTCGAGCAGCGGACGCTCTTCGACCTCGAGATGCTGGAGCAGATGGGCTTCTGCTCCGGGATCGAGAACTACTCGCGCTGGCTCTCCGGGCGGAAGGCGGGGGATCCGCCGCCCTGCCTCATCGACTACTTCCCCGACGACTACCTGCTCGTGCTGGACGAGTCGCACCAGACGGTGCCGCAGGTCGGCGCCATGTACCGGGGCGACCGCTCGCGGAAGGAGACGCTGGTCGAGTACGGCTTCCGGCTGCCCTCGGCGCTCGACAACCGCCCGCTCAAGTTCGAGGAGTTCGAGGCCATCCAGAACCAGGTCATCTACGTGTCGGCCACGCCGGCCAGGTACGAGCTGGCGAAGGCCGGCGGCGTGGTGGTGGAGCAGATC
Organism: Anaeromyxobacteraceae bacterium; assembly: GCA_035719345.1. Classification (GTDB taxonomy): domain Bacteria; phylum Myxococcota; class Myxococcia; order Myxococcales; family Anaeromyxobacteraceae; genus Anaeromyxobacter_A. Next base: position 1,120 of record DASTGH010000337.1, read on the forward strand.
ATCCGCCCGACCGGGCTCATGGACCCCGCGGTCGAGGTCCGGCCGGTGGGGACGCAGGTGGACGACCTCCTCGGCGAGGTGCGCAAGCGGGCCGAGGCGAACGAGCGCGTCCTGGTGACCACGCTCACGAAGCGGATGGCCGAGGACCTCACCGAGTACTTCACCGACGTCGGCGTGCGCTGCCGCTACCTGCACTCCGACATCGACACGCTGGAGCGGAGCGTCCTCATCCGCGACCTGCGCCGGGGTGAGTTCGACGTGCTCATCGGCATCAACCTCCTGCGCGAGGGGCTCGACATCCCGGAGGTGTCGCTGGTGGCGGTGCTCGACGCCGACAAGGAGGGTTTCCTGCGCAGCGAGGTGTCGCTCATCCAGACCATCGGGCGGGCGGCGCGCAACCTGAACGGGCGCGTGCTCCTCTACGCGGACAGCGCCACCGACTCGATCCGCAAGGCGCTCGACGAGACGGACCGGCGGCGCGAGAAGCAGCGCCGGTACAACGAGGAGCACGGCATCACGCCGCAGTCGGTGAAGCGGAACATCACCGACCTGCACATGGCGATCGCGGAGGCCGACTACCTCACCGTGCCGATGGCGGCCGAGGACGGAGCGGAGTACGACCCCTCGCAGATCCCGCGCATCGTGGAGGAGCTGGAGGCGGAGATGCGCAAGGCGTCGGAGGCGCTCGAGTTCGAGCGCGCGGCGGGGCTGCGCGACCGCATCCTGGCGCTGAAGGCGCTCGAGCTCGGCGTCCCGGCCAAGGCGGCGGGGATGAAGGGGCTCCTCGGCTCGGGCGCGAACCTGGCCGGGGCCGGGGCGATGCGCGGGGCCCGCAGGCCGCAGATGAGGCGGAGGCGGCGCTAGCCGTCCCCGCCCACGGTGAGCTACTGCGTCACCGTCAGCGCCGTGTCGTCGATGATGAAGCTCGTCTGCAGCGAGGTGTCCTCCACCCCGCGGAAGCCGATCGTCACCGTCTGGCCCGCGAACGACGTGAGGTCGAACGTCCGCTGCAGGTAGCCGGCGGAGCGGTCCAGGTTGGAGAACCGGGCGAGGGTGGTGGCAGTCCCGCCGGACGGCGTCACCGTCAGCGTCAGCGTGTCGAAGGCGGTGGTGGTGGTCGTCTCGGCGGTGGTGATCCACAGCCAGAACGTGAGCGTGGCGTTGCAGGCGCCGGCGGGGATGCTCACCGCCTGCGCGAGCGTGTCGGTGTGGGTGGTGCCGTAGCCGTCGAGCCACGCCTTCCAGGCGCCGGTCCGCGCCGCGGGCGAGGCGCTGCCGTCGATGACGGCGGGCGTGGCGGTCCACGGGGCCGCGGTGCCGGTCTCGAACCCGGCGTTCCCGAGCAGCTGCGACGTCGCCGCGCAGCTCGGCGGCGGGGCCGCGTTGTTCACCGTCACCGTCACCGCGGCCGAGGTGGCCGCGTTCCCGGCGCCGTCGAAGGCCCGGGCGGTGAGCGCGTGCGTGCCGTTCGCGACCGACGCCGAGTTCCAGGCGACGGAGTAGGGAGCGGACGCGTCCGAGGCGAACGCCGCCGCCGCGCCGTCGACGAAGAAGTCGACCCGGGCCACCCCGACGTCGTCGCTGGCGCTGGCGGCCACGGTCACCGTCCCGCTCACCGTGGCGCCGCCGGCCGGCGCGGTGAGCGCGACCGTGGGCGGCGTGGTGTCGGGCGGCGGCGGCGCGCCGGCGGTGATGAACGCCTCGTAGAGGAGCCGGTTCGGCGTCCCGGCGCTCACGGCGGCGAGCACGCCGGCCGTCGCGTTCCCGGTGAGCGCGCTCGCCACCTGGGCGGGCGTGGCGGCGGGGTTCGCCTGCAGGAAGAGCGCGGCCGTGCCGGCGACGTGGGGCGTCGCCATCGACGTGCCGCTGATGGTGTTGGTGGCGGTGTCGGTCGTGCTCCAGGCGGAGGTGATGTTGACGCCGGGCCCGTACAGGTCGACGCAGCTGCCGAAGTTCGAGAACGTGGCCTGGCGGTCGTTGATGTCGGAGGCGGCCACGGTGAGCGCGGCCGGCACCCGGGCCGGGGAGGAGTTGCAGGCGTTCGCCGCCGAGTTCCCCGCGGCGATGGCGTAGGTGACGCCGGAGCCGATCGAGTTCGCGACCGCGGTGTCGAGCGCGGCCGAGGCGCCGCCGCCGAGGCTCATGTTGGCGACCGCGGGCGACTGGTGGTTGGCGGTCACCCAGTCGACGCCCGAGATGACGCCCGAGGTGGTGCCCGAGCCGGTGCAGTCGAGGACGCGCACCGCGTGCAGGGTCACCTTCTTGGCGACGCCGAAGGTCGAGCCGCCGATCGTCCCCGACACGTGCGTGCCGTGGCCGTTGCAGTCGTCCGTGCCGTTGCCGTCGTTCACCGCGGTGAACGCGCCGCTGGCGCGCCCGCCGAACTGCGTGTGCGTGACGCGGATGCCGGTGTCGATGACGTACGCGTGCACGCCCGTCCCGTCGGCGTTGAACGTGTAGCTCCCGTCGAGCGGCAGGTTCCGCTGGTCGATGCGGTCGAGGCCCCAGGTGGCGCCGGTCTGCGTGGTGGTGATGCTCACGATCGCGTCCTCCTCCACGAAGGCGACGCGCGGGCTCCGCGCCATGCGCTGCGCCTCGCCCTCGGACAGGTCGGCCACGAACCCGCGCACCGCGTGCCGCCACGTGCCGCGCACGCGGCCGCCGTGCTGCCGCGCCAGGTCGTCGGCCTCGACGTCGACGTCGTCCGCCTTCACGGTGTCGTTCCGCAGCACGACGATGTACCGGCCGCCGACGGGGCGTTCGGCGCGCAAGAAGGTCCCGCGCGGCACCACATCTCCCGGGTGGGACGAGGGCTTCGTGGACTCGGCGCTGCACGCGAGCGCCAGCGCGGCCGAGGCGGCGAGGAGAGCGGAGCGTCGCATGTGGAGGTCTCCTTCCCGGCGGGGAAGCGGGCCGCCGAGCGAGCGGGTGGAGAGCGGGTACTTTGCCGCCAGTGAGAACGGGCGATCGAGGCGTTGGCGGGCGGCCCGTGCGAGGGACGGCTCGCCCGCCCGGCGCCCGGGTGATCGCCAGGTGCCCACCGCGCGCGCACGGCGCAAGTGCCCAGGCCCGCTTAGAGTTCCGCCTCTCGATGGACTCCGCGCTGCGCCAGAAGCTGGCCGATCTCCCGGCCGAGCCCGGCTGCTACCTCATGAAGGACCGGGCGGGGGAGGTGGTGTACGTCGGCAAGGCGTCGAGCCTGCGCGCCCGGGTGCGGAGCTACTTCGACGCCGGGCGCGGGGACGAGCGCGCCTTCGTGGCCCTGCTCGACGACCTGCTCGGCGACGTGGACGTCATCGTCACGCGCTCGGAGAAGGAGGCGGTCCTCCTCGAGAACGAGCTCATCAAGAAGCACCGGCCGCGCTTCAACATCCGGCTGCGCGACGACAAGGACTTCATCGTCCTGCGGCTCGACGAGCGGCACCCGTACCCGCGGCTCGAGATCCGGCGCGCGCGCCAGCGCCGGGACGACGGCGCCCGCTACTTCGGGCCGTACTCGAGCGCGTCGTCCATCCGGGAGACGCTGCGGGTCGTGAACCGCTGGTTCCAGCTCCGCACCTGCACCGACCACGTGCTCGACCACCGCAAGCGGCCGTGCATCATGTACCAGATCCACCGCTGCCCGGCGCCGTGCGTGTACGACATCGCGCCCGAGGAGTACCGGCAGGGCGTGGTGGACGCCGTCGAGTTCCTGGAGGGCCGGGAGGGAGAGCTGACCGACCGGCTGCGCGCCCGCATGCGGGAAGCGGCGGGGGCGCTGCGGTTCGAGGAGGCGGCGCGCCTGCGCGATCAGCTCACCGCGGTGGAGCGGTCGCTGGAGAAGCAGCGCGTGCTGATGGCCGACGACGCCGACCGCGACGTCTTCGGGCTCTACCGCGAGGGCCCGGACCTGGTGGTGGGCGTGCTCTCCATGCGGCGCGGCAAGCTCCAGGACGCGCGCACCTACCCCTTCGCGCGCCAGGAGTTCCCCGACGAGGAGACCCTCTCCAGCTTCCTCGCGCTCTACTACGACCAGAACGCCGCGCCGGACGAGGTGCTCCTGCCCATCGAGGTGGAGGGGGCCTGGGCGCTGGCCGAGGTGCTCTCCGACCGCCGCGGACGGAAGGTGAAGCTGCTCACGCCGCAGCGCGGGGCCAAGGCGGACCTGCTCGAGGTGGCGGCGAGGAACGCGGCGCAGGCCTTCAAGAGCTGGCGCGAGAAGGACGAACGGCGCGACGAGGCGCTGGCGGCGCTCACCCGCGCGCTCCACCTGGCGAAGGAGCCGCGCTGGATGGAGTGCTACGACATCTCCACCTTCCAGGGCGCGCTGGCGGTGGGGTCGGGCGTGTCCATGAAGGACGGGGAGCCCGACAAGGCGAACTACCGCCGGTACAAGGTGAAGGGAGTCGCCGGCCAGGACGACTTCGCCATGCTGCACGAGGTCATCGGCCGGCGCCTGCGCCGCGGCCTCGCCGAGAACTGCCTCCCCGACCTCCTCGTCATCGACGGCGGCAAGGGGCAGCTGCAGGCGGCGCTGGCGGCGGCGGCCGACCTGGGCGTGCCCACGAAGCCCATCGCCGGGAACGAGGGCGCGCCGTTCGTGGAGATGGTCGGGCTGGCCAAGAGCCGGATCGTCGACACCGCGAACGTCGTGACCCGGCGCAGGTCGGCGGCGTCGCGCGGTCGCCCTTCGACTCCGCTTCGCTCCGCTCAGGGCGAACGGCGAGAGGACGCGACCGAGGGCGCGGCACGGCTCGCCGACGCGGCCGAGGGCGCGCACCGCGGCTTCGTGGCGGAGATCGAGCGCACGCCGGAGCGCGTGTTCCTGCCCGGCCGCAAGGACCCGGTGGTGCTGCGGCAGAACTCGGCCGAGCTCTTCCTGCTCACGCGCCTGCGCGACGAGGCGCACCGCTTCGCCATCACCTTCCACCGCAAGCTGCGCCGGTCGCGGAACTTCCAGTCGGTGCTGGAAGAGATCCCGGGCGTGGGCGCCGGCCGGCGCAAGGCGCTCCTCCGCGCGCTCGGCTCGCTCAAGCGGGTGAAGGAGGCGAGCCTGGAGGAGCTGGCGGCGGTGGAGGGCTTCGGGCCGCGCGCGGCGAGGGCGGTGTGGGACTTCTTCCACCCACCGGAGGGCGCGCCGCAGCCTGCCGTGGCGGACGAGGCGGGGCCGAGCGAGGCCGACATCGACGCGGCGCTCGCCGCCGCGGACGCGTCCGACGCCGCGCCCGCCGGACAGGACGAGGCCGGCGCCCCCGCGGACGGGGACGCCGGCTCCGCTTCGGACGGCGATCGGTGAGGCTAGATGCCGAGCCCGGCCAGCGCCGCGGCGATGGCGTTGAGCAGGTTCGCGACGGCTCCGGCGAGCAGGCCGTTCAGGTTGAGCCCGTTGAGCAGGCCGGCCACGGCGCAGAGCAGGTTGCCGAGGAGGTTTCCGGCCCCGGGCTGCGCCGCGACGTTGAGCACCACCTGGTCGAGGTGGACGGTGAGGCCGAGGAGGTTCAGATCGAGCGGCCCCAGGTTCAGGGCCAGGATGGGGCAGGCGGCCTGGGCCGGGACGACCAGCTGGAACGGGCTCCGCTCGAACGACGCCGGCGCGGTGCGCGGGTGCTTCTCCAGCAGCGAGCCCTGGCCCCCGAAGCCTCCGCCGTCGTCGTCTCCGCCGCCGCGGCCGCGGTTCCCGTTGCCGTTGGAGACCGGCAGCGCCGCCTGCACCGGCGACGGCAGCGACCCGCCGTGCAGCGTTCCGACCGCCCACACCTTGTTGTTGCGCGCCTCGAAGTGGTCGATGTCGAACAGCGTCTGGAACGTCCCGCCGCCCTTCACCTGGCCGGTGAGGTTGATGTTCTTGAAGCCGGCTGCGCCGATCTGCTGCGGTGGCTGCGTCCCGTCGTCGCGGTCCCGGTCCGCCCGGGCGACGGGCGTGGCCACCAGCGCCGCTGCCGCGGCGAGCCCTGCGGCTATCGCTCTCATGGACCCTCCCGGCGCAGCGTGAGCCGCCGCGCCCCCTCCTTCGTGTGTGAAAGGAAGGTGAGTGGCACGCGCGGCGATGACAAGGCTGCTGCGTCTCTCCACGCCCGCCGCCGCGCAGGGCAGCGAGGCGCGGCGGCTCGTGGTGGGCGCGGGCGTCTCCTGCCGGCGCGCACGCCGGCGGGAGAGCGGCTCGCGCCCGCTCTCTCGGTTGCGCGCCGTGCGCCTCCGCGCCATGCTCCGCCGCGCAGGGAGGACGCGATGGACGACGTGACGACACGGGCCGAGTCGGCGATGCGCCGCGTGGTGGACGAGCTGTGCCGCGCGGCCGCGGCGCTCACCGGCACGAGCAGCACGCGCGGGCGCATCGTGCTCCCGTCGCGAGACGTGGTCATCGCCTGCGTCGAGGGGCTGCGCGGCGTCTTCTTCCCCGGCTACTTCGGCGCGACCGACCTCTCCGACGAGCACCTCCACTACTACGTGGGCGCGGCGCTCGACCGCGTCATGCACCTCCTCGAGGAGCAGGTGCGGCGCGGGATCGCGTTCGCCGAGCGGCACGACTTCGAGACCTGCGGGCACTGCGCGTCGCGGGCCGGCGAGGTGACGCGCGCCCTGCTGGAACGGCTGCCCGAGGTGCGGCGGCGCGTCGCCAGCGACGTGGACGCCGCCTACGAGGGCGACCCGGCGCTCACCATCAAGGACGAGGCCATCTTCAGCTACCCGGGGGTGCTGGCGGTCACGAACCAGCGCATCGCGCACGAGCTGTACGACCTCGAGGTGCCGCTCATCCCGCGCATGATCACCGAGCACGCCCACGCGCTCACCGGCATCGACATCCATCCCGGCGCGCGCATCGGCGACAAGCTCTTCATCGACCACGGCACCGGGATCGTGGTGGGCGAGACGGCCATCATCGGCAACAACGTCCGCATCTACCAGGGCGTGACGCTGGGCGCGAAGAGCTTCCCGCTCGACGAGAAGGGAAAGCCGATCAAGGGGATCGACCGGCACCCCATCGTCGAGGACGACGTCGTCATCTACGCCGGCGCCACCATCCTCGGACGCGTGGTCATCGGGCGCGGCTCGTCCATCGGCGGCAACGTCTGGCTCACCCACGGCGTGCCGCCCGGGAGCCGGGTGACGCAGGCCGAGGTGCGCGAGCAGGGCTTCACCTACGGTGGGGGTATCTAGCATGCACCCCTGGCACGACGTCGAGCTGCCCCGCTTCGTGGAGGAGCCCATCCCGGCCATCATCGAGATCTCGACCGGCTCGAAGGTGAAGTACGAGCTCGACAAGGCGTCGGGCCTGCTCATCGTCGACCGGGTGCTCTTCTCCTCGGTGCACTACCCGGCCAACTACGGCTTCGTTCCCCGCACCTACTGCGACGACGGCGACCCGCTCGACATCCTCGTCTACTGCCAGGAGGCGATCCAGCCGCTCTCCATCATGCGCGCCAAGATCATCGGCGTGATGAAGATGCGCGACGACAAGGGCGAGGACGACAAGCTCATCGCCGTGCACGCCGACGACCCGGAGTATGCCGACTACGCGGACGTCTCCGAGATGCCGGGCCACCGCATGCGCGAGCTGAAGCGATTCTTCGAGGACTACAAGGCCCTCGAGAACAAGAAGGTGCTCGTCGGGGCGCCGCAGGGGCGCTCGAAGGGGCTCGAGGTGCTGCGGGACGCGATCAAGCTCTACGACCGCGACCGCGCGCGGCTCTTGGAGGCGCCGGAGCCGGTGCCCCCGCCGACGGCCGCCGCGCGGCGGCGGGACGCCGCGGCGCGTCCCGGCCGCCGGCGGCGTTGACCCTACGGGTGCGTCGGGTGGCAGCTC
>DASTGH010000338.1:0-2947 GCA_035719345.1 Anaeromyxobacteraceae bacterium
GCCCCCGCATCAGGCGGCCGGCCGGGGCACCACCCGGGCTCCTTCCCGTTCGACCTCCGGCTGCCGCGCCTCGTGGCCGAGGCGCAGGCGTACCCGCGGCCGGTGCACCATCGCGGCCAGCGCCACCACCAGCGCCAGGAGCTCGGCGCTCCCGGCGGCCACCACCAGCTCGATCAACGTCATGGCGTCTCCTCCGGGACCCTGGCTCGTCAGGCCGGGGTGGGTCGGATCCCCGGCGACGCCGTCTGCCGGCGTTTCGCCTCCGGGCTCGGGGCCCGAACATGAGTATCGCGTCGCAATCCGGGCGCTTCCGGACGCCAATGCGGTTTGGTTTCTGTCAATGCGCCTGGGCGCACGGGTGCCGGCGCGGCGACGGTGGTCGCACCGGAGAGGTCGGGTCGAGACGGGGCCGGAAAGACGAAGGGCCGGGTGCCCGTCGGCGCCCGGCCCTGGAAGGATGCGGAGATCCCTTCAGGTCAGCCGGGCGGACCAGCGTCGCGGCGATCGAAGCCCTGGCAACGGCTCGCACCGCCACCCACTCCATGGGTCGATCCCGATCGTCGGCGATCAGAACGACTCGGCGAAGTTGATGTAGAAGCCGCGGCTCGCCTTGCCCCAGGCGAAGTCGAAGTTGAGGTTCGCGTGGCTCTCCTTCACGACGGCGACCTTCACACCCGCCAGCAGCGCCGGATACCAGTACTGGAAGCGCGGCTCGTCCTGGAAGATGCCCTTCGCGCCGGGCTGGCTGACGGAGTGGAGGTTCACGCCTCCCGCGACGCCGAGCCACTCCCAGACCAGCACGCGGATCTCGGACTCCGCGTAGAGCAGCGACTTGCCGATGTGGCGCCCCTCGATGTAGCCCCGGCCCGACCGGCCCTCCGGCTCGCTCCCGATCGACGGGAGCCGCAGGTAGGGCACCTCGCCGAACGAGAACCAGCCGTAGGTCCACAGCGCCAGGACGACCCGCCGTGACATCGCCAGGTAGGTGCGCGCCTCTCCGAAGGCCGCCTGCCAGGAGTTGCTGCTGCCGAGCCAGGTCGGGAAGAAGGAGGCGGCGAGATTCGCGTACACGCCGCGCGTCGGATAGACGACGCTGTCGCGGTCGTCCCAGACGACCCGGACTCCTGGTCCCAGGCTGAACGACGACGAGCCGGTGCCCCACGGATACTGGGAGAAGCCGGAGGGAGCGCCGCTCGCGGTCCCCTGGTCGTGCACGTCGAAGTCGTAGTCCAGGTAGACGCCGGCGCCGGCGTAGAGCTTGCCGGCCACCCGCCGGTTCACGGTCTGATGCAGTCGCAGCGAGTGGCGGTCGATGATCGCCCTGTCCGATTCGGGCGTCTCTCCGCCCAGGCCCCACGTCGGAGAGGGCCACTTGCTCCAGCGCCACATCAGGACCGCGGTCCAGTCACCCCCGGGGAGCGTGAGATCCACGCGGAGCGGGACGGAGATCTGGTGGTTCGTCGTGAAGACGAAGCTCGTCGAGTACTTCGAGGGCCGGGTCCCGCCGCTCAGGTCGACGGTACCGGCGAGCCCGGCCCCGACGCCGAAACCGATGAGCGGGCTGGAGTTCACGATGGGCGTGATGATGAAGCCGCTCTGGTTCCTGGGCTCATCCTCGCCGCCGGGCCGCGGGCCCCACCATCCGGTGACGGCGCCCAGCCATCCGGGGAAGTCCTGTTGCGGGGCGTCGACCGCTGGCGGCCGATCGGCGTCGATCTGCGGACAGCTCGCGGGCGGTCCGGCCGCGGCGGCGTGGGGGTTCCCCGAGCACCCCCCGAGCGCGAAGTCGATCTCCGGCGTCGACGACGAGGTCGACTTCTCCTGAGCGACAGGAGGTGGGCTGGACGGGTCCGCCGCGGCGGCCGCCGAGGTGATGCCGAGGGCGCAGGCGAGGACAGGGAAGGGCAACGCCCTCATGCAGCGCAGAATCGCTGGTGGCCCCGCCGAGCCGCGAGTCCCGGCCTGGGGCGTAGTCCTTTGTTCAGGCGCGTGGTTTCGCGGAGCCTGGCACCGAATCACCTCATCCCGTAGCGCAGGAAGAGGAAGTCACCGCTGCGGCGAGCCGACAGGAGCCGACCGCCGAGCGTGCCGGGACGGAAGGTCCGTCCCTCGATGAGCGCCAGCGTCGGGAGCTCGTCCGACCGGCCGACGAAGAAGGGGGAACGCGTCAGGAAGAGCTCATCCACGGCGCCCTCGCCGAGAAACCGGGTCGTCGAGGTGGGTCCACTCTCGACGAGGGCGAGGGCCCCGGGCTCGAGCTCCACGGCCGTCAGCACCGCGGCCAGGGAGATCCACCCGGTGCGCGGTTCCGGAACCACGACTCGAACCGCCGAGCGCTGTCCACGGAGCCGCGCAGCGCCCTCGGCGGTCGTGACCACCACCGAGGGCGCAGGGCCCGAGAACACGGCGCGAGAGAGGTCGAGGTCTCCGCTCCCGGAGACCACGACCTGGAGCGGCGCCGGGGGTTTTCCCATGGCGGCGCGCAGCCGGGCGTAGGGTCCCGCCAGCTCGGGAAAGATCCGCTCGCCGGTCCAGACGTGATCGCCCTCGGCGCGGAGATTCCCTCCACCGATGACCACCGCGTCAGCGACGGCGCGCAGGAGGCCCATGACCGCGCGGTCGTGCCGGTCCCCGCCGCTGATCTCGCCACCCGTGCCCCGAGGCGGATCGACGGCGACGATCCCGTCGACGCTCGCGACGAAGTTCGCGTAGACGTGGGGGCGGTCCGGCCGCGAGGCCATCCGCAGCGGACCGTAGAGCTCGAGCAGCTCGCTCGGGAGCGGCAGCGCGTCGCCGATCGCCTCATCGAAGAGCAGCGCGAGCGGCTCCATGGTCCGGGGGTATACCTTGGGCGCGGCTCCACAGCAGAGCGCTCGACGCGCGACGGCTCACCGCCCCACGCAGGGGTCTTCCCTTGACCCACGGTGGTGGTACACCGACACGCGCT
>DASTGH010000339.1:0-12105 GCA_035719345.1 Anaeromyxobacteraceae bacterium
GGTCGACCGCCACCGGCCCGAGGGCGCTTACCGCGCGGCGCCGTTCGGCCGGCGGCGCGACGCGCCCGCGCCTCGACGTCCGCGGCGGCGGTCGCGGCGCGCGGGAGTGGTCGCTGCTACCTTGCCGGCCGAGGACGACCCGGACTCCCTCCCCCCGCTGTCCGCCCTGCAGCGCCCGACGCGCCTCCTCCCGCGTCCTCAGCCGCTCGTGGCGCTCGGGGAAGGCGGCCGGCTCACGGCCGTGCGCGCCGCGGGGCGCACCCTGCGCGTGCTCGCGCTCTCGCCCGCGGAGCGGCTCGCCGGAGAGTGGTGGGCCGAGCCGTTCGACCGCGACTACCACCGCGCCCGCATCGAGGGGCTCGGCGACTGCTGGATCTTCCGCGACGCGGCCGACGGGCGCCTCTGGCTCCACGGCTTCTTCGACTGACGCTCGCATGCCGCCGCCCCGCTACGCCGAGCTGCGCTGCAAGTCCTGCTTCTCGTTCCTGCGCGGCGCGAGCCACCCGGAGGAGCTCGTCCACACCGCGGCCGAGCTCGGCCTCTCCGCGCTCGCCCTCGTCGACGTGAACGGCCTCTACGGCACCGTCCGCGCGCACGCCGAGGCGAAGCGGCAGGGGCTCTCGCTGGTGGTGGGGGCGGAGCTGGCGATCGCCGACCTCGTCCGCGCCGGGGCCGGGACGGCGCCGCTCGTGCTCCTGGCGCAGGATCGCGAGGGGTACGCGCAGCTCTGCCGGCTCCTCTCCGAGGCGCACTGCGGCGCGCCGCCGGCCGGCGCCGAGGGGCCCCCCCGGCGAGAAGCGGTCGACGTGCCGTTCCGGGCGGTGGCCGATCGGGCGCGCGGCCTGTTCGCGCTCTACCCGGGAGCGGAGGCCGAGGCGGCGGCGCGGCTCAAGGAGGCGTTCGGCCGCCGGCTGGCGCTGGCCGTGGCGCGCCACCACGTCGCCGGCGAGGAGGCGCGCATCGGGGCGGCGCGCGCCGTGGGCAAGCGCCTCGCCATCCCGGTGGCGGTCACGAACGACGCGCACACGCACGATCGCCGGCGACAGCCGCTGCAGGACGTGCTCGTCTGCATCCGGCTCGGCACGTCGGTGGAGAAGGCGGGGCGCCGCCTCTTCCCCAACGCGGAGCGCACGCTCAAGGGCCCGGAGGAGATGGCGCAGCTCTGGCCCGACTTCCCGGAGGGGCTGGAGGTCGCCGCCGAGATCGCCGACGCCTGCCGCTTCCGCCTCGACGAGATCCGCGGCGAGCACCCGCTCCCGCCGGTGCTGGCGTCGCCCGCCGAGGTGCGTCCCAGCTCCATCGCCAGCACGAGCCCGGTCGTAGGTCGGAGTTCGGACGTTGGCGACGGATCGTCGCTGCGGATCTCGGAGGTCGGCGGCGGATCCCCGGAGAGAGGGCCTGCTCCCGCGGCGCACACCACACCCGCCCCCCTCGGCGGCATGTCCCTCCTCCGCACGCTGGTCGAGGAGGGCGCCCGCTGGCGCTGGAGCGGCGAGCCGCCGCCCGACGTGCGCCGGCAGCTCGACCGCGAGCTCGAGCTCGTCGAGCAGCTCGACTACGCGAGCTACTTCCTCACCGTGTGGGACGTCGTCCGCTTCGCGCGCGAGCGCGGGATCCTGTGCCAGGGCCGGGGCAGCGCGGCCAACTCCGTCCTCTGCTACTGCCTCGGCATCACCTCCATCGACCCCGTGCGCATGGGGCTCCTCTTCGAGCGCTTCATCTCGGTCGAGCGCGGCGAGCCCCCCGACATCGACGTCGACTTCGAGCACGAGCGCCGCGAGGAGGTGATCCAGTACGTCTACCAGCGGTACGGGCGCGACCACGCCGGCATGGTCTGCGAGGTCATCAGCTACCGCTCGAAGTCGGCGCTGCGCGACGTGGGAAAGGCCCTCGGGCTCTCGCTGGCGCAGGTCGACCGGCTCACCCGGCTCGTCGGCGCCTACGAGGACATCGGCGCGGTCACGCCGGAGGTGCTGGCGCAGGCCGGCCTCGATGCCGCCGGATCGCCGGCGGTCCGGCGCACGCTCGCGCTCGCCCGCGAGCTGCAGGGGTTCCCCCGCCACCTCTCCATCCACGTCGGCGGTTTCGTCATCACCCGCCGTCCGCTGTGCGAGACCGCCCCCATCGAGCCGGCCGCCATGCCGGGCCGCACGGTGGTCCAGTGGGACAAGGACGACATCGCCGAGCTCGGCCTGCTCAAGGTGGACCTGCTCGCGCTCGGCATGCTCACCGCGCTCTCGCGCTCGCTGAAGCTCCTCGCGGCCCACCGCCCCGCGCCCGCGCTCCCCACCGCCACCCCCTGGCCCGCGAGCCTGGCGGAGATCCCGGCCGAGGATCCTGCCGTCTACGAGATGATCTCGCGCGCCGAGACCATCGGCGTGTTCCAGATCGAGTCGCGGGCGCAGATGTCGCTCCTGCCGCGCCTGCGGCCGCGGACGTTCTACGACCTCGTCATCTCGGTCGCCATCATCCGGCCCGGGCCGATCCAGGGCGGGATGGTCCACCCCTTCCTGCGCCGGCGCGACGGGCTGGAGCCGGTGCGCTACCCGTACCCGCCGCTCCGCGAGGTGCTGGAGAAGACGCTCGGCGTGCCGCTCTTCCAGGAGCAGGCGATGCGGCTCGCCGTGGTGGCGGCCGGGTTCACGCCGGGCGAGGCGGACGAGCTGCGCCGGGTGATGACCCACAAGCGCTCGCACGAGCGGATGGAGGCGATGCGCAGCAGGCTCGTCGCCGGGATGGCGCAGCGGAACATCGCCGAGGCCGACGCCGAGGAGATCTACCGCCAGCTCCTCGGGTTCGCCGGCTACGGCTTCCCCGAGTCGCACGCCGCCTCGTTCGCGCTGCTCGTCTACGCCTCGGCCTGGCTCAAGCGCTACCACCCGGCGGTCTTCTCCTGCTCGCTCCTCGACAGCCAGCCCATGGGCTTCTACGCGCCGCACACGCTCGTCGAGGACGCGAAGCGCGGCGGCGTGGAGGTGCGGGGCGTCGACGTCACCCGCTCCGCCTGGGAGTCCACGCTCGAGGGCGGGGAGCCGGGCCGTCCGGCGGGGGAGGGGGAGCGCCCCTCGCTGCGGGTCGGCCTGCAGGTCGTCCGCGGCCTCCCCCGCGCCGTGGGCGAGGCGATCGCGGCGGCGCGCGCGGAGCGCCCGTTCGAGACCATCCCCGACCTGGCGCGCCGCGCCGGCGTCTCGGCCGCCTGGCTGGAGCGGCTGGCGCAGGCGGGCGCGCTGCGCGGGCTCGAGGTGCACCGCCGCCGCGCGCTGTGGGGCGCGCTCGCCGCCGGGCCGGCGGCGGACGCGGGCGATCTCCTGGCGGCGACGCCCATGGCCGAGCCTCCGCCCGACCTCCCCGAGCCGACGGCCTCGGAGGAGGTCGCGGCCGACTACCTGACGACCGGCCTCTCCGAGCGCGCGCACCCCATGGCCCTCCTCCGCCCGGCGCTGGCGAGCCGCAAGGTGCGTACCGCGCGCGAGCTCATGGGCATGCGCGACCGCGCCGCGGTGGAGGTGGCGGGGCTCGTCATCGTCCGCCAGCGGCCGGACACGGCGTCCGGCCTCGTCTTCCTGAGCCTGGAGGACGAGACCGGCATCGCGAACCTCGTCGTCATGCCCGACGTGTACGAGCAGTTCCGGCCGCTCGTGCGCGGCGCGTCCTTCATCGTGGCGCAGGGGCGGGTGGAGCGGACCGGGGCGGTCGTGAACGTCCGCGTCCGGTCCGTCGCCCCCCTGCCCCTGGCGCAGGACGTGGGCGCCCGCTCCCGCGACTTCCACTGACTTCCCTGCGGCGGGGACCGCTGAATGCGGGGAGGCCCCGGCGCGTCCGGCTGCCGCGGGCTGCCCGGGTGCGCCCGCCGCCCGGGCTTCCGCTATGATGCGCCGCCTACTCCCTGGAGGGATTCCATGACGAGAGCCCTGTTCGCCGCCGCCGCCCTGGCCTTCGCCGGCACCGCGCTCGCCGCCGATGCGGCGAAGGTCGACGTGAAGGTCACCGACGACGGCTTCCAGCCCAAGACCGTGAAGGCCAAGAAGGGTCAGCCCCTCACCATGGTGTTCACCCGCACCACCGAGAACACCTGCATCACCGCCATCGACATCCCGGATCTCAAGGTGAAGGAGTTCGAGCTCCCGCTCAACAAGCCGGTGAGCCTGACCGTGACGCCGACCAAGGCGGGCACGGTCAAGTTCGCCTGCTCGGCGATGGGGATGGGCGACGGCAAGATCGTCGTCGAGTGATGCGCCCCTAGTCGCAGACCGCGAAGGGGACGCGCGTCGGGCTCTCCTCGGCGCCGCCCAGGAACACGCGCAGCGGGCGCGAGGCGCCGTCGATGTAGAGCTCGAAGCGGTTGCAGCCCGCGGCCTGCTTCCAGTCGAACCCGTGCACGCCGCCGTCCACGTGCATGTCGAACGCGATGAGCCCGTCCTCGTTGCGGACGCCGCGCGCGGCCGCACCGACGGGCATCACCTGCTTGATGCGTCCGATCCCGACGCTCTCGACCGCGCCGTGGAAATGCCGCGGCACGTCCGTGGTGATCCGCAGGTGCCAGCCCTGCCCGTCCTGCCAGATCCAGTAGCCCTCCGGCATCCCCGCGACGAAGCCGGGGCGCCCGGAGGGCAGGCTGTCCGGGATGCCGACCCCCCGCGCGTAGCTGCAGCCGGTGGCGAGGAGTCCCGCGAGGAGGAGCGGGAGCGAGAGGCGGGTGCGCTTCGTCATCGTGCGGCTCCGCGGCCGACCCTGCGGCCGCGCTGATGATTCGACTCGCCTCACGCTCCGGCAACGAACCCCGGCGTGTTCCGGCGTGCACGCGTCGTGAATGGGGCACGCCCCGCGGCGCACGCCCCGCGCCGAGGCACGAGCGCCCGCCGTGCGGCCGGGCCGCGCGCCGGCCCCGGTCAGGTGCGAACGCCGATCCTGGGATCAGTGCACCCGGAGTGGAACAAGCTGCAGGCCGTACCGGCGGAGGGCGGGACAGGGTGGGGCCGTACGGGACGAGGCAGGGTCGCGGTCAGGGTTGCAAAGACGACGGCGCGGACCCGAGACAGCCGGTCCGCGCCGTCATCGTCGTCACGTCGCCCGCGCCACGGCGCGAGCGCCGACCAGGTCTAGCTGCACCCCGTGGTCGTGCCGCAGTTGCAGCACTTGTAGCAGGCGCCGTTGCGCACCGTCATGCTGCCGCAGGTCGGGCAGGGCGGAGCGTCCTGCTGCATCTCCACCGGAACCTCGCCCGGCAGCGGCTGGCGCGCGACCACCGGCGTCGGCGGCAGCGCCAGCGTGGTCTGGCCGGCGGGCTTCATCCCCTGCGGCGCCGCGCCGGGCGGCAGGTCGCGCTTCGCCGTCTGCTCCACCTGCTGCGCGTCCTCGCTCGGCAGGAACTTGAGCGTGAGCCAGCGGAAGATGTAGTCGGTGATCGACTTCGCGATCGGGATCTCGGGGTTGCCCGTGAAGCCGGACGGCTCGAAGCGGGTGTGGCTGAACTTGTCGGCAAGCACGCGCAGCGGCACGCCGTACTGGAGCGCCATCGAGATCGACGTCGCGAAGTTGTCCATGAGGCCGGAGACGACCGACCCCTCCTTGGCCATCGTCACGAACAGCTCGCCCGGCGCCCCGTCGTCGTACATGCCGACGGTCATGTAGCCCTCGTGGCCGCCGATGGAGAACTTGTGGGTGATGGAGCGCCGCTCGTCCGGCAGCCGGCGCCGCGCGAGCCGCTCGACGGCGGGCGCTCCCTGCGCCTCGCCCTTCTTCTCCTTGCCCGTGTTGAGCGGCTGGCTCCGCTTGCAGCCGTCGCGGTAGATGGCGACCGCCTTCAGCCCGAGCCGCCACGCCTCGACGTAGGCCTGCTCGATGTCGCGCGGCGTGGCCGACGACGGCATGTTCACCGTCTTGGAGATGGCGCCGGAGAGGAACGGCTGCACCGCGCCCATCATGCGGATGTGGCCCATGTAGGAGATGGACCGCGACCCGTTCGCCGCCTTGAAGGCGCAGTCGAAGACGGGCAGGTGCCCGTCCTTCAGCCCGGGCGCGCCCTCGATCGTCTCCATCTCGTCGATGAACTGCAGGACGGACTGGATGCCCTCGGGCGAGTAGCCGAGCCGCTGCAGCGCGAGCGGCACCGTGTTGTTCACGATCTTGAGGACGCCGCCGCCGACGAGCTTCTTGTACTTGACGAGCGCGATGTCGGGCTCGATGCCGGTCGTGTCGCAGTCCATCATGAAGCCGATGGTGCCGGTGGGCGCCAGCACCGTCGCCTGGGCGTTGCGCACGCCGTGCGCCTCGCCCAGCTGCACCGCGTCGCTCCACGCGCCGCGCGCGGCGGCGACCACCTCCGCCGGCGCCAGCGTGCGGTCGATGCGGCTCACCGCGTCGGCGTGCTTGCGGAGCACGCCCAGGCAGGCGTCGCGGTTCTTCTCGAAGCCGGCGAACGGCCCGGTGTGCGCGGCGATGCGCGCGCTCATGGCGTAGGCCTCGCCGGTCATGAGCGCGGTGATGGCGGCGGCCGTGGCGCGCCCCGCCTCCGAGTCGTAGGCGACGCCGCTCGCCATGAGGAGCGCGCCCAGGTTGGCGTAGCCGAGCCCGAGCGGCCGGTAGTCGTGGCTGTTCTTCTCGATGGCCGGCGTCGGGTAGCGCGAGTTCCCGACCACGATCTCCTGCGCCAGGATGGTGAGGTCGACGGCGCGCTTGAAGGCCTCGACGTCGAACCCGCCGTCGATGGACCGGAAGTGCATGAGGTTCAGCGACGCCAGGTTGCAGGCCGAGTCGTCGAGGAACATGTACTCGGAGCAGGGATTGGACGCGTTGATGCGGTCCGTCTCCGGGCAGGTGTGCCAGGCGTTGACGGTGGTGTCGAACTGGATGCCCGGGTCGCCGCAGAGCCAGGCGGCATCGGTGATGCGCCTCATGAGGTCGCGCGCCTTGAGCTTCTGCACCACGCGGCCGTCCACCCGCGCCGTGAGCGCCCACTCGGCGTCGTCCTGCACCGCGTGCATGAACGAGTCGGTGACGCGCACCGAGTGGTTCGCGTTCTGGAAGAACACCGAGTCGTAGGCGCCGCCGTGCACGTTGAAGCCGCCGTCGTAGCCGGCCTCGATGAGCGCCCAGGCCTTCTTCTCCTCGGTGGCCTTGGCGTCGACGAACTCCTCGACGTCGGGGTGGGAGGCGTCGAGGATGACCATCTTGGCCGCCCGCCGCGTCTTGCCGCCCGACTTGATGACGCCGGCGAAGGCGTCGAAGCCGCGCATGAACGACACCGGGCCGGACGCCTCGCCGCCGCCGGAGAGCGCCTCCCTCGACGAGCGGATCTTGGAGAGGTTCGAGCCGGTGCCCGAGCCGTACTTGAAGAGCATGCCCTCGGTGTGCGCGAGCCTCAGGATCGAGTCCATCGAGTCGCCGACGGAGTTGATGAAGCACGCGCTGCACTGCGGGTGATCCTCGACCCCGACATTGAACCAGACGGGGGAGTTGAAGGACATCTTCTGGCGGAAGAGCAGGTGGCCGAGCTCCGCCTCGAAGGCGGCGGCGTCGTCCTCGCTCGCGAAGTAGCCGTCCTTGCGGCCCCAGCCGGCGATGGTGCGCACGACGCGCCCGACGAGCTGCCGCACGGAGCGCTCGCGCTGCGGGGACCCGAGCGGGCCGCGGAAGTACTTCGAGGCGACGACGTTGGTCGCGAGCGCCGACCAGCTCTTCGGGACCTCGACGTCCTTCTGCTCGAAGACGGACGCGCCGCCCTCGCCGGTGATGGACGCGGTGCGCGTCTCCCAGGCGACCTCCTCGGCCGGGTCGACCCCCGGCGTCGAGAAGTAGCGCGCCACGTGGAGCCCCTTGCGCGACGACGCCTTCTTCGCGAGCTTGCTGCCGCTGCGGCGATGTCCGACCACCTGCTCCCGCTCGATCATGTGACCTCCGAGGGTGGACGAGGGCGCCCACCCGAGCCTCCGACGCAAAGAAGTCCCCCGGCCGGCCAGCGAACGTGGTCGGGAGCGTCACCCCAAGTCTTTGGAATGCTTCCGAGAACCGCCGGGGACGTCTCCCGTCCCGCTCGTCCCGCCTTGCAGCCTCCTCCGTGCTCCGAGACGCGCAGCAGTACCAGCCCACCCTGACAGCGCGGCGCTCGGACGCAGACCTCGTACTCTAGGCGCGGGCGCCGCTCACGTCAAGCCATCACCCACAACCTATGGTGGTGCCATGTATCGTCATATACGACCCGCTGCATTTCCGGGGGGTTGTGAGACGCTCGTGTTAGAAACCCGCCGCCGATGCCCGCAGCCAACCAGCACATCCGCAACTTCTCGATCATCGCGCACATCGATCACGGAAAGTCGACGCTCGCCGACCGCCTCCTGGAGAAGACCGGCACGGTCACGGAGCGCGAGGCCCAGGCCCAGTTCCTCGACAACATGGAGCTGGAGCGCGAGCGCGGGATCACCATCAAGGCGCAGACGGTCCGCATGGCCTACCGGGCGCGCGACGGCCGGGAATACGAGCTCAACCTCATCGACACGCCCGGGCACGTCGACTTCGCCTACGAGGTCTCGCGCTCGCTCGCCGCCTGCGAGGGCGCGATCCTGGTGGTCGACGCGACCCAGGGCGTCGAGGCGCAGACGCTCGCCAACGTCTACCAGGCGCTCGACCACGACCTCGAGATCATCCCGGTCATCAACAAGATCGACCTGCCCTCCGCCGACGTCCCCGAGGTGCGCCGCGAGATCGAGGAGGTGATCGGGCTCGACGCCTCCGAGGCCGTGCCCGCCTCGGCCAAGGAAGGGACCGGCATCGAGGAGATCCTCGAGCACATCGTCAGGAAGGTGCCGCCGCCGGAGGGCGATCCCGACGCGCCGCTCAAGGCCATCGTCTTTGACTCCTGGTACGACTCGTACCGCGGCGTCGTCATGCTGGTGCGCGTCTTCGAGGGCACGCTCGCCCCGAAGCAGCACATCCGGCTCTGGTCGAACCGCAAGGAGTTCGAGGTCCAGGAGCTGGGGGTGTTCTCGCCCTTCTCCCGCCCCGTCTCGCAGCTCATCGCCGGCGAGGTCGGCATCGTCGTGGCGAACGTGAAGGACGTCCACGACGCCAAGGTGGGCGACACCATCACCGACGCCGACCGGCCCACCGCCGAGCCGCTCCCCGGCTTCAAGATCGTGAAGCCGATGGTGTTCTCGGGCGTGTTCCCGGTGGACGCCGCCGACTACGACAACCTGCGCGACGCGCTCACCAAGCTCCGGCTCAACGACTCCGCCTTCACCTTCGAGCCGGAGACCTCGCAGGCGCTGGGCTTCGGCTTCCGCTGCGGCTACCTCGGGCTCCTGCACATGGAGATCGTGCAGGAGCGCCTGGAGCGCGAGTACGAGCTCTCGCTCATCACCACCGCGCCCTCGGTCGTGTACCGGGTCACCGACACCGCCGGCGAGGTGGTGGAGATCGACTCGCCCGCCAAGCTGCCGCCGGTGCAGAAGATCGCGAAGCTGGAGGAGCCCCTCCTCACCTGCCACATCCACGGGCGCACCGACGACGTCGGGGCCATCCTCAAGCTGTGCCAGGACCGGCGCGGCGTGCAGCGCGACCTCAAGTACATCGGCACCACCCGGGTCCAGATCACCTACGACATCCCGCTGGCCGAGGTGGTCTTCGATTTCTTCGACAAGCTGAAGAGCATCTCGCGCGGCTACGCCAGCCTCGACTACGAGCTCAAGGGCTACGAGGAGGCGGACCTCGTCAAGCTCGACTTCCTCCTCAACGGCGAGCCGGTCGATGCGCTCTCGGTCATCGTGCACCGCGAGCGCGCCTACCAGCGCGGTCGCGAGCTGTGCGGCAAGCTGAAGGAGGTCATCCCCAAGCAGATGTACGAGATCGCGATCCAGGCGGCCATCGGCGCCAAGGTGATCGCGCGCGAGACGGTGAAGGCCTACCGCAAGAACGTGCTCGCCAAGTGCTACGGCGGCGACATCAGCCGCAAGCGCAAGCTCCTCGAGAAGCAGAAGGAGGGGAAGAAGCGCATGAAGCAGGTGGGCTCGGTCGAGATCCCGCAGGAGGCGTTCCTGGCCGTGCTGAAGGTGGAGGATTGAGCGACGCAGCCGCGCCGGCCTCGGCCGCGCCCGGGCTCGACCCGGCCGACGCGCTCCGCTACGCGGGCGCCACCCGCCGCTTCCTGGAGCGGCGCGGGAAGCGGCTCGATCCCGCCGCCCGCCGCCAGGCCGAGGGGGCCGCCTCCGAGGTGGAGGCGGCCGCCGCCTCCGGCGACCGCGCCCGCCTCGACGAGGCGACGGGCCGGCTGGACGTCGTCTGGCGCGACCACCTCTCCTACGCCGCGCGCAAGAGCGCCTGGCGCGAGATCGCGGAGTCGATCCTGTTCGCGCTCGCCGTCGCGCTGCTCCTGCGCGGCCTGGTGGTGGAGGCGTTCAAGATCCCGTCGGCGTCGATGGTCCCCGAGCTGCAGGTGGGCGACCACATCCTCGTCTCCAAGCTGCACTACGGCCTGCGGCTCCCCTTCGCCAACCGCTGGATCGTGCGCTGGGGCGAGCCGCGCCGCGGCGACGTCGTCGTCTTCGCGAACCCGCGCGAGCCGGGGAAGGACTTCGTGAAGCGGGTGGTGGGGCTGCCCGGCGACGTGGTCGAGCTGCGCGACCAGGTCGTCTACGTGAACGGCGTGCCCCAGCCGCGCGAGTCGGCCGGCGACCTCACCTACGACGAGCAGAGCGAGTCGACCGGCCAGTGGTGGACCGACACCTGCCCGGCCTGGCGCGAGACGCTGGCGCGCGGCCCGCTGCCGCGCCCGCGCACCGCCATGCCGCCCGACCTGGCGGATGCGCTCGAGGCGGCGGCGGCCGGCGGGCTCACCGTGCACCAGGTGGTGCAGTGCCGGCGTTCCCGGCTGGGCGAGCGCGAGGGCCCCTTCGACCCGGTGCTGCCCGGCCACCTGTTCGTGCTCGGCGACAACCGCGATCGCTCGGCCGACAGCCGCGCCGGGGGTGGCTGGCAGGTGCCGATCGACAACGTCAAGGGCAAGGCGATGCTGGTCTGGTGGAGCTTCGGAGGGTCGGGCTGGTGGCCCGGGCGAGCCGAGGGCGGCGTGAGGCTGGAGCGGCTTTTCAAAAGGATCGAGTAGGGATAAGAAGCTCGGCACCCCATGCTCCTCCCCCGGAACGTCGGACGACCGCGCGCGGCGCGGGGCGAGATCACCTGGGTCGGGATCGCGCTCCTGCTCGGCGCGCTGGCGGGGGGGTGGCTGGCGTGGGTGGCGGTGCCCGCCTACATGCTGCACCTCGAGGTGAAGCAGGTGGTGCGCGACTTCGCCAACCAGGCGGTCAAGTCGAGCGACGACGCCGGGCTCGTGGAGCGGATGGCGCAGCGCATCCGCGAGCTGGCGCAGGACGAGGAGCCGCTCGATGGCGGCCGCGTCGAGCGCCGGCCGGCCATCGACCTGCGCGCGCAGGACGTCGCCTGGGAGCGGCTCCCGGGCGACCAGCTCCACGTCGCCTTCGATTACGAGCGCGAGCTGCGCCTGCCGCTGCTGGAGCGGCGCCTGCCGCGGCGGTTCTCCGTCGATCTGACGCTGGACGTCGCCCGCGCCGAGTGGGGGAGCCCGAGATGAGCGAGCACATCGCGATGGACGCCCGCGCGGTGGAGCAGGCGGTGGAGCGCATGGCGCGCGAGATCCAGGAGCGCGCGCGGGGCGGCGAGCTGGCCATCGTCGGCATCCGCCGCGGCGGCGTGCACCTCGCCGGCCGGCTGCGCCGGGCGCTGGCGGCCACCGGCCGCGAGCCGCCGCTCGGCACGCTCGACATCGCGCTCTACCGCGACGACCTGTCGGAGCGCGCGCCGGCGCCGGTGGTCGGGCCCACCGAGATCCCGTTCCCGGTCACCGGCAAGACCATCGCGCTCGTCGACGACGTGCTCTACACGGGCCGGACCGTGCGCGCGGCGCTCGACGAGCTCGTCGACTTCGGGCGGCCGCGGCGCGTGCTCCTCGCCGTCCTGGTCGACCGCGGCGGGCGCGAGCTCCCCATCGCCGCCGACGTGGTCGGCGCCACGCTGGCGGTGCCCGAGGCGGAGCAGGTCGAGGTGCGGCTCGCCGAGTCGGGCGCGCCGCGGGACGAGGTCGTGGTGCAGCGGAGG
>DASTGH010000340.1:0-6882 GCA_035719345.1 Anaeromyxobacteraceae bacterium
CAGAGGAGGGACCGCGACTCGCAACCAGGACGAGCGAGGCGCCACGATGCGACCGGCGGGCCAGCTGCGGGGCGCGCGCGACCTTCCGCTGACGCACGGCGGCGGCCTGCCACGGCGGTGTTCAACGGCCCGTACCCTCAGGCGAATGTCGCGCGGGTTTCACCGCGCGCGCCCGTGCGCCAGCGCGCGCGCCGCGCTGCCGCGCCCCGCCGCTGGGTGATTTCACCCGCAGCGGGGGCGGTTGACGCAACCAGGCGTGCCCAGGACTACCCGTGGAAGCGCCGGTTCGCGCGCGCGTGCTCTACGAGGAGCGGCGCCGGGTCGAACCGAGCTCCGAACTTGTCGTGCCAGCGCTCCAGCCGCTCGAGCAGCGTCGCGGGCCCGATCGCGTCCGCGTACCGGAACGGCCCGCCCAGGAACGGGGGGAACCCGAGGCCGAAGATCGCGCCCACGTCGCCGTCACGCGCGCTGCGCAGGATGCCCTCGCCCAGGCAGTGGATCGCCTCGTTCACCAGCTGCAGCACCACGCGCTCGACAATCTCGTCGTGCGCCATCCTGCGCCGGGTGCGGCCGCCGGGGAGGAGGTCGTACACCGTGGGATCGACCTCCTTCTTCTTGCCCTTCTTCTCCTCGCCGTAGAGGTAGAAGCCCTTCTTCGCCTTCCGGCCGAGGCGGCCGTCCGCGACGAGCTTCTCCAGGCCCTCGGGCGGGGCCATCCGCTCGCCGAAGGCGCCGTGCAGGATCTTCCCCACCTTGGCGCCGACGTCGATGCCGACCTCGTCGAGGAGCGTGATGGGCCCGACCGGCATGCCGAAGGCGGTGAGCGCGCGGTCGACGTCCTCCACCGCCGCGCCCTCGATGAGCACCTCGGCCGCCTCGTTCATGTAGGGCGCCAGGATGCGGCTCGTGTAGAAGCCGGGCCCGTCGTTCACCACGATGACGGTCTTCCCCTGCTTCTTGCCGACCGCGACCGCGGTGGCGGTGACCTCGGCCGCGGTGTGCGGCGTCACGATCACCTCGAGCAGCGGCATCTTCTGCACCGGCGAGAAGTAGTGCATGCCGAGCACGCTCTCGGGGCGCGACGAGGCCTCGGCGATGCGGCCGATGGGGATGGAGGAGGTGTTGGAGGCGAAGATGCCCTTCGCGTTCACCGCCTCGAAGGCGCGGACCATCTCGCGCTTCAGCGCCAGGTCCTCGAAGACCGCCTCGATGAGCAGGTCCACGCCGGCGAAGCCCGACCAGTCGGTGGTGGCGGTGAGGAGCCGCATGGTGGCGTCGCGCTCGATCCGGTCCATGGAGCGGCGCTTCACCTTCTCGTCGAGGAGTCCGCGCACCGCGGCGAGCGCCCGGCCGGCGGCGGCGTCGTCCTTCTCGCGCACCCGCACCGAGAGCCCCGCGCCCGTGGTGACGAAGGCGATGCCCGAGCCCATGAGCCCACCGCCCAGCACGCCCACGCGCTCGACCGGGCGCGCCTTCACCGACGGATCGCCGGTGCCGTTGTCCTTCTTGAGCGCGGTGGTGGCGAAGAAGATGTCGACCAGCCGGTGCGAGACGTCGGAGACGGCCAGCTCGCCGAAGGAGCGCGCCTCGCGCAGGAGCCCCTGCTCCATGCCCTTGTGAAACCCGTGCTGGACGGCGTCGAGCGCGCGCTCGGGGGCCGGGTAGTGGCCGCCCGTCTTCGAGAGCAGCTTGCGGCGCGCCTCGCGGAAGAGGAGCTCGCGGCCGAGCGGGTTCTCCTCCAGCGCCAGCTTCTGCAGCGCGCCCACCCCGCCCTTCGTCAGCTTCTGCACGCCGGCCGGCGCGGACCGGCGCAGCGTCCCGTCCGCCAGCTCGCGCGCGCGGCGGCGGGCGACGTCGAGGAGGATGGGCGCGGGCACGACCTCGTCGACGAGCCCGAGCTTCTGCGCCTTGCGCGCCCGCACCGACTTCCCGGCCAGGATGAGGTCGAGCGCCGCCGCGATGCCGATGAGCCGCGGCAGGCGCTGGGTGCCGCCCGCGCCCGGGATGAGCCCGAGCTGCACCTCGGGCAGGCCGAGCTGCGTCCGGCGGTCGTCGCTCGCCACGCGCCAGCGGCAGGCGAGCGCGAGCTCGAGCCCCCCGCCCAGGCAGGCGCCGTGGACGGCGGCCACCACCGGCTTCGACGCGTTCTCCAGCTCGTCGAAGCCGCGCTGGGCGGCGCGGGAGAGGGCCTCGGCCTCGGCCGCGTTCTGCACCGCCTGGATCATCTCGATCTTGGCGCCTGCGACGAAGCCGTCCTTCTTGCCGCTCGCCACCACCATCGCGCGCACCGCGGGGTCCTTCTCCAGGCCGCGCAGGATCTCGGTGAGCTCCTCGCCCACCGCCTGCGAGAGCGTGTTCACCGGCTCGCCCGGCACGTCGAGGAGGAGCGTGGCCACTCCGTCCAGGACGTCGACGCGGAAGAAGCTCCGGGCGGCGAGGGTCTCGGCGGGGATCATGGTCGGTCTCCGGGTCGGGTTCGGGTCGGGAGCAGCGTCAGGCGTCGGGGCCGTCGAGGACGAGCGCAGCGCCGATCCCGCCGGCGGCGCAGACGGTGAGGAGCGCGTGCCGCCCGCCGCGGCGCGAGAGCTCGCGCAGCGTCTGCAGGATCATGCGGGCACCGGTGGCGGCGAACGGGTGGCCGAGCGCGATCGAGCCGCCGTTCACGTTGAGCCGGCCCGGGTCGATCTCGCCGAGCGGCCGGGGCCGCCCGAGCTTCTCCTCCGCGAACTTCTTCGAGGCGAAGGCCTGCAGGTTGGAGAGGACCTGCGCCGCGAACGCCTCGTGCATGTCGACGAGGTCCATGTCGGCGAGCCCGAGGCCGGCGCGGTCGAGCGCGAGCGGCGCCGCGTAGGCCGGGCCCTGCAGGAGCTGCTCGCCCGGGTCGAGCGCGGCGTAGGCCCAGGCCCGCACGAAGCCGAGCGGCGAGAGCCCGAGCGCGCGCGCCTTCTCCTCGCTCGTCACCACCACCGCCGCCGCCCCGTCGGTGAGCGGCGATGCGTTCCCCGCCGTGATCGTGCCGTACTTGCGGTCGAAGACCGGCTTCAGCGCCGCGAGCGCCTCGAGCGTGGTGTCGGCGCGGACGACGTTGTCCTTGGCCGCGACGCGCGCGTAGCGCGGCGGCACGGCCACGTGCATCACCTCGGCGTCGAGCTTGCCCGAGGCCCAGGCCGCGGCGGCGCGCTGGTGCGAGGCGAGGGCGACGCGGTCCTGCGCCTCGCGCGAGATGCCGTTCTGCTGCGCCATCTTCTCGGCGCTCTCGCCCATGGTGAGCCCGGTGGTCGGCTCCTTCAGCGCCGGCGGGACGGGGGTGAGGTCCCGGGGCGAGAGCGAGCCGAAGGCGCGCACCTTGTCCATGGGCGTCTTGGCGCGCGAGGCGGCGACGATGGCGCGTGCCAGCGGGCCGGAGGCGAAGATGGGCGCGTCGGAGAGCGACTCGGCGCCGCCCGCCAAGACCACGTCGGCGTGGCCGAGCGCGATCTCGGCGGCGGCGTCGGTGGTGGCCTGGATCGAGGTGGCGCAGGCGCGCGCGACGGTGTGCGCCTCGACGCGCCTGGGGAGCTGCGTCCGCAGGACCACCTCGCGGGCGATGAGCGACACGAGCGGGGACGGGATGACCTGCCCGAAGACGACCGCGTCGTACTCCTTCGGAGGGATGCCGGCGCGGGCGACGAGCTCGTTGACCACGGCCGCGCCGAGCTGGACGGCAGAGAGGTCCTGGAACTCGCCGCCGGACTTCACGAATGGTGTACGAAGCCCGGCCACGATGGCCGCCCGGCGTCCCGGCTTCGCGATCCCGTCACTCGCCATGGAAGGCTCCGTTGATTCTGAAATCAGGTGGGGCTTCTCCAGATGTAAGCTGTGCGACGCGAAGCGTCAACGATCGTGGAGGGTCGGGCGTCGCAAGCCCGCGGAGCGCCTGCCGGAGCCATCCTTGCGCCGGGGGGACGGTTGGGGGAGCATGACCGCGATGGCAGCGAAGCGCACTCCCGAGCTGCGACCTCTCTCCAGCGAGCATCACCAGGCCCTCCTCGTCGCCTTCCAGCTGAAGAAGGGCCTCGCCGGCCACGGCGACAGCGCGGGTGCCCCGAAGGACGTGCCCGGCCTGCTGGCGCTGGCCCGCCGCTACCAGGATTCCGTCCTGACGCCGCACACCAAGGCCGAGGAGGACCTCCTCGGACGCCACCTCTCGCCGGCCGACATGAAGCGGCTGCAGTTCGAGCACGGGGAGATGGTGCGCCTGCTCGACGCGGCGCGGGCCGCGCGCCCCGGCGACGTGCGCCAGCTGCTCGCGGCCTTCGCGGACCTCCTGGAGCGGCACGTGCGCTGGGAGGAGCGGGAGCTGTTCCCGGCCTGCGAGGCGGCGCTCGACGACGCCGCTCTGGCGGTCATCGGGCACGAGCTGGAGAAGCGCCTCGTGCTGCACCGGAACGAGACGAAGCCCGCGAAGAGAGGCTGACTTCGGGTTCGCCTCGGCGCGCCGCGACCACGCTGGAGTAGCGCTCAGCCCTCCTCCGGCGCGCCTCCGCTCCTCGCCACGTCCTGCGCCTTCACCTTGCCCGGGTCCATGCCTCGCGCCCGCTTCGTCATCTGCTCGAAGATCTCGTCGAAGGGAGGGACCGCCCCCTTCATGAAGCGCAGCGGGTTCACCCGCGCCACCACGAACGCCTTGAGGTAGGGCGAGTCGAAGCCGCGCTCCTTCAGCTTCGCCACCGCCTCGCCGACCGCGTCGTCGAAGGCGAGCACGACGTCGGCGCGGCGCTCCCGCTCGGCGATCGCCTCGGAGAGCGGCGCCGCGAGGAAGGCGTCCACCTTCTTGAGGATGGGGCCGTACGCGCCGCCGGAGAGGCGCCCGCGCTTCTCGTAGGCGAAGCCGAGCGTGGCGAGCGTCGGCTCCTCCAGCTCCAGCGCCAGGTCCTGCTCCCTGGCGGCGCCGTCGAGCCGCGCCAGCTCGCGGTACATGCGCACCACCTCCAGCGCCTTCTCGCGCAGGTTGTGGGCCTTCTCGATGTTGAGCGCCAGGATCTGGTAGGCGACCCGCTTCTCCGGCACGACCAGCGCGAGCGCGGTCCTCGCCCCGAGCTCCTGCAGGGCGGTGAGGCGGTGCCCGCCGTTCGGGGAGAGGTACCTGCCGTCCTCCCGCACCGCGATGATGGGGTCGAGGTAGCGCCGCGTCTTGTCCATCGCCACGGTGAGCCTGCGCACGTGGGCGTCGGAGACGTCGCGCTGGTAGGCGGTCCGCTCCACCTTCTCGATGGGGAGCGCGGCGAAGAGGAGCGCGTTCCCGCCGAGCGGCTCCCGGTAGGCGGCCAGCACCGCCCCCCCGTCCTCCTCCACCTGCCGCGCCAGCTCGGACACCTCGGGCGCCGCCGGGTCGAGCCGCAGGTCCTTCGGGCCCAGCTCGGTCGGCGTCAGCTTCACGCCCTTGCGCTTGCGCGGCTTTCCACTCTTCGTGACGGGGCGCTTCTTCGTGGCCATGGCACATTGTAAGGGACGGGCGGGGACCGGGCCTCAGGCTACGGGCTACGGGCTACGAGTCCTGAAGCCTGGAGCCTGAAGGCCGAAGCCCGCTATTTCCGTGGCACTCCCGCCCCGGTGCTCATAACGTCCCGCGGACCGTGATCGAGGTCCGGGGGCTCACGAAGCACTACCGCGTGCACCGCCGCCCGCCGGGGATCGGCGCGGCGCTGCGCTCGCTCGTGCACCGATCCTACGAGACGGTGCGGGCGGTCGACGGCATCGACTTCGCGGTGGCGGCGGGCGAGCGGGTCGGGTTCCTCGGCCCGAACGGCGCCGGCAAGACGACGACGCTCAAGATGCTCTCGGGCCTCCTCCACCCCACCGCCGGAGAGGTGCGGGTGGCGGACCACGTCCCGCGCCGCCGCGAGCCGGACTTCCTGAAGGCGATCACCCTCGTCATGGGGCAGAAGCAGCAGCTCCTCTGGGACCTGCCGCCCTCGGAGACGTTCGCGCTCAACCGCGCGGTCTACGACGTCCCGCAGCGCGAGTTCGACGAGACGCTCTCCGAGCTCGTGGCGCTCCTCGAGATCGGCGACCTCGTCGGGAAGCCGGCGCGCCAGCTCTCGCTCGGCGAGCGGATGAAGTGCGAGCTGGCGGCGGCGCTGCTGCACCGGCCGCGCGTCCTCTTCCTCGACGAGCCCACCATCGGCCTCGACGTCTCGATGCAGGCCACCGTCCGCGCCTTCATCCGCGCCTACAACGAGCGCTACGGCGCGAGCGTGCTCCTCACCAGCCACTACATGGACGACGTGGTCGCGCTCTGCCCGCGCGTCGTCGTCATCGACCACGGCCGCATCATCCACGACGGCGACCTGCGCGCCCTGTCGCTGGCGGTGAAGCCCGACAAGCGGGTCGTCGTCCGGCTCGAGCGCCCGGTGGCGGAGACGGAGCTGTCGCGCTTCGGCGCGGTCGTCTCGGCCACCGGCTCGCAGGCGGTGATCCAGGTCGCGGCCGGCGAGGTCTCCGGGGCGGTGGGGCGCATCCTGGCTGCGCTGCCGGTCGCCGATCTCACCGTCGAGGACCCGCCGCTGGAGGAGGTCATGAGCGAGCTGTTCCGGTCGAGCCGCGCCGCGGCGGGGGCGGCGCCGTGACCGCCCCGGCACAGGGCGGCTCCACCGCCTCCTCGGCCGGGCCGCGCGGGTCTCCCATCTTCTGGGCGGCGCTCTTCGGCTTCGTCCTGCACGGGCTGGCCACGCTGGTCGCCCCGGGCCTCGCGCCCGGGCTCGTCGCGCGCGCCGCGCCGGTCCTCGCCTACGTGCTCCTCGGGGCGTTCGCGCTCTCGCTCGGCTACGTCTCGGGCGTGGTGTTCTCGGCGGTGCGCGCCCGCGCCGCGCCGCCGCGCGGCGACGTCCTCCGCGCGCTCCT
>DASTGH010000341.1:0-8434 GCA_035719345.1 Anaeromyxobacteraceae bacterium
GTGGCGGTGGCCGCCGCCCTGGTCGTGGGCCTGGCGCTACCGGCCGTGAACCCGCCGGTCATCCCGCGCGACGCGCTCGCGCGCCTCGAGGGGCGCGATCTCTACGTCTACGACTACGTCCCCGGCCTGTTCACGCTCGCCGCGGGACGCCCGGTGCACCGCGTGGACGCCGGGGACGAGCTGCGCCGCGCCCTCTCCGGCGGCGGCGTGGTCATCGCCTCCGCCTCCTCGGCGCGCAAGCTGCCCGCCGACGTGCTCGAGCGCGTCGTGCCGGTCACCCGCTGGGAGCACATCCGCGGCTACCTCCCCGAGGCGACGGTGCTCCGCTCCTGGCGGGAGCGCGATCCCGGGCTCCTCTTCGAGCCGATGCTGGCGCTCGAGCTGCCGGCCGCCACCAGGCCCCAGGCTCCAGGCCTCGGGCTCCAGGCGCCCTGAAGCCTGCAGTCGCTGGCCCGCGGCCTCGTCGGCGCGCTCCCCGAGCGGACCGGGCCGCGGCCGCGCCTTTCTGGCACAATGACCGCCCTCCCAGCGACAGGAGCCCACCGTGCCTCGCGTGATGAACTTCAACGCCGGTCCCGCCGCGCTGCCGCTCCCCGCGCTCGAGCGCGCCCAGGCCGAGCTGCTCGACTTCGCCAAGAGCGGCATGTCGGTCATGGAGCACAGCCACCGTGGCAAGGAGTACGAGGCGGTACACGACGAGGCGATCGCGCTCCTGCGCGAGCTGCTCGGCATTCCGTCCGACTACGAGGTGCTCTTCCTGCAGGGCGGCGCCTCGCAGCTCTTCGCCCAGGTGCCGATGAACCTCGTCGAGAAGGGCGCGGTCGGCGACTACGTCGTGACGGGCGCCTGGGGCGAGAAGGCCTTCTCCGAGGGCAAGGTGGCGACGGCGATGCTGGGCGCGGGCGCGCGCGTCGCGGCCACGACCGGCACCGGAGAAGGGAAGGAGAAGAGCTACGTCCGCTGCCCGCTCCCCTCGGAGGTGAAGGCCGACCCGGCCGCCGCGTTCCTCCACGTCACGTCGAACGAGACCATCCACGGCGTGCAGTACGACGTCGACCCGGCCCGCCCCTTCCCGCAGCCGGGGAGCGTTCCGCTCGTCGCCGACATGTCGTCCGACTTCCTCTGGAAGAGGTTCGACGTGTCGCGCTTCGGGCTCGTCTACGCCGGCGCCCAGAAGAACATCGGGCCGTCGGGCGTGGTGGTGGTGATCGTGACGAAGGCCCTGGTGGAGAAGGGGCGGAAGGACATCCCCAAGATCTTCCAGCTCCGCACCGCCGCCGAGAACAAGTCGCTCTACAACACGCCGCCCACGTTCGGCATCTACATGGTGCGCAACGTCCTCGCCTGGCTGAAGGAACGAGGCGGGCTCGCCGGGATCGAGGCGGCGAACCGCAAGAAGGCGGCCCGGCTCTACGGCGCCATCGACGCGAACGCCGGGTTCTACCGGTGCCCGGTGGAGAAGGAGAGCCGGTCGGTCATGAACGTCGTCTTCCGGCTGCCGAGCGAGGGCGACGAGGAGCGGTTCGTGAAGGAGGCGAAGGCGAAGGGGATGGTCGGCCTCAAGGGGCACCGCTCCGTGGGCGGCATCCGCGCGTCGATCTACAACGCGGTCGCGCCGGAGTGGGTCGACGCGCTCGCCTCGTTCATGCAGGACTTCGCCAAGCGCGGGTAGCGCTGCTCAGTGGGTCCGCGGCGCCTCCGGCGGCACGTAGGCCGGGGGCGCGCAGCGGCAGACCTGACAGCCACGCGCGGCGTCCATGGCGCACTCCGGCGCCGTCGCGCAGCGCAGGTCGCGGTACTCGGGGCAGACGGTGTCGTCCCCCTTGAGGTGGGCGCAGCCGGCCGCGAGCACGGCGAGGGCGGCGAGGAGCGTTCGCATAGGGCGCCAGCGTACGACGAACGGGAGCGCGCCGGGTGGCGAGGAGCGAGCGAAGGCGATCGAGGTGGTGATCGTGGACCGGCAGCCCGTCCCCTCGACCCCGTCCTCGTCCTCATCCTCGACCCCGTCCTCGAACTCGATCGCGAACGAGGTCGTTCGCCCTGAGCGTAGCGACGCGACAGCGTCGCGGAGTCGAAGGGCCCCGTCCTCGTCCTCGTCTCCGTCCCCGCGCCGACATCCCCATACCCCCACCCTCCCTCCGCCCCCGCGAGCTCCTCGAGGCCTTCACCCAGCGCAGCTCCGCCCCGCCGGCCGTCGACGACCGCGCGCCGCGGGCCGATCCCGACGCCGAGGCGGCGGAGGTGAAGGCGCGCGTCGACGGCTGGTTCGCGGAGGCGAAGGCGGTGGACCGAAGCGTCGCGTCCTGCGGGCGGCGCTCGGGCCACTTCTCCCGGCGGGAGTGCCGCCGCGGGGGTCGCGCCCGAGGGGCAACCGCGCGACGCGGAGCTCTTCCCGCCCGGCGCACCTTGACCGATCGCACGGTCACGCTGGCTCGATCCGACGGATCACCGCCATCACTGGTCCACCGGCACCCCGCTCCCCGGCAGCGGGATGCCCGACGGCGGCGGCTGGACCGCGTCCCACCGCGGACAGCGGCACACGTCACAGCCCTGCGTCCGGTCGTACGCGCACACGGGCGTCTCGAGGCAGCGGATCCCGCGGTACTGCTCGCACACGTTCTGCGCGTTCTCGAGGTGAGCACAGCCGCCCAGCGCGACCGCGGCGGCGAGCAGGAGGGCGCGCACCCGCCCATCCTACCCGCCCCCGCGGGCGGACCGGCTCACTTCCGCACCAGCTCCGCCTCGATGGTCACGTCCACGACGTCGCCGACGACGATGCCGCCGCCGTCCATGGCCGCGTTCCAGGTGATCCCGAACTCCTTGCGGTTCACCTTGGCCGTGGCCACGACGCCGCGCTTGGCGTTGCCCCAGGGATCCTTCACCTCCTCGGAGAGCTCGACGTCGAGCGTCACCGGGCGCGTCGCGCCCCGGATCGTCAGCTCGCCGGAGACCTGGAGCCGGCCCTCGCCGGCCGGCCGCACCGAGGTCGAGCGGAACAGCACGTGGGGATGGTTCGAGACGTCGAGGAAGTCGGCGGAGCGCAGGTGCGCGTCGCGGTCGGCGTTGCGCGTGTCGATGCCGGCTGCGTCGATGCGCGCCTCGACGCGCGAGGCGGCGGGGTCGGCCGGATCGAGCACCACCTCGCCCGTCACCTGCCCCAGCTCGCCGCGGACGTGCGCGACCATGAGGTGGCGCACGCGGAAGTGGGCGGCGGCGTGGGCGGGGTCGATGGCGTAGGTGATGGCGTTCGCGGCGACGGCGGCGGGCGACAGCTTGCGAGCGGCGTTCATGGTCTCTCCCTGTCCTCGGTTCCGACCTCGCTCCATCGCGAGGTGCACGCCCCATGAATACGCGCCGCGAGGCTTGCCGTCACCCCGCCAATGAGGACAACATCGTTTCCACAGGAGGACGACTGCATGCGCCCCAGCCCCGAGGACCTCGCCGACATGGCCGTGTTCGCACGCGTGGCGCAGCTCTCGGGCTTCACCGCCGCGGCCCGCGAGCTCGGCCTCTCCAAGTCGGCCGCGAGCAAGGCGGTGGCGCGGCTCGAGGCCCGCCTCGGCACGCGCCTGCTGCAGCGGACCACGCGCCGGGTGGCGCTCACCGAGGCCGGCCGCGCGCTCGAGGCGCGCGCCGCCCGCATGCTGGAAGAGGCCGGGGCCGGCGCCGAGGCGGTGGCCGCCCTCGCCTCCCGTCCGCTCGGCACGCTCCGGGTGAACGGGCCGGTCGCGCTCGGGGAGACGCTGCTCGCGCCGGCGCTCCCGACGCTCCTCGCCCGCCACCCCGGGCTGCGCGTCGAGCTGGCGCTGGAGGACCGCCTCGTCGACGCCGCCGCCGGCGGCTGGGACGTGGTCGTGCGCATCGCGCCGCTCGCCGACTCGCCGCTGGCGGTGCGCAAGCTGGCGCCGTCCCGGATCCTGCTGGTGGGCGCGCCTGGCTACCTCGCGCGCCGGGGCACCCCGGCGTCGCTCGACGACCTGCGCGGCCACGACTGCCTCCACTACACGCTCGTCCCGCGCTCCGAGGAGTGGCGCTTCCGCGGAGGGCGCGGCCCGATCTCGGTCCCCACCGCCGGCCCGCTCGACGCGAACCACGGCCTCGCCATGAAGGCGGCCGTCCTCGGCGGGCTGGGGCTGGCGCTGCTCCCCGAGTTCATGGTCGCGGCCGACGTGCGCGCCGGGCGCCTCGTCGAGCTGCTCGAGCCGTTCGCGCTGCCCCGCCCCTCCTGGATCCACGCGCTCTACGCGCGCGGGCGGCCCACCCCACCCAAGGTGAAGGTGTTCCTCGATCACCTGGCCGAGGCGGTGCGCGCGGCCAGGCTCGGGGCGTCGTGACGCGGCGCGCGCCGCTCGCCCCTCGCCACGCAGGAGTTGCGCACCGATCGCCGGCGCACCGCGGCGTCCTGCCGTGCCCCGAAGGCGTGCGCGCGCGTGCGCAGAGCCATCGCCGGACAGTGAACAGTCCGGACTCACTCCGGAATGGCACGGTGCGTACGGTACGCTGAGTGAACTCATCGAGTCGTCGAGTCCTCGATTCGGGCGCAAGGAATGCTTCCACCTCCCACCCCGACGTCCACTCCTCCGTTGGCGCGCACATCTTGCGGACGCCGCGACCGAGCCCCCCTCGGCCCCAGCCGGAGGACTGCATGCGCGACCTGGAGGCACCAGGCCTCACCCGCCGCGACTTCGTGAAGGTGTGCACGCTGGCGGCGGGCGCCGTCGGCCTGCCGGCCTGGGCCGGCGAGAAGATGGCCGACAAGGCCGTCTCCGGCGCGAGGCCGTCGGTCATCTGGCTGCACTGGCAGGAATGCACCGGCTGCACCGAGTCGCTGCTCCGCACGAGCGCACCGGACGTCGCCGAGCTCATCCTGTCGCTCGTCTCGCTCGACTACCTCGAGACGCTCATGGCGGCCGCCGGGCGCCAGGCCGAGGAGGCGCTGGAGGCGGCCGTCGCCCGCAGCAGGGGCAAGTTCGTCCTCGTGGTCGAGGGCGCCATCCCGCTCAAGACCGTCGCCGGCGACCGGGTGGCGAGCGCCGCGGACGCGGGCAAGGCGATCTACTGCCGCGTCGGCGGCAAGACGGCGCTCGAGACCACGGCGGCGGTGGCGCGCGAGGCCGCCGCCGTGATCTCGATCGGCTCCTGCGCCTCATGGGGCGGCATCCCCTCGGCCGACCCGAACCCGACCGGCTCCGTCGGCACGCGCGAGGCGCTGCGCGCGGTCGGCGTGGACCGGCCGGTGGTGACGCTGCCGGGCTGCCCGGCCAACCCCTACAACCTCCTCGGCACGGTGCTCCAGTTCGCGACGTTCGGCACGCTGCCGGCGCTCGACGACCTGGGTCGCCCGAAGTTCGCCTACGCCCGCACCATCCACGAGGACTGCCCGCGCCGGCCGCACTTCGACGCCGGCCGCTTCGCCGGCCGGTTCGGCGACGAGGGCCACCGGGCCGGATACTGCCTCTACAAGCTCGGCTGCAAGGGTCCGGCGACCCACGCCAACTGCTCGCTCAACCACTTCGTCGAGACGCCCGGCGCCTGGCCCATCGGCGTCGGCCACCCCTGCTTCGGCTGCACCGAGCAGAAGATCGGCTTCCGCATGCCGCTGCACGACACGGTCGACGTCGAGCGGCCCACGCCGCCGGCCACCTATCCGCCGGTCGCCGCGCAGCGGGGGGACGTCTCGGCCTGGGCGACGGGCGTGGCGGGCGTGGCGGCGGGCGCGCTCGTCGGCGCCGGCTACGTGGCCTCGCGGCGGCTATCGGCGGAGAACGCCCGGGACGAGGAGGAGAGCGAGCCATGAGGCTCTCCCGCCGCGCCGTGCTCCAGGGAGCCGCGCTCGCGGGTGCGGCGCTCGCCGCGCCGCCGGCCCGGGCGCGGGTGGCGCGCCCCATCCCGGCCGACGCCGTCGGCATGCTGTACGACTCCACCCGCTGCATCGGCTGCCGCGCCTGCGTGGTGAAGTGCAAGGAGGCGAACGGGCTGCCGCCGAGCCGGACGCGGGACGGCGTCTACGACGCTCCCCCGGACCTCGACGGCACCACCAAGAACGTGATCAAGCTGGCGGTGCTGGACGATCGCACCGCCTTCATGAAGGCGCAGTGCATGCACTGCGCCGACCCGGCCTGCACCTCGGTCTGCATGATCGGCGCGCTGCACAAGAACCCGGCCACCGGCGTGGTGGAGTACGAGAAGGACGGCTGCGTCGGCTGCCGCTACTGCCAGGTCGCCTGCCCCTTCAACGTGCCGAAGTTCACCTGGCACGCGGCGGTCCCCCAGATCGTGAAGTGCGAGATGTGCCGGCACCGCTCGGACGAGAAGCGCGGCGGCATCTTCGCCGTCGCCCACCCGGCCTGCTGCGAGGTCTGCCCGCGCGCGGCGGTGGTGTACGGCACGCGCGCCGAGCTGCTGGAGGAGGCCCAGCGTCGGCTCGTGGCGATGCCCGATCGCTACGACGCGAAGATCTATGGCGAGCGCGACGCGGGCGGGACGCAGGTCCTGTACCTGACCGCGCGCGGCGTGCCCTTCGCGCGGCTCGGGCTGCCCGACGTCGGCGAGGAGCCGGCGCCGGCGCTGGCCGAGACCGTCCAGCACGGCATCTACTACGGGATGATCGCGCCGGCGGTGCTCTTCGCCGCGGCGCTCGTCGCCGTCGGCCGGCGGAAGGGCGACGCCGCCTCCGAGGAGGATGCGCGATGAGCGAGCAGGCCACGCCGCCCCGTGCAGGCCCGCAGCGAGCAGGCCGAAGGGCCGTCGGCGAGCGAGGAGCTTGCGGCGGCGAGGCCGTCGACGAGCTCACCGAGCGAAGCGAGGTACTCCCATGAGCGACGCCCGGGCGACCCCGGTCGGCGGGAAGCTCCTCACGCCGTTCTTCAAGGCGCTGATCGCGGTGTGGGCGGTGGGGTCCGCCTTCGGCCTCGTGCGCTTCGCACGGGGCCTCGGGGCGGCCACCGCCATGAACGACGGCTATCCCTGGGGCATCTGGATCGCCGTGGACGTGGTGGTGGGCACGGCGCTCGGCAGCGGCGGCTTCGCCGTGGCGCTGCTCGTCTACTTCATGAACCGGCGCCGGCTGCACCCGCTCATGCGCCCCGCCCTGCTCACCAGCGCGCTCGGCTACACCGCCGGCGCCACGGCCATCGTCTTCGACGTGGGCCGCTACTGGAACCTGTGGCGCGTGCCCATCGCGCCGCTCACCGGGCGCCGCTTCTACTTCAACTGGACGTCGGGCCTGCTCGAGGTCGCGCTCTGCGTCATGGCCTACACGGCGGTGCTCTGGCTGGAGGTGGCCCCGCCGGTGCTCGAGACGCTCAGCTCGCGGGCCGGCCGGCTGGGCCGCGTCGCCGGCGCGCTCCTCGGCCCGCTCCGGAAGGCCCTGCCCGTCGTCCTGGCGCTGGGCCTCGTCCTCCCGATGATGCACCAGTCCACGCTCGGCTCGCTGCTCATGGTCGCCGGCACGAAGCTCCACCCGCTCTGGCACTCGCCGCTCCTGCCACTGCTCTTCCTCGTCGGCTGCGTCGGCATGGGCTACGCGGCGGTCGTGGCGGAGGCGACCTTCTCGGCGCGCGCCTTCGGCCGCCCGGTGGAGCGCCGGATGCTGGCGAGCCTGGCGCCGGTCATGGCGTTCGCGGCCGGCGCCTTCGCCGTCCTGCGGGTGGCGGACGTCGCGATGCGAGGCCGGCTCGGGCTCGCGCTCGCCGCGGATTGGCACGCGCTCCTCTTCTGGGCCGAGGTCCTCCTCGCGTCCTTCGCGTCGCTTCGCCTCGCGTCGCGGAGGACGGGGGAGGACCCGGGCGCACTCCTGCGCGCGAGCGCCCTGCTCGCCGCAGGAGGCGCCATCTACCGCCTCGACGTCTATCTCGTCGCCTTCGACCCGGGGAACGGGTGGCGCTACTTCCCGTCGGTCGGCGAGATCGCGATCACGCTCGGCATCATGGCCGTCGAGACCATGGTCTACGTCTTCGCGGTGCGCACCTTCCCCATCCGGGCGGCGCCGCGCGAGGCGCGACCCGCTCCCGCCCGCCCCGCGGCGCCCCTCGCCGCCTCGTAGCCCCCGGAGGTCGTCATGGCCCAGCGAGTCACGATCGATCCCGTCACGCGCATCGAGGGACACCTGCGCATCGACCTCGAGGTCGAGGGCGGCAGGGTGAAGAACGCCTGGTCGTCCGGGACCATGTGGCGCGGCATCGAGACCATCCTCAAGGGCCGCGACCCCCGGGAGGCGTGGATCTTCACGCAGCGCATCTGCGGCGTGTGCACCACCGTGCACGCGGTCGCCTCGGTCCGCGCCGTCGAGAACGCGCTCGGCCTCGAGGTCCCGCTCAACGCCCAGTACATCCGGAACCTGATCGTCACCGCTCACGCGCTGCACGACCACATCGTCCACTTCTACCACCTGTCCGCGCTCGACTGGGTGGACGTGACCTCCGCGCTCAAGGCC
>DASTGH010000342.1:0-7085 GCA_035719345.1 Anaeromyxobacteraceae bacterium
GGGGCGACGGCCATCGCGCCGCGGCCGCCTCCCGCGGGCGAGCGCGCGCACGCGGCGCCCGGTCGGCTCAGCTGGCCGGTCCAGGGCGTCCTCTACAGCCGCTTCGGGCCGAGGCAAGGCCAGCGGCACGACGGGATCGACATCGCGGCGCCCGAGGGGACGCCCATCGGCGCCGCGGCGGCGGGTGCGGTCGTCTATGCCGGGTCGCAGTCCGGCTACGGCTCGATAGTCATCCTGCGGCACGACGGCGGGCTCCTCACGCTCTACGCGCACGCCAGCGCGCTCCTCGTGCGCCAGGGGGACCGGGTCGCGGCGGGCCAGCCGATCGCGCGCGTGGGGCGGTCCGGGCGTACGAGCGGGCCCCACCTCCACTTCGAGGTCCGGGAGGGGACGCGCCCGCGCAATCCGCTGTTCTTCCTGCCGTGATCGGCTTCGGCGAGCCGGTCCCCTTCTGGTAGTCTCCGGCCATGATCGACGAGCTGCGCGGACGCATCCGGGACGTCCCCGACTTCCCGAAGAAGGGGATCGTCTTCAAGGACATCACGCCGGTCCTCGCGGATGCGGACCTCTTCCGGCGCGTCGTCGACGAGATGGCGGAGCGCCACCGGGGCGACCGCGTCTCGAAGGTCGTCGGCATCGAGTCGCGGGGGTTCATCTTCGCGGCGCCGCTGGCGGTGGCGCTCGGGGCGGGGCTCGTCATCGTGCGCAAGCCGGGGAAGCTGCCCTGGCGCACGGTGCGCGAGACCTACGCGCTCGAGTACGGCGAGGACGTGCTCGAGATGCACCTCGACGCCGTCGGGCCGGGCGAGCGGGTGCTGGTGGTGGACGACGTGCTCGCCACCGGCGGGACCGCCGACGCGGTGGGACGGCTCGTGACGAAGCAGGGTGGCGAGCTCGTGGGGTTCACCTTCCTGCTCGAGCTCGGGTTCCTGCAAGGCGCCCGGCGCCTCGGGCCGGCGAA
Source organism: Anaeromyxobacteraceae bacterium (assembly GCA_035719345.1). Classification (GTDB taxonomy): domain Bacteria; phylum Myxococcota; class Myxococcia; order Myxococcales; family Anaeromyxobacteraceae; genus Anaeromyxobacter_A. Next base: position 962 of record DASTGH010000342.1, read on the forward strand.
GGTGCACGCGCTCGTGAAGTTCTGACGCGCCTCTCGCCGCCTGGCGGGCGCGATGCCGCGGCGCTAGACGCTCCCGCATGGCGACGCGCACGCTGCTCGTCCTCGTCGGGCCGGAGTACGAAGACCTCGAGGTCTGGTACCCGAAGCTGCGCCTCGAGGAGGCGGGCTTCACGGTCAAGCTCGCTGGCCTGGGCGAGCGGGAGTACCGCGGGAAGCACGGCTACCCGTGCCCGGTCGACGGGAGCATCGCCGACTTCCGGGCCGAGGATCTCGACGGCATCGTCTGCCCGGGCGGGTGGGCGCCGGACAAGCTGCGGCGCGATGCGGAGGTGCTGCGGCGCGTCCGTCAGCTGCACGAGGCCGGGAAGATGGTCGCGGCGGTCTGCCACGGGCCGTGGATCCTCGTCTCCGCGGGCATCGCCCGCGGTCGCCGGATGACGGGCAGCCTCGGGATCAAGGACGACCTCGTCAACGCCGGCGCGCGCTGGGTGGACGAGGCGGCCGTCGTGGACGGGAACATCGTGACGGCGCGCGTGCCGAAGGACCTCCCGGCGTTCGGGCGCGCCATGCTGCAGGTGCTCGGCGCCGCGAGCCGGTGACCGGCGGCGCGCGGGCCGCGCTGCGCCGTGCGCGCGCCGGGCTGCCCGGTGGAGCGGGCGGTGGCGTGGCCGGCCCGCTAAGAGTCGGTCGTGACGCTCGCCGCCGCACCGCTCGCGCCAGCGCAGGTGATCGCGTCCTGGGACGAGACGCGCGAGCTGCGCGCCATGAGCATGTGCCTGCCGGACGACGCCTACCGCTCGCACGAGCGGCCAGGACAGGTGGTGAAGGTGCACACCGGCGTCGGCGAGGCGTACTTCGCGCTCGCCAGCGCGCCGACGGCGGACTGCCGCGTGGACCTCCTGGTGAAGCGAGGCGGCAAGGTGGCGGACGCGGCGGTCCGGGCGGCGGTGGGAGGAACGACGCTGGAGGTGTCGGCGCCGTTCGGAAAGGGGTTTCCCTACGAGGAGGGGCAGGGGCGGCACGTGCTCCTCTTCGCGGCCGGCTCCGGGATCGCCCCCATCCGCGCCCTCGTCCAGCACATCCTCCACGACCGAGAGTCATTCGGGCGCGTCACGCTGTTCTACGGACAGCGGCGTGGCGCCGACTTTGCTTACAGGTCCGAACACCTCGTCTGGGAACGAGGCGGGGTGCGGGTCGTCCTCTGTCCGTCTCAGGAGAGCGAGGCGTGGCCCGGAGTGCGGGGACGCGTCCAGGAGGTCGCGCGATCGCTGGCGTTCGGCGGCGCGGAGCCGGGGAACTCGGTCGCGTTCGTATGCGGGATGACCGCGATGGTGGACGACGTGAAGGCGACGCTGCGGCAATTCGGAGTGCCCCCCGGCCGCGTGCACCTGAACTTCTGAGCGCGACAGAACGACCCAGAGTCCTCGACGGAGCAACCCCAGAGTCTTTGCGCGGGGCGACCGAGAGTACTTGGGACGGCCGGGGAGACCGCGCGGCGGCCTCTCGTGGTTCGAGGGCTCGTCGGAACCCCGCGAAAGGCCGGGGCTCGACGCGTGGCACACCGCTCGAACGAGCTGTGGGCGTGACCGCTCCGCGCCAGGTGATCCCCGGAACGACTTATCTCGTTACGCGTCGCTGCTCGCAGCGGCAGTTCCTGCTGCGGCCATCGGAGCTCACGAACCAGATCTTCCTGTACGTCCTCGCTCTCGCCTCGGCCCGCTTCGGCGTCCTCGTCCATGCGTTTTGCGTGCTCTCGAACCACTTCCATCTCGTGGTGACGGACCCCGATGCTCGCCTCCCGGCATTCGGGCAGTACCTCGACAGCCTCGTTGCCCGGGCCATGAACATCGAGCTCGGGCGGTGCGAATCGTTCTGGTCGCCGCAGAGCTACAGCGCCGTGGCGCTTCTGGACCCGCTCGCGGTCGTCGACAAGGCGGCGTACACGCTGGCGAACCCGGTCGCGGCCGGGCTCGTCCGGCGGGGGCGCGACTGGCCCGGCCTCTGGTCGAGCCCCGAGCAGATCGGATCGAAGCTCCGGGTGAGCCGGCCACCGCGCTTCTTCAGGGCCAAGGGCATGCCCGACGAAGCCGTGCTCGAGCTCACAGCCCCACCGTCCTTCCTCGATTCGGCGGAGTTCGTTCGGCAGCTCTCGCACTGCCTGGACGTTCACGAAGGACGCGCCATCCTCGCCGCCACGGCGGCGGGCCGCGAGTTCCTCGGAGCGGAGCAAGTGCTGCGTCAGTCGCCGACGCAGCGCCCCGTGGATCGCGAAGCGCCTCGCTCCCTCAACCCTCGCCTCGCGTCGATGGACAAGTGGAAACGCCTCGAGGCCTTGAACAGGCTGAAGGAGTTCTCGGCTGCGTATCGGTCTGCCTGGAGTCGCTTTCGCACAGGAGTTCGCGACGTCGTCTTCCCGTCCGGGACGTACTGGATGCGCGTCGCATTCCGTGTGCGATGTGCTGGCGCCGATGAGGCCATGATGCCGACCGGTTGAGACGGACGTGCCGGAAGCCGGTCTGCCGGCGGCGTCGTTCGTGAGGAGGACCGCCACATCCGAGCCGTCGTGTGCCGAGCGGGCACGGATATCCTCCGCCGCAGGCATGGTCACGTCGCGCACGGCACACGCCGTCCTGGTCATCTTCGCCATTCTCGCGATCGTCCTGCTGGTGGACATCGCCCTGCCGTTCGCTACGCCCCTGTTCGTGGCGGCGGTGCTCGCCGGCGCACTCGCGCCCTGGCAGGCTCGCCTCACGTCGCTGCTGGGGGGGCGCCCGCAGTTCGCCGCCGCACTCCTCACGGTTGGCGTTCTCGTGGCGGTGGTGGGGCCGCTCTCTGGGCTGGGAGCGGTGCTCGTGCCGCAGGTCGTCGCCGGCGTCGGGTGGCTTCGTCAGGCGCTGCAGAGCGAAGGAATGGCCGGCGTGATCGAGCGTCTCCCAGAGTCGTTACGGCCCTATGCGGAGCAGGTGCAGCAGGCGATCCCGGACAGCCTGCAGCGGGCGCAAGAGCTCGCGACGTCCCAGGGCGGCCGCGCCGCGGCCGTCCTCGGGAACGTGCTCACGGCGACAGGGGGGTTCCTGTTCATGAGCGTGATGATGCTCGTCGCGCTCTACTTCTTGCTCCGGGACGGCAAGGCGCTCGTCGAGTGGCTCAACGAGGCCATACCGCTCAAGCGCGGTCAGGTCTCGGAACTCCTCCGGGAATTTAGACGGGTGACCGTCACGGTGCTCGTGTCGACCATCCTCACGGCGGGCGTCCAGTCTTTGGTCGCCCTCGTGGGCTACCTCATCGCCGGCGTCCCGAACCCGATCTTCTTCGTGCTCGCGACGTTCATCCTCGCGCTGGTCCCGTTCGTCGGCGCGACCGCAGTCGTGATCGCGATCGCCGTGCTGCGCCTCGTCACCGGCCACACGGCCGCCGGTATCTTCCTCGGCATCTGGGCGGTCGCGGTGGTGGCGATGATCGACAACGTCGTGAAGCCGCTCTTCATCCGCGGCGGCGTGCCGATCCACGCCGCCGTCATCTTCTTCGCGCTCTTCGGCGGCCTGGCGGTGTTCGGGCCGGTCGGCTTCCTCGTCGGTCCCCTGGCCGTCTCGTTCCTCGTCGCGGTCGTTCGCATGTACCGCCGGGACTTTGGCGCCTGATCCCACCCCTTCTGAGGCGCCGCGCCTGACGGTCCGGTACGTCCCGGAGTCGCGATACGTCCCGGAGTCGTTTCTTCCCAGAGCCGATGGCCCAGAGTCGTTTCCAAGGAGTCGTATCCAATGTCCCAGAGTCGTAGGAAGTCGCTGGTCCCGCTCAGGCGCGCGGCTTGAAGGCGCGGAAGGCGAGGAGGGTCTCCGTCTCTCGGATCCCAGGCACCTTCTGCAGCCGGTCCGGGATGAGGTCCCCGAACGCGTCGTAATCGGGGGCGTACAGCTTCACGAGCAGGTCCCAGGGCCCGGTGATGGAGTGGACCTCGGAGACGCCCTCCAGCTCCATGATCCCGGCGGCCACGTCCTCGACGTGCCCCAGCTCGCACCGCACCAGCACGAAGGCGGCTTTCATGCGCCCTCCTTTATCACGCCCAGAAGAGCGGGTACCGCCCGGCGTCGAGCGTCGCGCTCACGATCGCCTCGCGCAGCGCCACCACGTCGCACGGCTCGTCATCGAGGAGCCGCGCCAGGCCGGCCAGCTTCGCGCGGCAGACGCTCGTGTCGGTGAGCGTCGATCGCAGCGCCCGCCGCGCCCGGTCGTAGGCGCGCTCGTGGCCCTCGAGCGCGTAGAGCTTCACGCACGCCTCCGCCACCGGGTCGATGCGGGCCTCGCGCCCGCCCGACTGCACCGCGCGCGCCACGGCGCTGTCGAGCGCGTAGGCCTCCGTGGCGACGTCCGCGAGCGCCCCGAGCACCTCCTGGCGCTCGGCGAGCGCCGGTCCGAAGGTCTCGATCGCGACCTGCAGCGCGTAGACGAACATGGCCTTCGTCAGGTCCGCCAGGTGGCGCTCGCGTGCCAGCGGGCCGGGTGCGGGGCCCGGAAGGTCCGCGCGCTCCACCGCCTCCGCCACCGTGCGCGCGAGTCCGAGCAGCGGGAAGTGGCCCTTCATCGCGCGCTTGAGCAGCGTGCCCGGCACCAGCATGCGGTTGATCTCGTTCGTTCCCTCGAAGATCCGGTTCACGCGCACGTCGCGGTAGATGCGCTCGATGGGGTACTCCTCCACGAACCCGTACCCTCCGTGGATCTGGAGCGTCTCGTCGGCGACCCAGCCCAGCGCCTCCGACCCCCACACCTTCAGGATCGACGCCTCCATCGAGTACTCCTCCACCGCCGCGACCACGTCCGCGTCGTGCTCGCGCGATCCGCGCGGCGCGCCCGACCGCGCGACCCGGGCGTCGACGAGCCCGCTCGTCCGGTAGCTCATCGCCTCGCCGGCGTAGACGAGCGCCGCCATCCGCGCCAGCTTCTCCCGGACGAGCCCGAACTCGGTGATGGCCCGCCCGAACGCGCGCCGCTCCTTGCCGTACCGCACCGCCAGCTCGAGGACTCCGCGGCACCCCGCGACGGATCCGGCGCCGAGCTTCAGCCGCCCGATGTTGAGGATGTTGAACGCGATCCGGTGTCCCTTGCCCACCTCCCCGAGGAGGTGGCCGGCCGGCACCCGCGCGTCGTCGAAGGCGAGCGCGCAGGTCGAGGAGCCGCGGATGCCCATCTTCCGCTCCTCCGCGCCGACCGAGAAGCCGGGCGTGTCGCGGTCGACGATGAAGGCGCTGAACCGCTCGCCGTCGACCTTGGCGAAGACGATGAACACGTCCGCGAACGCGGCGTTCGAGATCCACTGCTTGGCGCCGTTCAGGATCCAGTGCCCCCCGTCCCCGGAGCGCACGGCCCGCGTGCGCGCGCCGAGCGCGTCCGATCCGGACGCCGCCTCCGAGAGCGCGTAGGCCGCGACCCACTCGCCGGAGACGAGGCGGGGCAGGTAGCGCTCCTTCTGCTCCGGCGTCCCGAAGTAGACGATGGGCAGCGTGCCGATCCCGACCTGCGCGCCGAAGGTCACCGACCACGATCCCAGGCGCGCCATCGCCTCGGTGACGAGGAGCGACGAGGTCTCGTCCTGCGCCAGCCCGCCGTACGCCTCGGGGACGTGCAGCCCGAGCAATCCGAGCTCCCCCGCCTCGCGCAGGAGCTGGCGCAGGAACGGGTAGTCCTTGCGCTCGATCCGCTCCGCGTTCGCCACCACGCGCGAGAGCGCGAACTCGCTCGCCGTCCGGTAGAACGCGCGCTGCTCGGCGGTGAAGTCGTCCGGCGTGCGGGTCCGCTCCGTGCCCGCGGGAGCCAGCAGGAACCCTCCGCCGGGCGTGCACGCCACGCCCGCGACGCCGGCCGGTTGCGCCATCGAGGCCTCCGTTGATTTTGGAGTCAACCGCCTCTCGAACATGGACCGCCGAGCGCGCCGCGTCAACGCCTCCGTTCACGGCCAGGACGGCCGGTCGCCGTGCCAGTCGGCGGTGACCTCGAGCCAGAGCGCGAGGCCGGCCCATCGGCCGTACGGGGCGAACCACGCGCGCATGGCCCGGTCCGTCGGGACGCGCTTCCGCCCTCGGAGCCGGGCGAGCTTGGGCCGGACCCATGAGTCGAGCGCGAGGTGGTC
>DASTGH010000343.1:0-8655 GCA_035719345.1 Anaeromyxobacteraceae bacterium
GACAGCGTGGCGGCGGGCGATCCGCTGGTCGTCGTCCGCCACGGGGAGCCGCGGGTGGTCGGCTTCGTCCTCGGGCGCGCGCTCTCGCTCGGCGCGGGCGACCGCGTCCGGATCGTCCTGCCCGACGGCAGCTCCGTCCCCGGCGAGGTCGTCGGGCAGGCCCCCTCGACGCTGCGGCTGCCAGAGGAGCTGTCCGGCTCCTTCGACCAGCGCACGCCGCGCCTCCAGATCTCGATCGCGCCCGTGGGGCTGCCGCCGGCCGCGCGCGTGCACCGGCTGCCCGTCTCGGTGCGCATCCTGCGGTTCAGGCTGTGACCGCAGTGCACGCGTGGGTCATCCTCGACGTTCGCCCTGAGCGTAGCGAAGCGGAGTCGAAGGCATGCCCTGAGCCTGTCGAAGGGGCGCGCTTCGACTCCGCCGCTGCGCGGCTACGCTCAGCGCGAACGAGCGTCAGCTCAGGGCCGGGGCCCGGCGGTGCGACCGCGCGCGCCCGGCCGTCGTCGCGGCCGCCACCTCGAACCGCTGCAGCTCGCGGAACCCGGCGGCGGCGTCGGCCAGCGTGACCGTGAGCCGCCCGCCGGCGTCGTCGAGCCTCACCACCGGCAGGCTGGCGTCGGGCGGGCTGGAGGCGTCGAAGGCGCGCTCCGTCCACGTGCCCAGGTTCACGTAGAGGCGATCGGGCCGCCGCCGTCCGCCTTCCATCGGTGCCCAGTCGAGCACGTGGGTGTGCCCCAGCACCAGGACGTCCGGCTGCGGCGCGCGATGGGGCAGCCGCCGCTCGCCGGCGAGCGCTGCGAGCGCGATGCGGCCGGCGCGCTGCCAGAGCGCGTCCGACTCCAGCAGGCGCTTGCGGATCCGCTCCGGCGAGAGCAGCCGGCGCACCCACGCCACCGGCCTCGGCACCGCGCCGTTGTCGGCGAGGAGCCGCACCAGCGCGCGGAAGACGCGGTCGAAGCGATCGGGCTCCAGCCAGCGCTCCAGCACCGGGATGGCGAACTCCTCCGGCCGCAGCGCCACGAGCCGGTCCGCGCTCATCCGCACGTGGCGCCGCGGGCCGCGCGCCTGGAGGTACGGGATGAGCGCGCGGTGCAGGACGCGCGTCACGACCTCGCCCTCGCCGCCGGGCCGCGCGTTGCCGGGGTCGAACGCGTGCCCGTGCTGGGCGACGACCGTCCGGCCGGCCCCCAGGCGAACGGGCGAGACCTCGATGCGCGCGCGACCGAGCCCGATGCCGGCCAGGGCGGCCGGTGCGCCGCGGTCGCCGAGCTGCCAGTCGTGGTTGCCCGGGACGACGGTGAGCCGGGCGCGCTCCGCGTGCGTCGCGAGCGCGGCGACGGCGCGCGGGTTCGAGCGCGCGACGCCGGCGAGCAGCTCCGGGAGCGGCCGGATGCGGCGGTCGGGGGTGGGGAAGCGGAGCGCGCGGGCGAACCGGCGCAGCCCCCGCGCCGGTGGCATCATCGAGGTGAGGTCGAACGCGTCCCCGAGCAGGACGAGCTCGGCCCGCTCCTCGGTCGCGCGGCGGCAGAGCTCGACCAGGCGCTCTCCCTGCGCGTCATCCCGGAAGAGGCGGGAGCCGTCGTCCTCGTCGAGGTGCAGGTCGGAGACGAGGTAGAGCGCCACGCTCCAAAGCTAGGGCGTGCCGTCGACGGTCGGCCGGGCGGCCCGCCCGGGTATATGGCCGGTGCGGCGCTCCGGCGGCGCTAGCGCGCGAACCGTCGCCGGAAGGCCGCGGCGAGCCTGCGCACCGCGCGCTCCACCGGCGGGGACACCGGCCCGAGGACGTCCTTCTGCACGATCTCGATGCCGAGCACGAGCGTGCGGCAGCCGGTCGTGCGGGCGAGATAGTCGAGGAAGATGGGGAGGGGCAGCATGTGCGTGGAGAAGGCGACGCCCGCCACCTTCGACGCGTCCACCACCGCGACCGCGCCCGGCTCGAGCCCGAGGTGGGCGGCGTCGACCACCACCACCAGGTCGGGCCGGTGCCGGGCGATCTCGCCGGTGAAGTTCTCCGGGGCCGCCCCGGCGGCGAACGCCGCCAGCTCGCGGACGCCCTCGCGCGCCGCCCAGGCCGCGAGCCGCCGCGCGACCAGCACGCCGGCCACGTCGTCGCCGCGGAGGTCGGACCCGGCGCCGACGACCGCGACGCGGCGCGCGTCTCCGAGCAGCGCCTGGAGATCGGGGAAGGGCGGTGGCGGCCGGCGCGGCACCGCGCGCTAGGTCCCGGTCGCGGGCCGGGCCTGGGAAGGCGCGGGAGCATCGGCCGGCGCCGCGGCGGGCGCGGGCGGCGGCGCGTCGAAGACGACGTGGAGCTGCTTCTTGTCGAGCGTCGCCAGCTCGAAATCGCGGCTCGACTCGAGCGCGTCCTTGTTGCAGGAGTCGACGCACTGCGCGCAGTAGATGCAGCGGTCCAGCTCGAAGACGGCGCGGAAGCGCTTGTCGCCGACCTTCTCGATGCGGAGCGCGGCCGCCGGGCAGTCCTTCTGGCACAGCTTGCAGCCGACGCAGCGCGCCGCGTGGAAGACGATCTTCCCGCGGTAGTCCGCCGGCATCGTCACCTTCTCCGCCGGGTAGTTCACGGTGGCGGGCTTCTGCGCCACGTGCCGCAGCACCTCCGCCGCCATGCGGCCGGGCCACTTCATGGGAGCACTCCGTTCAGGACGACGGCGATGAGGAGCTGCAGGAGCGCGGCCGGCGCCACCCAGCGCCAGCAGAAGTCGACCATCTGCTCCATGCGCATGCGCGTGAAGACGGTCCGGGCGAGGGCCATCACGAAGACGATGAACAGCACCTTCACGCCGGTCAGCGCCCAGGCCACGGGCCACGGGAGCGAGAGCCCCCACGGGAGGAACACGGCCGAGAGCACGCAGCCGGCGACGACCGCCTCCACCTGGATCGTCATCTTGAAGATGGCGAGGAGCTTCCCCGAGTACTCGGTGAAGGTGCCGCCGGCGAGCTCGGTCTCGGCCTCGGGGATGTCGAACGGCGCCTTCTCCAGCTTGCCGAGCAGCGCCACGATGGCGACCGCGAAGCCGAGCAGGTTCGCGAAGGCGCGCCAGGGGTGGGCGTCGTAGTACGCGGCGATCCCGGAGAGCGACCAGCTGCCGGCGAGGAGGGCCGGCGAGAGCACCGCCATGAAGAGCGGCACCTCGTAGGCGAAGAGCGAGGTGAGCGTGCGGACCGAGCCGATGGTGGCGAAGAGCGAGGTCGAGAACCAGCCGCCCAGGAAGAAGCAGAGCGTGGGGATGGTGAGCAGGTAGAGGACGACGATGGCGTCGCCCTCGAACCCGTGGAGCGCCTGGGTCCCCCACAGCGGCACGTAGAAGAACGCCGTCACCGCCGCCGTCAGCGCCACGATCGGCACCGCGCGGAAGACGAAGCGGTCGGCGTCCTCCGGGACGATCTCCTCCTTGGTGAGGAGCTTGATGGAGTCGGCGAGCGGCTGGTACCAGGGCGGGCCGACGCGGTGCTGGAGACGCGCGTACAGCTTGCGGTCCACGAACTCGACGAAGAGCCCGCCGGCGGTGAGGAAGCCGGGCAGGAAGAGCACGTAGAGCAGCGACGCGAGCGAGCTGGAGACGGCGAAGGGCATGGCGGTCATCGGAGCGGCAGCGCCTCCGACAGCTTGCGGTTCAGCGCCGGGACGTCGACCCCCAGCCGCCGGTAGTGCTCGACGCCGCGGGCGCGCAGCTCGCGCCAGGAGAGCACCTCGGGGCCGCGCGCCGGGTCGTCGACGCGGATGGCGCGGTCGGTGCACGAGAAGCAGGGATCGATGGCAGCGACGATGATCGGCACGTCGGCGAGGTAGTTCTCCTCCATCATCTTGCCGACCGAGGCGGTGTTGGCGAGCGTCGGGGCGCGCACCTTGACCCGCTCCGGCCGGTCCGAGCCGTTGCCGCGCACGTAGTGGAGGTTCTCGCCGCGCGGCGCCTCGTAGCGGACCACCGCCTCGCCCGCCGGGATCTTGCGCGGCGCCTTCACCTTGAGCGGGCCGTCCGGCATCGTGGCCGCGAGCTGCCGGATGATGCGGTACGACTCGACCAGCTCGCCCAGGCGCACCAGCGTGCGGCCGTACACGTCCTCGTGGTCGTCGGTGACGACGCGGAAGTCGAGCCCGGCGTAGGCGAGGTACGGGTCGTCGCGCCGCGTGTCTCGGTCGACCGCCGAGGCGCGCGCGGTCGGGCCCACCGCCCCGAGGCGGACGGCGTCGTCGTGCGAGAGGTGCCCCACGCCCTTGAGCCGCTGCCGGAGCGTCGCGTCGGTGCGGGCCAGCTCGGTGTAGTACTTCGTCCGCTCCTCCAGCACGCCGAGCGCGGCCAGCACCTGGTCGAGCTGCTCCGTCGTCACGTCGCGCCGCACGCCGCCGATGGTGTTGATGCCGTAGTTCACCCGGTTGCCGGTGAGCATGGCGAGCAGGTCCATCACCGGCTCGCGATCGCGCCACGAGTACATGAGCAGCGTGTCGAAGCCGATCTCGTGGCCGGCCACCCCCAGCCAGAGGAGGTGGCTGTGGATGCGCTCCAGCTCGGCCACCAGCGTGCGGATGTGCTGGGCGCGCGCCGGGAGCTGCAGCCCGGCCACCTCCTCCACCGCCATGCAGAAGGCGGTCGAGTGCGCGTGGGAGCAGATGCCGCAGACCCGCTCGATGAGGTGGATGTCCTGGACGAAGGTGCGGTCCTCGGCGGCCTTCTCGATCCCGCGGTGGTTGTAGCCGAGCTTCACCTCGGCCGAGAAGATGCGCTCGCCCTCCACCGTGATGTGGAAGCTCTCCGGCTCCTTGAGGGAGGGGTGGGCGGGGCCGATGGGGATGGTGACGCGCGGCATGGCGGCTAGCTCGTGGCCTTCGGGGTCGGGGCGGGCGCGGCGGGCGCGGCGGCGGCGCCGGCGGGCTTCCAGTCCTTGCGGAGCGGCTTCTGGTCCTCGGGCCAGTCGTCGGGGAGCGGGTAGCGCTTCCCGGGCGGCAGCCCGCGCACGGTGAAGCCGAGGAGGTCGACCAGCTCGCGCTCGTAGTTGGCGGCGCCCGGGAAGCGATCGGTGACGCTCTCGATCACGGGCGCGCCGTGCGGCGCGCGCAGGCGGAGCGAGAGCACCGTGCCGTCCTTGCGGGCGAGCGAGTAGAGCGCGGCGAAGCTGGTACGGTCGTCCATCCCGGTGATGGCGCAGAGGCGGTCGAAGCCGAGCGCGCCCACCGCCGTGTCGAACGCATGGCGGAACGCCTCGGGCGGCGGCTCGCAGAAGACGCGCCGCGCGCGCGCCACCGTCACCTTGCCGGCCAGCCCCGGCACGGCCGCCTCGAGCGCGGCGGCGAGCGCGCCGGCGTCAACCATGGGCGGCCTCCGCGGCGGCGAGGTCGCCACCCGCCTCGTCGCCGTCCGGCTCCCCGGCGGCGGCCGGCGGCGGCGCGGGGGTGCGCTCCGGGCCCTCGAGCGTGGCGAGGAGCTTCACGATGCCGTCGATGATGGCCTCCGGCCGGGCGGCGCACCCGGGCACCCAGGCCGAGACCGGGATGACCGAGTCGATGCCGCCCTCGACGCAGTAGCAGCCCTGGAAGACGCCTCCCGAGGCGGCGCAGCTCCCCACCGCCACCACCAGCTTCGGCTCGGGCATCTGCTCGTAAATGCGGACGAGCCGGTCCTTCATCTGCTTCGTCACCGGGCCGGTGCAGACGAGGACGTCGGCGTGGCGCGGCGACCCCTTGAGCTGCACCCCGAAGCGCTCCACGTCGAAGCGCGGCGTGAGGGCGGCCACCGTCTCGATGTCGCAGGCGTTGCAGGCGCCCGAGTTGAAGTGGACGATCCACGGCGACTTGCGCCGGGCCCACCGTGCGATGCGGTCGCGCAGCTCGACGAGCTTGCCCACGGCTACCTCCGGAAGAGCACGAGCAGGCCGACCGCGGCGGTGGCGAGGAAGCCGACCGCCACGGCGGCGGCCGCGCCCGAGCCGCGCGGCACGGTGGCGACGATGAGCGCCACCACGTGCATGATCGTGAAGAAGAACGCGAAGTGGAAGAACTGCCCGTAGTCGGGCTGGGCGCGGTGGTCGTCCACGTCCTCGCCCGAGGCGTAGGGCTTGCGCTTGCCGGCCGCCTCGGCACCGGGGGGCGGCGGCATGCGGAAGATGTCCATCCCGCGGCTCTGCAGCCAGACGCAGCCGAGCACGACGGCGAAGGCGACGGGCGGCAGCAGGTAGAGGGCGGGGCTCATGGCCTATCCCTTGAGCTCGGTGAGGAGCCGGACGCGTGCGGCGCCGTGGTGCCGGTAGACGCCGACCACGATCCCGGCCGCGACCGCCACCGCCACCACCTCCAGCACGATGACGGTGATGACGAGCGCCTCGGCCAGCGCCACCCGGCCGGTGACCGCGCCGGCGAGGACGAGGAGGAGCGTCACCGCCTTGGTGAGCAGCTCCGCGCCGATGAGGATGCGGAGCAGGTTCCGGCTGAAGACGATGCAGTAGAGCCCGGCGATGAAGAGCGCGCCCGCGCCGGAGGCGACGAGCCGGTAGTGCGCGAGCCAGAACGCCGCGTCCCTCACGACCCGACCTCCCGGCGCTCCTTGAAGAGCACCACCACCGCGAACACCCCGACGAAGAGGACGACGATCTGCCCGACGAGGTCGAGGCGCCGCAGCCCCCACAGCACCTCGCGCACTCCGGGCTGCCCGGCCGGCGGCGGCGCGGAGACCTCGAGCGCGTAGCCGGTCGCCCAGAGCGCGACGCCGGCCAGAGCCACCAGGAAGAACGCCGGGTGGAAGCGCTTCTTGCGGCGCTCGCGGCAGCGGGCGGCCTCGGCCGGGTCGAGCGGGCGCGTCATGCTCACGGTGCTGGCGAAGACGACGGTGATGAGGCCGGCGCAGACCGAGAGCTCGAAGACTGCGGCCAGCGGCGCGCCCATCTCGAAGACGAGCAGGGTCACGAGCACGCTCACCAGCGCCAGCCCGACCGCGGCGCGCAGGATGGACGTCTGCACCGTCCACAGCGCCGCCAGCGCCAGCAGGCCGACCAGGATCTCCGGGGCGTACGTCACAGGATGCTCCCCACCGGCAGGAGGAAGGTGTGGAAGAGCCACGGCGCGGCCAGCCCCAGGGCCACCGTGACGGCGGCCAGCAGCACGGCCGGCGCGAGCGCCCAGCCGCCCGCCTCGCGCACGCCGGCGAGCGCCGGGGCCGGCTCGCCGAAGAAGACGCGGCGCTGCATGGCGAGGAGGTACGCCAGCGTCAGCACGCTCAGGAGCACCGCCGCCGCCGCCACCAGCGGATGGCCGGCGCGCCACACCGCCACCACCACCAGGAGCTTCGACCAGAAGCCGGCGAAGGGCGGCAGCCCGGCGGTGGAGAGCATGGCCACCACGCTCGTCGCGCCGGTGACCGGCATGCGCGAGGAGAGCCCGCCCAGCGCCTCCATGTCGCGCGTGCGCGCCTCGCGCTCCACCGCCGCCGCGTTCACGAAGAGGAGCGTCTTGAAGACGGCGTGGTTGAAGAGGTGGAAGGCGGCGGCCGCGACGCCGAGCCCCGGCCCCGCGCCCAGCCCGAGCACCACGTACCCCACCTGGCTCACGCTCGAGTACGAGAGCATGCGCTTCAGGTCGCGCTGCGCCAGCGCGCCGAGCGCCCCGACCACGATGGAGAGCATGCCCAGCGCCAGCAGCGCCTGGCGCACCGCCGGCGCCCAGCCGATGACGGCGTCGACGAGCCGCACCAGCGTGTAGACGCCGGTCGTCTTCGTCACGATCCCGGCGAGGAGGACGGAGACGGCGGGCGGCGCCGAGGTGTAGGCGTCGGGCAGCCAGCCGTGGAACGGGACGACGCCCGCCTTGATGGCGAGCCCGCAGAGGAAGAGCGCGACCGCCACCAGCGCCAGCCGGCTCCCCTCGGCGGCGTGGAGCCCGCGCGCCACCACCTCGAAGGAGGTGCCGCCCGAGACGATGAGGAGGAGCGCGACCGCCGCCAGCAACATCGCGGTCGCGACCGCCGACAGGATCATGTACTTGAACGCGCCCTCGAAGGCGGCCCGCCCCCGCTCCAGCACGATGAGGACGAGCGAGGCGACGGCGGTGATCTCGAGGAAGACGTAGAGCACGAACAGGTCGCGGGCGAGGACGATGCCGTTCATGCCGGCGACCGCCAGGAGCAGCAGGTTCCCGAAGCGGAAGGCGTCCTGCCGGTCCTCGCGCGCGTAGCGGGCGACGAGCACGGCGCACAGGCCCACCAGCGCGATGGCGAGCAGGACGACCCGGCCGAGGGCGTCGACCGGGAAGGTCGTGCCGAGCAGCGCCGGGAGGTCGAGCCAGCGCGGCAGCGCGCCCGGACCTTCCCAGGCGGCGGCCGGGACCAGCAGCGCGGCGGCGCCCTGCGCCAGGCAGGCGACGCCGGCGAGGTAGAGCGCGAGCCGCGTCCCCAGCCGGAAGTGCGGCAGGTTGAGGAAGACGACCACGAGGACGGGGACGAGGATGAAGAGCGCCGCCACGGTCAGGCCCCCCTGAGCAGCCAGCCGAGGAGGGCGGCGAAGCCGACCAGGGCCCAGACGAGATAGGTGGCGTGGCTGCCGGTGTGGGCGCGCCGCACGGCCCGCGCGCCGGCCCGCGCCGCCGCCGTCGCGCCGCCGTCGTAGACGGCGTTCACGGCGCGCTCGAAGCGGAAGGCGCCGCGCGCCAGCGCGCCG
>DASTGH010000344.1:0-2605 GCA_035719345.1 Anaeromyxobacteraceae bacterium
GCACGGCGGCGGCCGAGGCCGTGGCGCTGAAGTCGAACGTGTGCTTGGTCGGGTCGACGATGGTCTTGGCGGAATCGCTGAACTGGGTGGCGTGGCACGCCTCGCAGTTGTTGCGCGGGCCGGGGAAGGTGACCTCCCAGAAGCCCTCGCTGATCGTCGCGTGCCAGGTGTACGGGAAGGAGCGCTTGCCCGTGCCGGGCGAGAGCGAGCCGTCCGGCAGCTTCACGCCCGCGGCGGTGCCGGCGTGGAGCGCGTGGATCATGTCCTTGGCGTTGCCCGACCAGCCGGAGTTGTTCTGGTTCGGGTTGTGGCACCAGGAGCAGCTCTCACCGTCGTTGCGCTGGCCGGCGTGGAAGCTCGGGTTCGCGCCGAGCGTCACGTGGCAGGCCTGGCACTTCTTGTTGTCGACGATCTGGCGGCGAGCGGTGTAGCCCGTCGCGACCTTCTTCACGTTCGGGGCCGGGACGAGCAGGCCGCCGATGCGGGTGGCCGCGTCGTAGGGGAACCCTGCGACGTTCGTCTGGACGAGCGGCGGCGTGGTGCTGAGGCCGTACGTGTAGCCGATGCCACCGGTCAGCATGGTGGCGTTGTCCGGGACGATCGAGTTCGTCAGCGTCGCGGTGTAGTAGCCGTCCGCGTCCGGGGCGCTCAGGGTGCCGATGCTCGTGGTGCTGGCCGTGTGGTTCCACAGCGACCGCAGGTACACGCTGTTCGAGCCGTTGAAGTCCGCCGGCGTGGCGATGTTGTCCTGCGGCACCGCGTACACCCAGTAGAGGCTCGGGGAGCCCACGAAGTTCGCGAAGATCTCCTGGCCCGCCGTGGGGAGGGTGTTGTCGAAGACGTTCAGGTCCTTCCGCGCGCCGTTCTGCAGGAGCCGGAAGACCATGACCGGGTGCTTGCTCGCGTCACGCGAGACGCTCTTCAGATCGTAGGTGATCTGGATGGCGCCCGCCGGGACCGAGCCCGCCGCCGCCATGAAGGCTGCGTTCGTGTTGTTGTTGCCCGATCCGACGCAGGGGCTCCCCGTCGTGCAGGTGTTGCACGGCGCGGCGGAGGTGCAGGCCGTGCCGCCGCCGAAGCCGGTGCTGGCGGTGCCCGACTTCACGATCGCGAAGGGGTTCGCGAAGCAGGGAGCGGCCTGCGAGCAGGTGCAGGGCGACGCGACGGAGCAGGCGACGCCGGCGGCGCTGAAGAAGGCGCCGTCGGTGACCTGGCCGGTCGTCACGAACGTGTAGTCCGGGCTGACGCAGAGCGCGCCGGCGGAGGAGCCGCAGGTGCAGGGCGAGGCCGCGGTGCAGGTCTGCGTCACCTGGGTACCGGCCTTCGCGACGCCGGCCGTCACCGGGACGAGGATGTTGCCCGCGTCCGAGTCGGCGATCGGGAGGTGGCGCTCGCCGATGTAGGTCGCGCCGCCGGGGGTGTGGCAGGCCGCGCACTGCGCGTCGTCCTGGGTGACGCCCGTGCCGCCGCCGTGGAAGCAGGTGAAGGGCACGCCGGTCGCGGGGTTGATGGTGACGGGGTTCGTGCAGAGCTGGCCGACCACCGGGATCGTGACCGTGCCCTGGCCCGAGAAGTTCACGTAGTCATGGCAGGAGCCGCAGGCCTCGCGGGTCGGCTTCGTCAGGTACTGCCCACCCTGGGCCGCGTTGGCGGTGTGGCAGGCCTTGCAGTTGCGGAGGTCCTGCGGGTACGCCGTCTCGTCGATGCCGTGGAAGACGTTCGCGGCCTGGAGCTGCTTCGCGTTGTGGATGCGGTGCACGAACACCGGCGCGTTGGCGGCGGGGTTCGAGACGCGGCCCGGGTTGTGGCACACGTTGCAGTAGTTCGCCTCCATGCGCGCGCCGCCGTGGAACTCGTTCGAGACGAGGCCCTCGGGCGCGAACTTGGAGTGGCAGTTGACGCAGCCGTTCGTGTCGACGACCTGGCGGCGCGCCACCGACGGCGTCCCGCCGCTCGGGACGAAGTTGATCTCCTCGTTGACGGCGCTGAACGTGCCCGTGTTGTTGACGTCGTTCAGGTCCGTCTGACGGACCACCTGGATCCAGATGGTGTGCGTGTTGCCGAGCTTCGTCGTGTCGAGCTTGGCCGACGCCGGGAACTTGTAGGTGTAGGTACCGGGCGTGGCGCTGACGGTGATCGCGCCGTTCGCCGCGATCGTCGCGGCGTCGTCGAGCACGAGCACGCCGTTCACGATCTTCGTCGGGTTGAACGCGGTCGGCTGCGCCGGGTTGCCGCTCTTCGTCAGCACCGTGTACGGCAGCACGCTGCCGTCGGCCGCCGTCGAGATGTACGAGAGCGAGAAGCGCGGCTGGATGAGCGTGTTCACCGAGAACACGCCGTTGATGTCGACGGGGAGGCCGCCGAAGTCCTTCATGGTGAAGGTGACGGAGACCTGGTTGCTCGCGTCGAACGTCGGCGTCCCGACGACGGCGAGGTCAAGGCCGGCGCTCGTCGAGAGCGGCGGCACGAACGGCCCCGGGGCGCCCGGGGCGCCTGGAGCGCCGGGGGTGCCCGGCGTGCCCGGCGTGCCCGGCGTTCCGGGGTTACCCTGCGCGCCCGGCGTTCCAGCGGGACCCTGGTTTCCCGCATCGCCCTTGGGACCCGT
>DASTGH010000345.1:0-6828 GCA_035719345.1 Anaeromyxobacteraceae bacterium
GGGCGCGTCGAGGAGCTGTGCCTCCGCCCGGCAGCGGTCGCGATCGACCCCGCCGCGCTGGCGGTGCGTGCCGGGCGCGCGATCCTGCGGCAGGAGGAGATCGTCCCGCGCGACGTGCCGCTCGCGCTCGGCGTGGCGCGCGGCGCCGGCGTGACCGCGCGGGCGCTCGCCCGCACCCTCGCCGAGGCGGCGGCCACCCGCTTTCGCCGGCCCGCGTGAAGGATTGCCGCAGCACGCCCTCCCCCGGGCGCGCTAGAGTGCCAGCCTGTTCCCTCGCCGTCGGAGCGTCGATGCCCCACATCCGGACCTTCCTCCTCCCGGCCGCGCTCGCGGCCCTGGCCGCCTGCGCTGCCCCCGGCGCGGAGCAGAAGCTCGCCGCCCCGCAGCCCGCGCCCGCCGCGGCCGCGACCCAGGGCGCCGCGCCGGCGCCGAAGGCCGCCGTCACGGCGGCGCCCAAGCCCCAGGCGAGCGAAGACATGATGGTCTGCCGCTACGAGCGAGAGATCGGCAGCAACATCGCCTACAAGGTGTGCCGTCCGAAGAGCCAGCCGCAGATGAGCGACGACGCGGCCCGGGAGTGGATGCGAGAGCAGCAGAGCCACAACGTCCAGAGCGCCAAGCCCGGCGGGTAGCCGCGGGACGCGACCATCAGATCCCGATCGGCCCGTCGCCGTCCGGCGCGGGCGGCGGCGGCGGCGTGAGCCGGACGCGTCGCACCTGGCGCGGCGTCGCCTCCACCACCTCGAGCCCCGTGCCGTCCCGGGCCGCCAGGCGCGCGCCGGGCGCGGGGATGCCCCCGGCGAGCGCGATGCACAGGCCGGCCAGCGTCGAGTAGCCGTCCGCCTCCTCCAGGCGGAGCGACAGCTCGCGGTTCACCTCGCGCAGCGGCGCGTCGCCGCGCACGAGCGCGGTGCCGCCGGGCTCGTGCATCACCCAGGGCTGCTCCTCGGCGGCCTCGCCTACGATCTCGCCCACCAGCTCCTCGACCAGGTCCTCGAGGGTGAGGAGGCCCGCGACGCCGCCGTGCTCGTCGACGACGATGGCGAGGTGCGTGCGCCGGGCCTGCAGCTCGCGCAGGACCTGCACCGCCCGCGCCGTCTCCGGGACGAAGTGCACCGGCCGCAACAGGTCCTGCAGCACCACGAGCCCCCGCTCCCACACCAGCGCCAGCGCCTCGCGCGCGACGAGGTAACCGATGACGTCGTCGAGGTTCGCGGCGTACACCGGGACGCGCGCGTGGCCTTCCTCGAGGAGGACGCGGCGGAGCTCCTCCTCTCCGGCGTCCCGCTGCAGCGCCACGATCCGGTTGCGCGGGACCATGACGTCGGCGGCGGTCAGCTCGGCGAACTCGATGGCGCGGCTCGCGATCTCGCCCGCCTCCGCGTCGAGCGAGCCGGAGCGCGCCGCCTCCTCCACGAGCTGCGACAGCTCGTCGGGGGAGAGGCGCGCCTCGGTGAAGGTGGTCCGGTCCCCGAACGGTGCGAGCACCACGTTCGACGCGCCGGTGAGGACCCAGACCAGCGGCCGCGCCACGTGGGACAGCGCCAGGAGCGGGCGCGCCACCGCGAGCACCACCCGCTCCGACGAGCGCAGCGCCAGCGACTTCGGCACGAGCTCGCCGAGGACGAGCGACAGGAACGAGACGAGCAGGACGACGAGCGCGATCGCGATCTGCTCGGCGTAGGGCTCGAGCGGCGCGGCGCGTGCGAGCAGCGGCGCGAGGCGGGTGGCGATGGTCGCGCCCCCGAACGCCGCGGCCGTCGCGCCCACCACGGTCACCCCGATCTGCACCGTGGCGAGGAAGCGCTCGGGATGCTCGCGGAGCGCCAGCGCCGCCCGGGCCGCGCCGCTCCCCTCCTCGACCAGCGCGCGCAGCCGCGTCTTGCGGAGCGCGATGACCGCGATCTCCGAGCCCGAGAAGAAGCCGTTCGCGAGGATGAGCGCGACGATGATGACGATCTCGCTGGCGATGCCCCCGCTTGTACCGCAGCGGTGCGTCCCTTCCAGGCCGCGGGTGGGCGGGTGCCCCGCCTTGGCGCAATGTGCGTTTTCGCACACTCCGTCGGGGGCTCTCCCCGAATGGCGTCCCAGGACCTACCGTCGGGGACACGTGGGAGGCGAGCGAGGGCCTGCCGTGACGATGAGGCGACCGGTCGAGGTGAGCGAGGGCCCCCGCGCGGCGTTCCCTGCGTGGAGTGGCCCGGCGGAGCGCCTCCGCTTCCTCCTCCGCCACGCCATCCTGGCGCCCTCGCGCCACAACACGCAGCCCTGGCTGTTCGAGATCGAGGGCTCGGAGCTGCGCGTGCTCGGCGACTGGCGCCGGGCGCTGCGCGTCGCCGATCCGCAGGGCCGCGAGCTGGCCATGGCCTGCGGCGCCGCCGCCTTCAACGTGGAGATCGCCGCGCTCCACCACGGCCACGCCACCAGCGTCGAGGTCATGGACGGCAGCCGCAAGGACGGCCTTCTGGCGCGGCTCACGCTGGAGGAGCGGCGGGCGCCGACGCCGGAGGACGAGCAGCTCTACGAGGCGATCGGCAAGCGCCGCACGAACCGGCTGGCCTTCGATCCGCGCGACGTGCCGTACGGGGTCGTCACGGCGATCGTCCGGGAGGCGGCGCGCGAGGACGCGGTGCTGCGCCTCGTCGACCGCACGCTCCGGCCGGCGGTGGCGGAGCTCGTGGCCGAGGGCGACCGGGTCCAGTGGGCGAGCGCGCGCTATCGCGCCGAGCTCGCCACGTGGACGCGCACGAACCGGCCGGGCGAGGTCGACGGGATGCCGGGCTACAGCCAGGGCTTCTCCGATTCGGCGTCGCTCCTGCACCGGATGCTGGTGCGGCTGCGGACCGGCACCAGCGCCGACGAGCGGCGCAGCCGGCACTACGCCATGCACACGCGCGCGCTCTTCGCGCTGTGCACCGCGTCCGACAGGCCGTCCGACTGGTTCCGCGTCGGGCGCATCATGCAGCGGCTCCTCCTGCGCGCGACCGCCCACGGGCTCTCCGCGTCCTACTTCAGCCAGGCGGTCGAGGTCCCGTCGGTCCGGCTCCGCCTGCGCGAGGCGATCGGCGAGCGCGGCTGGCCGCAGCTCCTCTTCCGGCTCGGCTACGGGCGCGAGGTGCGGCCGACCCCGCGGCGCCCCGTCGATCTGGTGCTGCGGTCGATGTCGTCGAGCGCGCCCGAGCACGGCATCGTGCCGAAGGGCTACGCCGGCGCCAGCTCGTAGAGCCGGGTCACCTCGGCCGCGCGCGCCGCGGCCAGTGGACCGTCGCCCTCGCGGGCTCGCGGATGGGAGGGGCGCGTCTCGAGCGTCGCGGTCACCCGCAACCCTGCCGCGCCCAGGCGTCGCGCGAGCTCACCGTGGTCGCGCAGGCCGAGGCGCTCGGCGAGGTCCGACAGCACGAGCCAGGCCGCACCGCCCGGCGCGACGCGGGCGGGGATCCCGGCGACGAGGCGCGCCAGCACCTCGCCGCCCGGATCGTAGACCGCCCGGTCGAGCGGGCCGTGGGGCTCGCCCGGCATCCACGGCGGGTTCGCGAGGACGAGGTCGAAGCGCTCGTCGCCGGGCGGGAAGAGGTCGGCGAGCACGACCTCGACGCGCTCCGAGAGCCCGAGCCGCGCCGCGTCCTCGCGCGCCGAGCGCACCGCGCCGGGCTCGACGTCGGTGGCGACCACCCGCGCGCCGGCCCGGGCCAGGAGGAACGCCAGCACGCCCGTCCCGGTGCCGACGTCGAGCGCGCTGCGGCCGGCGAGCGACCCGCGGCGCGCCAGCCCCCGCGCCACGAGCCCCACGTACTCGCCGCGCACCGGCGCGAACACGCCGTAGCGAGGGTGCACCGAGGCGCCGAGCGCCGGGACCGGGACGCCGCGCCGGTGCCACTCGTGGGCGCCGATGGCTCCGCGCAGCTCCCGGAGCGGGAGGAGCGCGGGGCCGTCGGGCGGGTCGCCGAACGCCTCCGAGAGGGGCGCCTCCAGCGCGGGGGCACGCCGCAGGGCGCAGGTCCACCCGGGCCCGACCGGGACGGCGAGCCGGGAGAGCACCTCCTGCGCTGCGCGGACCCCCTCCCGCTCGGCGAGGAAGAGCGCGGCGATCCCGGGCGCGCGCGGAGCGGGAGGGCGCAGGCGGCGCGAGGCGGCGTCGAGGAGCTGCCGCGCGTTGTGGAAGTCGCCCTCGTAGGCGAGGCCGTCGCCGGCACGCAGGCGCGCGAACGCGCGGTCCGCGGGCGTGTCGTCGCCCGCCGCGGCGAGGCGAGCGGGGGCCGGCGCGTGCTCCGACCACCAGCGCGCGCGCCGCTCGGCCCCGCGCGCGTCGCGCCACGTGACCGCGGGTCGCTCCGCCATCGCCCGACCTTAGCGCGGGCGGTTTTCCGGCGCCCCGGCGGGCCGCGCCCGTTACATTGCCGCCCGCATGGATGCCGAGCCCGACCGCGCCCCAGGCCCGAGCTTCTCGAACCTCGGGTTCGTCGAGGACCTGTACTACGCCTGGCTCGCCGACCCCGGCGCGGTCGCGCCCGAGTGGCGCGCCTACTTCGGCGGCCTCCCGCGCGTCAACGGTGCACCGGTGGAGTCGTTCGACCGCCGCCCGTCCGCCTCGCACGCCGAGCGCTCCGCCGCCCGGCACGAGGCGGCCCGGGAGCAGCACGAGGCGCTGCAGTTCCGGGTGGACAAGCTCGTGCAGGGCTACCGCGAGTTCGGCCACGTCCACGCCCGGCTCGACCCGCTCGGGCTGGAGCGCGGGCCTGCGGAGCAGAAGCTGGCGCTGGAGAGCTTCGGGCTCTCCGAGGACGACCTCGACGCGCCGGTGGCGAGCGACGCGGGCGGCTCGGCGCGCACGCTCCGCGAGCTGGTGGGGCGCCTGCGCGAGACGTACTGCCGCACCATCGGCGTCGAGCTGGCGCACCTGCACGACATGGAGCTCCGCCGCTGGCTCGAGGAGCGGATGGAGCGGACCATGAACCACATCGGGCTCACGCCCGACGTGGAGCGCTTCCTGCTGCGCAAGCTGGTCGAGGCGGAGAGCTTCGAGCAGTTCCTCGGCACCCGTTTCCTCGGCGCCAAGCGCTTCAGCCTGGAGGGCGCCGAGGGGCTCGTCCCGATGCTGGAGCTGGTCGTCGACCGGGCCGTGGGCCACGGCGTGAAGGACATCGCCATCGGCATGGCGCACCGCGGGCGGCTCAACGTGCTCGCCAACGTGCTCGGCAAGCCGGCGCGGCAGATCTTCGCCGAGTTCCGCGACCGGGCCATCGTCTCCGCGGGCGGGGGCGACGTGAAGTACCACCTCGGCTACCACGGGGAGAAGGCGACGGTCGAGGGCGCGCCGGCGCACGTCTCGCTCGCCTTCAACCCCTCGCACCTCGAGTGGATCAACACCGTGGTGCAGGGCAAGGTGCGCGCCCGGCAGGACCGGTACAAGGACCTCGACCGCTCGGGTGTCTTGCCCATCCTCATCCACGGCGACGCCGCCTTCGCCGGCCAGGGCATCGTGGCCGAGTGCCTCAACATGGCGCTCCTCGACGGCTACAACGTCGGCGGGACCCTCCACGTCATCGTGAACAACCAGGTGGGCTTCACCACCTCGCCGCACGACGCGCGCTCCACCGTCTACGCGACCGACGTGGCGCGCATGCTCCAGATCCCCGTCTTCCACGTGAACGGCGAGGACCTCGAGGCGATCGCGCAGGTGGTTCTGCTCGCGGTCGACTTCCGGCAGCGCTTCCACTCCGACGCCGTCATCGACGTCTGGTGCTACCGCAAGTACGGCCACAACGAGGGCGACGAGCCGGCCTTCACCCAGCCGGTCATGTACCGGACGATCGCGAAGAAGCCCTCGGTGCGGCAGCTGTACGCCGACGAGCTGGTCCGCCGCGGCGTGGTCTCCCCGGCCGACGTCGAGGCCATGATCGCCGAGTACCGGCGCCGGCTGGAGGAGGCGTACACCGCCTCCGCCGCCATCGCGGTGCAGCCGGGTCCGCCCGCCGCCGACGGCGTGAAGGGCCGCTACCGCGGCGGCTCCATCGCCGGGACCGGCGCCGCCATCGTCACCGCCGTGCCCCCGCCGACGCTGGCGGAGGTCGGCCAGGCGCTCACCGCGGTGCCGCAGGGATTCAACGTCCACCCCAAGGTCGCGAAGCTCCTGGAGGGCCGGGCGGAGATGGCGTCCGGCGCGCGTCCGGTGGACTGGGGCATGGGCGAGGCGCTGGCGTACGGGACGCTCGCCTGGGAGGGCGTGCGCGTTCGGCTCTCCGGCCAGGACGTGCGGCGCGGCACGTTCAGCCACCGGCACGCGGTGCTCTTCGACGCGCACACGGGCCAACCGTACTCGCCGCTCGCCCACCTCCGCGAAGGGCAGGGCGTGGTCGAGGTGCGCGACAGCCCGCTCAGCGAGGCGGGCGTGCTCGGGTTCGAGTACGGGTACTCGCTGGAGATGCCGGACGGCCTCGTCATCTGGGAGGCGCAGTTCGGCGACTTCGTGAACGCCGCGCAGGTCATCATCCTCGAGTCGGCGCCCCATGCCTCGAGCTCGCACGACGCGGTGTCGACCGGGGCCGTCGGCATGTGGGGCTCCCCGGTGATCCGCCAGCGGAGCCCGCAGCTCCACGCGGGCGCTCCTCAGGGCGTGATCGTCGTCTGGGCCGACACCTTGCGCCGCGATCACCTGGAGCCCTACGGCTGCGCCCGACCCACCTCGCCGAACATCGCGAAGCTCGCCGCGGAGGGAACGCTCTTCGAGGACTGCATTGGGCAGGCGACGTGGACGAAGGTCGCCACCCCCGCGATGATGACCTCGCTCTATCCCGCGACGAACGGGGTGCGCGAGTTCTTCGACCGGCT
>DASTGH010000346.1:0-4161 GCA_035719345.1 Anaeromyxobacteraceae bacterium
CGCCGCCGTCGGCACCGATGCGCAGGCGATACCGCGGCGCGCCTGGGTCTTCGTCGCCGTCCTGCTCGGGAGCGGGTTCCTGAGCCTCGTCGCGCTCACGCGCACGGGCATCCGCGCCTTCTTCGCGCCCTCGGGGAGCGAGGGGCCACGCATCCGGCTCGCCGAGGGCGTCTCCGTCGTCGCGCTCCTCGCGGCGTGTGGAGCGCTGACCGTGGCGGCGGGGCCGGTGAGCCGCTTCGCGCTCGAAGCCGCGCGCGCCTTGCACGCACCGGCGGCGTACGTCGATGCGGTCCTGGGACCGACCGCGGCCTCGCCCGGCATGAGGCGCGCGCCGTGAGGCGGCTCGTCCACCATCCGGCGCTCTCCGCCGCGCTCTTCGCGCTGTGGCTCGTCCTCGCGCAATCGATCTCGGCGGGGACGCTCCTCCTCGGCGGCGCGCTCGCGCTGGCGGCTCCGGCGCTGGCGGCGGGGCTCCGCCCGCTCCCGGTGCGCGTCCGCCGGCCGCTCGTCGCGGCGCGCCTCGCGGCGCGCGTGGTGCTCGACGCGCTGCGCGCGAACGCGACCGTGATCCGGACGATCCTCGGCGCGGGCGCGCGCGACCAGCCCTCGCGGTTCGTCCGGGTGCCGCTCGAGGTGCGCGACCCCAACGCCCTCGCGGTCCTCGCCATGATCATCACGGCCACGCCCGGCACCGCCTGGGCCGAGGTGTCCACCGACCGGCGCGCGCTCCTGCTGCACGTCCTCTCCGTCCACGACGAGGCGGCCGTCGTGGACGACATCAAGCGCCGCTACGAGCGGCCGCTCATGGAGATCTTCGAATGACCCCGCTGCTCGCGTGGGCACTCCGTCTCGCGCTCGGCTGCCTGGTCGTGGCGATCGCCTGCGCGCTCGTCCGCCTCCTCCGCGGCCCGACCGCGGAGGACCGCGTGCTCGCGCTCGACACGCTCTACGTCGACGCGATGCTGGTGATGCTGGCGCTCGGCCTCTCCTATCGCAGCAGCACCTACGTCGAGGTGGCGCTCCTCATGTCGCTCGTCGGGTTCGCGAGCTCGACCGCGCTCTCCAAGTACCTGCTGCGCGGCGAGGTCATCGAGTGACGCCGGCGCTCCCGCTCCCGCTCGCGGTCGAGGTCGCCGTCGCCGCCCTGGCGCTCACCGGCGCGTTCGCGACGCTGGTCGGCTCGTTCGGCCTCCTCAGGCTGCCCGGCTTCTTCCAGCGTATCCACGCGCCCACGCTCGGGGCGACGCTCGGGACGTGGTCGCTCGCCCTCGCCACGGCGATGCAGTTCTCGTTCCTGCGCAGCGAGCCTTTCGCCCATCCGCTGCTCATCGCCGCCTTCATCGCGCTCACCGCGCCCGTCACGACGATCTTCCTCATGAGGGCCGGGCTCTTCCGCCGGCGCCTCGCGGAGCGGGAGGGGCGAGCCGATGACGATGCATAGACCCATTTTTCACTTTTCCCGGGCGGTCGCCCGCCGAACGTAGACGCGGGCGAGAGGACGATCGGCGTGCAGATCTCGGATGCCGCGCTCCAGGAGCTGCTCCGCGGAGTCGACCTCGTGGGTGTGCTCGCCAACGCCGTGCTCGGGGGCGCGATGGCTCGCAGCGAGCGGCTCGACCCCGTGGGCTTCGCGGCGCTCGCCATCCTCTCCGGCGTGGGCGGCGGGATCATCCGCGACACGCTGCTCCAGCACGGCGCCCCGATCGCCTTGACCGACCACGCTTACATCCTCACCGCGATGGCCGGGGCGACCCTCGCCTTCGTCGTGAACGTCGAGGGTCGCTGGTGGGACCTCGCCTTTCCCTTCGTGGACGCCGCCGCGCTCGGCTGCTGGGCCGCCTCCGGTTCGGAGAAGACGCTGACCCTGGGATTCGGATGGCTGCCCGCCGTGCTGCTCGGGACGATCACGGCCGTCGGCGGCGGCATGACACGGGACGTCGTCCTCCGTCGAATCCCGGCCGTCTTCGGCGGCAACACGCTCTACGCGTCCGCGGCCCTGATCGCCAGCGGGGTCATGGTCATGCTCCACCACCTCGAGCGCCCGGTGATCGGGCTCGTCGCGGCGACGGCGACCGGCGCGTCGGTGTGCCTCGTCGCGCGCTGGCGCGGGTGGCGGCTCCCGCAGGCGAGCTCGTCCAAGGAGCAACCATGACCCGTGTACGTGCCGACGCCGTGCTGTCCGGCCTCGACGGGATCCGTCCCTCCATCGAGGACTTCTACCGCGACCTGCACCGCAATCCGGAGCTGTCGCATGCGGAGCACCGGACCGCCGCGGGCGTCGCGGAGCGTCTGCGTAAGATCGGATGCGAGGTGCACGAGGGCGTCGGTGGGACCGGCGTCGTGGCGCTCCTGCGCAACGGTGACGGCCCCATCGTGCTCCTGCGGGCCGACATGGATGCCTTGCCGGTGCGCGAGGCGACCGGCCTCGCCTACGCGAGCACCGTCACCGGCACGGACGCCGACGGCCACGAGGTCCCGGTCATGCACGCCTGCGGCCACGACGTGCACGTCGCCTGTCTCGCCGGCGCCGCGGACCTGCTCGCGAGCGCCAGGACGGCGTGGCGCGGGACGGTCGTGGCCGTGTTCCAGCCCGCCGAGGAGACCGCGGACGGCGCCCGCGGGATGCTCGACGGCGGCCTCGCCCGCCTGGTGCCGAAGCCGGACGTCGCGTTCGCGCAGCACGTGCTTCCGTTCCCCTCGGGGCTCGTCGGGACCCGGAGCGGACCCGTGCTCAGCGCGGCGGACAACCTGCGCATCACGGTGCACGGGCGGGGGGCGCACGGATCGATGCCGCAGGCCGCCGTCGACCCCGTGGTGCTCGCCTCGAGCATCGTGCTGCGGCTGCAGACCATCGTGGCGCGCGAGGTCAGGCCGGGAGAGCCGGCCGTGCTCACCGTCGGCAGCATCCAGGCGGGGACGAAGAGCAACGTCATCCCCGACTCCGCGCGCCTGCTGCTCAACATGCGCACGTACAGCGAGGGCACCCGCGCCGCGATGCTGAAGGCGATCGACCGGATCGTCACCTCGGAATGCCAGGCCTCCGGGTCGCCGAAGCCCCCGGAGATCCAGCCGTACGAGCCGTATCCGCTGACGAGGAACGACGAGCAGGTGACGGAGCGCGTGCGGGAGGCGTTCTCGAGCTTCTTCGGCGATCGCGCACGGACGCTGCCCCTGCAGTCCGCGAGCGAGGACTTCAGCGATATCCCGAAGGCGCTGGGCGTGCCCTACACGTACTGGGGGATCGGCGGGGTGGACCCGGCCGCGTACCGGGCTGCCGAGCAAGCGGGCCGCGTGGACCAGGACGTCCCGGTCAACCACTCCGCCCGGTTCGCGCCCGTCCTCCAGCCCACCCTCGATACCGGCATGCAGGCCATGGTCGCCGCGGCCATGGCGTGGCTGGGAGCCTGAAGAAGCGCGGCGGGGCGCCTCAGACGTGCAGGTCCCCCGCCGCCTCGGGCTGGTACAGGACGGAGACGATGCGGAGCGACGCGGTCCTGCCGTTCGGCATGGGCCAGTCGATCTCCTGCCCGATCGCGAGTCCGAGGAGCGCGACGCCCACCGGCGCGAGGATGGAGATCCTGCCGCGCTCGGGAGCGGCCTCCCGCGGATAGACGAGCTGGATGTCACGCCTCCTGCCGGTCTCGTCCTCGAACACCACGCGCGAGTTCATCGTCACGACGTCCGGAGGCAGCTCGCCCTGCGGCACGACGAGCGCGCGATCGAGCTCCGTCTCGAGCTGCTGGGCGGCGGCGGCGTCGCGCCCGCTCTCGTGCGCGGCGACGACACGCCTCAGCCTCTCGAGGTCGTGTTCCGTGACGTAGATCGCGGACCTGTCGACCGCCGGACGACGGTGCGTATGGACCTGGAACATCCTGGTTCTCCTTTCCGGGGGTTGGGCTTCCCTCGACCGCACGCGGCAGCACGCGGAATGCGGCGGCAGCACGCGGAGTGCCGGGACTCGCGGCGCGCGCGACGTCGCCGCGCCGACGAGACGTCAGTTCGATGTGTGGAGACGCGCCTCGGCCGACGATCAGCGACGGGCCCAGGCGCGTGAGCCCGGACAGTCGGCGACCCGACCACGGCCTCGAGGCAGACGCCACCGCGCCCGGGCGAGCGCCCCGGCCGGAACCATCGGCGGATGTGATGTCGAGAGCTTCACTT
>DASTGH010000347.1:0-11669 GCA_035719345.1 Anaeromyxobacteraceae bacterium
GGCGCCTCGGCGCGGGACTTGGGCCGCCCCCCCGCCGCCTGCGCGCGCGGCCGCGGCGGCTCGGCCGGAACCGCGACCGCGGCGGGCCGCGCCCACGGGCCGAGCTTCCAGGCGGCGTAGCCCCACAGCCCGAGGCAGAAGTACTGCGCGGGCGTGAGCCCGAGGTAGCGCGCGTCGGCGTAGGGCACGTCGCCGGCGCTCGCGCGCAGGAAGTCGAAGAGGAAGCGGCTCGTCCCGTAGAGCAGCGCCAGGAGCCCCAGCAGCCGGCCCCGCATGACGCCCCGCCGGTCGAGCGCGAAGAGCAGGGCGGCGTAGGCGAAGAGCGCCAGCGCGTCGTAGAGGCCGAGGTCGTGGCGCACGCCGGAGAAGCCGAGGCGCGCGCTCTCCGGGAAGTTCACCCCCAGGAAGAAGCTCGTCCGCACGCCCGGGTGGTCGTGGATGACGAAGCAGCCGACGCGGGCGATGCCCCACCCCGGCGCGATGCCGAGCGCGAAGGCGTCGGCGTAGCTGTCGAAGCGGACGGGCCGCCGGCCGAAGTAGACGACCGCCGCCAGGACGCCGCCGAGCAGCCCGCCGAAGCTGGAGAGCCCCTCCCAGAAGGCGAAGACGCGGCGCCAGTCGGACAGCTCCTCGGGGTGATACAGGACGAGGTGGACGACGTGTCCCATGAGCACGCCGGCCGAGACGCCCCACACCGCGAAGTCGGAGAGCGGCTGGGGATCGAGGCCGCGGCGCCTCGCCTCGCGCACCGCAACCACGGCGGCGACGTAGACGCCGAGCGCCGCGAACAGCCCGAACGCCTGCAGCGTGAACGGTCCGAGGTGGAGCGACGGCAGCTCGAAGTACGGGATCACGGTGGCGCGGAGTATCGGGCCGGGGCCCGGCGCCCGCAAGCGCCGGCTACTCCTCGGCCGGACGCGGGAAGTGGACCATGGTGAAGCTGCCCGCCTCCAGTCCGGCCGCGCGGTCGAAGACGGCGCCGCGGAGCGCGGAGAGGGCGAAGCGCGCGCGGTGCAGCCGGGCGCGCGTGAAGTCGGCGCCGGGCAGCCAGGAGAGCGCGAAGCTGGCGCCCTCGGCCCGCGCGCCGGCGAGCTTCGCCCCGGCCAGCGAGGCGAGCACGAAGCTCGCGTCGCGCAGGTCGGCCCGCGAGAGGTCGGCGCCGGAGAGCGAGACGAGCGCGAGGTTGCCCTCGCCCAGGTCGGCGCGCTGCAGCGTGGCGTCGTCGAGCGCGCAGAGGACCACGTTGGCCTCGCGCAGCGCGGCGCCGTCGAGCTCCGCCTCGCGCAGGTCGCACAGCACCAGGTTGGCGTCGGCGAGGCGCGCCCCGGCGAGCCTGGCGCGGCGCAGGTCGCAGGCGACGAGGGTGGACCCGGAGAGGTCGGCGCCGGTGAGGTCGGCACCGGACAGGTCACGGCCGCGCAGCTTCATGCCGGCGAGGTCGGCGCCGCCGAGGCGCGCGCCGGGGAGCCGGCGCTCGCCGTCCGCGAGCGCGGTGCGGGCCGCCGCCGAGGCGAGGGCGAGCGCCTCCGACCTGCGGGTGCGCCGCGCCTTGCCGCCGCCGGAGCGGCGCGAGGTGCTCCGGGGAGTGTCGGTCGCCATGGTGTGCGCCTCCAGGCGCGGGAGATACCACGCGCGACGCGCCGCGGCGAGGCCCCCGGGGACCCGGGCGGCGGAGCCCCTGCTATGTTCCCCTGCATGTCCGCGCTCGACCCCGTGGCGTACCTGCGGGCGACCCCTCCCTTCTCCGACCTGCCGCCGGCGCTCTTCGATTGCGCCGCGCGCGCGCTCGAGATCGGGTTCTACGCGGCGGGGACGCGGCTCGCCGACCGCGGGGGCACGCCGTTCGCCCACCTCTACGTCATCCGGAAGGGCGCGGTGCGCCTGGAGCGCGACGGGCAGACGGTGCAGGTGCTCGAGGAGGGCGAGATCTTCGGCTACACCTCGCTCATCACCCGGCGCGCCACCCTCGACGTCTTCGTGGAGGAGGACCTCCTCGCCTACCGCATCCCGGCCGGCGAGTTCGAGCGCCTGCTCGCCGACGCCCGCTTCGCCGGGCACTTCGCGATCGGCCTCGCGGACCGGCTCTCCCACTCGCTGGAGCGCAGCCCGGTGGCGGGCTTCCAGGCCGACCTCTCCGCGCCGGTCGAATCGCTGGCGCGGCGCGCGCCCGTGCGCGTGCCGGCCACCGCCACCGTGGGGGAGGCCGCGCGCGCCATGAGGGAGAACGGGGTCGGCTCGGTGCTGGTGGACGCGGATCCGCCCGGCATCGTCACCGACCGCGACCTGCGCAACAAGGTCCTGGCGGAGGGGCGCGGGCCGGACGTGCCGGTGACCGCCATCCACTCCTCGCCGCTCCGGACGGTGCCCGCGGGCACGGCGCTGTACGAGGCCTGGCGGCTGCTCCTCGACTCCGGCCTGCACCACCTGCCCATCACGCGCGACGGGGAGGTGGTGGCCGTGCTCTCGAGCACGGACCTGCTCCGCTCCTCGGCCCAGGGGCCGATGGCCGTGCTGCGCAGCGTGGAGCGCCTCGGGTCGCGCGACGCGCTGCCCGGCTACGCCCGGCGCGTCTCCGAGATGACCTCGGGGCTCCTGGCGAGCGGCCTCGACCCCACCGTCATCGCCGGCTTCGTGGCGCGCCTCAACGACGCGCTCCTCGGCCGCATCCTGCGCTGGGCGGAGGACGACCTGGGCGAGCCGCCCGCGCCCTACGCCTGGCTCGCGTTCGGGTCGGAGGGGCGCATGGAGCAGACGCTCCTCACCGACCAGGACAACGCGCTCGTGCACGGCGGGACCGCGGCGGACGAGCCCTGGTTCGCGGGGCTCGCCGAGCGCGTCAACGCCGACCTGGAGGCGGCGGGCTTCCCGCGCTGCCCGGGCAACTACATGGCGCGGGAGTGGCACGGCCCGCTCGGCGAGTGGGAGTCGCGCTTCTCGGACTGGATCGCAGACCCGAAGCCCAGGGCGCTGCTCCACGCCGCCATCTTCTTCGACTTCCGCAAGGTGCACGGCGAGCTCGACGTGACGCCGCTCGAGGCGGTGATGGCCCGCACCGCCCGCGCGCGCGTCTTCCTCGCCTGCATGGCCAAGGCGGCGCTCGAGTTCCGCCCACCCTCCCTCATGATGCGCCTGCGCAACGAGGAGGTGGACCTCAAGCTGCAGGGCATCAGCCCCATCGTCTTCCTGGCCCGGCCCTATGCCCTGGAGATGGGATCGAGGGCGCGCAACACGCTGGAGCGGCTCGACGCCGCCGTCGCCGGCGGGATCATCGGCGCCGACGTCCGCGACACGCTGCGCGAGTCCTATCGCTTCCTGCTCGGGCTCCGGCTGCGGCAGCAGCTCCGGATGATCGCAGAGGGGCAGGAGGTCGTGAACCACGTCCAGCTCTCGGTGCTCTCGTCGATCGAGCGGAGCCGGCTGAAGGAGTCGCTGCGCGCCGTGCGGGACTGGCAGGAGAAGGCGTCGTTCCACTTCAAGACGGACATGTTCTAGCGCCGACGCGCCGGGAGTCGCCCCTGCTCTGGCCCTCACCGCCCTGGGACGAGGTCACCTACTGGGCGCTCGACCTCGAGACCGGCGGCCTCGATCCGCGCAAGGACCCCATCATCGCGGTGGGCATGCTGCCGGTGCGCGCCGGCCTCCTGCGGCTGGCGGAGGCCTTCCAGTCGCTCGTCCGGCCGGAGTCGGACGAGGCCATCACCGCCGAGTCGGTGCGCGCGCACCAGCTCGTGCCGCGCGAGGTGCGGGACGCGCCCGCGCTGGCGGACGTCCTGCGCGAGGTGGACCGCCGGCTCGACGGCGGCGTGCTGCTCGTGCACCAGCGCGCGATCGACGTCCGCTTCCTGGAGCGTGCCCATCGCCGCTGCGGCGTGCGCTGGCGCCGCCCGGCGGTGGTGGACACGGTGGATCTCCTCGTCCGCTCGGCCAAGAAGGCGCGGTTCGTCGACCCCGACGCCTCGCACCGCGAGCCGGTGCTGAACCTCTCGGCGGCGCGCCGGCGCCTCGGGCTCCCCGACTACGGCGCGCACGACGCGCTGACCGACGCGGTCGCGACGGCGGAGCTGTTCCTCGTGCTCCGGAGGAGGCTGGGGGCGAGGACGCTCAGGCATTTGACGTGAGAGGGCCCGTCCCCGTCCTCGGCCTCGTCCTCGCTGCGAGCCGTGCAGGGCCAGAACCGAATCGGCGAGGCGCCGGCGGACGAACCCCCTCTCCCGCGCCAGCGGGAGAGGGACGGGGAGAGGGCCTCGTCCTCGTCCCCGTCCCCGACCTCGTCCCCGTCCCGTCCCGTCCCCGTCCGGCGCGTTGGCCGGCGCCGGTCGGCGAGCGCGCCATGGCCCTCGCGCTCCGCGTGAAGCGGATGACGCGAGGGCTCATGCGGTCCACCTGACGGCTTCGCGCCAGCGGGGAGAGCATCCGGCAGAGCCGGCCGGCGAGGCGGATGACCTCGGCGGCCGGCTCCAGGCCGGCGTCGCCGCACGCGGCCGCGATCTCCACCGCGGCTGCGGCCTCTCCGGCCTCGGCTCGGGCGATCGAGAAGGCGCGCGCCTTGTCGCCGCGCGACGTGCGACCCGCACCCTCCGCGCAGTTCAAGCACGCGCTCTTGGCAGAGCGCAGCGCCTGATCTCGCAGGGTGGAATCACGGATGCTGCACGCCCTGACCGCGTGCAGGAGCTCCACGGCGACGCCGTACGCGAGCAAGCCGTGGTGGGGGAGCGACGTGGGTTCGTTCGTGGCGGCGACCTTCCTTTCGCACGGCCCGAAGGAAGGGCGCCGCCATGAACCGCGGCCCCCCGCGGCGCGAAGGGCGACACGCCAAGTGCACGACGAGTGCCGCCGGAGGCGGGCGCGAGGCGTGCTCGCGGATCCATGGCCGGAGCCCGAGCCGTGGCCCCCTGCCCTCTCCCCGGCCCTCCCCCGCCCGACGCGGGGGAGGGGGGATCAGCCGCCGACCTCCGAGACCCGAAACGCGTCCTCGATCCCGTCCTCGTCCCCGACCCAGTCCTCGTCCCCGACCAGTCCTCGTCCCCGACCCGTCCTCGTCCTCGTCCCGGGCCCCATCCCTTCCCGGGTCGGCAAACGCCCCTCGCCGGCTATGGCCCCTGCCCCGCCGCGGGCGCATCATCGTCGGGCGGATGAGCCTTCCCGCCCCCACCTCCGCCCCGGCCGAGCGCACCCGCAGCCGACCGGGCGCTCGCGAGCTCTTCGAGGTGGCGCTGGTGCACGGCGCCGTCGGCTTCGGCGGCGGCTACTCCGTCCTCGCCTCGCTGCGCGCGGCGCTCGTGGAGCGGCGCCGCTGGCTCTCGGAGCGCGAGTTCGTGAACGCGGCCACCGTGGCGCAGATGCTGCCGGGCGGGGCGGCCGCCAACGCGCTCGCCTACGCCGGCCTGCGCTTCGCCGGCGTCCGCGGCGCGCTCGCGGCCTACGGCGGCTTCGTGCTGCCCGGTTTCCTCCTCACGCTGGCGCTCGCGGCCGCCTACGTGCGCTGGGGCGCGGCGCCGGACGTCGAGGCGGTCCTCGGCGGCTTCAACGCCGCGGTCGTGGGCGTGGTCGCGGCGCTGACCATCCAGCTCGTCCGCACCGGCGTGGGGCGCCTCTGGCAGATGGGCGTAGCCGCCGGCGCACTGCTCATGAGCCTCGCCGGCGGCGCCAGCTCGGGCGAGGTGGCGGGCATGGGCGTCGGCGCGGGCCTGCTCGTCGACCTCGGCCTGAAGCGCGCGCGCCTCATGCGCCTGCGCTCCCGCCGCGCGGCGCCGTCCATCGCCGCGCCGGTGGCGCTGCCCGAGGACGGGACGCCACTGCCGACGCCGCGGCCCGACGCCGACGAGACGCACCTCCACGCCATCGCCGTGGGCCTGGGCACGGCCGCCGGCCTGCACGCCTTCGGGCTGGACGCGAAGCTGCTCGAGCTCTCGCTGGTCTTCTTCAGGACCGGCCTCGGCGCCTACGGCGGCGGGTTCGCGGTCATCCCGCATCTCCAGGCCGCGGTCGAGGGGAGCGGCTGGCTCGAGCCGCGGCAGTTCGCGGACGCGGTGGCCATCGGCAAGCTCACCCCCGGCCCGGTGCTCCTCATGGCGACGTTCATCGGCTACGTGGTCGGCGGGCTGCCCGCGGCGCTGGTGGCGACCGGCTCGGTGCTGGCGGCGCCGCTCCTGCTGGTGGTGAGCGTCGGGACGTTCCTCGACCGGGCCCGCTCGCGACGGCCGGTGCGCGCCGCGCTGCGCGGCCTCACCCCCGCCGTCGCCGGGCTCATGGCGGCCGCTGCGCTGTCGCTCGGACGCGGGCTCGGCGGCGCGGACGAGGTCGGCATCGCGGCGGCGGTCGCGCTCACGGTCCACCGCTTCCCCGTGAACCCGGCGGTGATGCTGGCGCTCGGTGGCGCGGTGCGCCTGGCCTTGAAGGCAGCCGGGCTCTGACCTCACCTTCGGGTCATGGACTCCGACGAGAAGCAGCGCAGGCGCGAGCTCGAGCTCCGCCGCGAGAGCGAGCAGAAGGACCTCACCGTCGAGCAGACGATCGGGCCCCGGCCGCTGGAGGGCCTGTCGGGCGCGCACACCACCTGGACGGGAGATCAGGACGACCGCTCCGCACCCGCCGTCCACTCCGACGACGAGCGGCGCTCGCACGACGCGTCGGTGAGGCAGATCCCTGAGGCCCCGGACGAGGAGCCGTAGGCGCCCCTGCCGGCGCTGCGTCAGGCCACCTGCCGGACGAGGTCCTCGACGTGCGGCGCGCGCGGCGAGGAGCCGCGCGGCGCGAAGCCTGCGCGGCGCGCCAGGCAGACCGCGGGGCGGTTGCGGCGGTCCACCGGGAACCGGATCGCCTCGCCGCCCTCCGACTTCACCCAGCCCTCCAGGGCCTCGAGCAGCGCGGCGGCGATGCCGCGCCCCCGCAGGTCGGGGCGGACCATGACCGCCGCGATGGTCCAGGCGCGCCCGCCGGGCGCGGCGCGGACGTCGAGGACGGCCGCCAGCTCGCCCTCGCCGTCGAACAGCCCGGCCACCACCCGCTCCCGCCCGACGAGCTCGCAGGGGAGGTCGGCGAGCGAGGCCGCGAGATCGACCGGGGCGGCGCCGGGCGCGAGCAGCGCCAGGTCCTCGCGGCATCGCGCCAGGAACGCTTCCACCATGGGCCGGTGCCCGGCGCAGAGGAATGCCCCGCGGCCGCCGTAGGCGGCGGGGACCTCGAGGAGCGCGTCGGCCGCGCAGGGGGCGCGGTGGCGCCTCTCGCATGCGGTGGAGGAGTTTGCAGGGAGAGCCGGGAGCACGATCAGACGACCCTCGGTCCGCGCGGCGTGCGTCGCAATTCGACGCTTCCTCCCCAACGGGGCCGCCGCGGACGGGGGCCATCTCCCACGGTCCGTGGACGCGCCGGCCCGCGGCGCGCTCCCTTCAGGTGTTCTGCGAGAGGATGAGATGCACGTACTGCGCGCGCTCGAACGCGCCCGGGTCGCGGACCACGCGCTGCGAGAGCGTGCCGCGGAAGTCGGCGACCTCCGAGAAGCCGCGCTTGTCCATCCAGTCCTCGAGGCCGTCGCGGATCTTCTGGACGTACGACACGCCGTTCTTGATGAGCGTCGAGGCCACCTGGACCACGGTGGCGCCCGCCAGCATCTGCTTCGCGACCCCGGATGCGTCGTGGATGCCGGTGGTGGCGGCGAGGTCCGCCTTGACCCGGCCGTGCAGGAGCGCGATCCAGCGCAGCGGCAGGAGCATCTCCGCCGGCTGGCTGAGCGGCATGACGTTCTGCAGCGACATGCGCTCCAGCGAGATGTCCGGCTGCAGGAAGCGGTTGAAGAGGACGAGCCCCCGGACCCCGAGGCCGTCGAGCCGCGCCGCGACGTGCGCCAGCGAGGTGAAGAAGGGCGAGAGCTTCACCGAGACCGGGATGCGGACCGCCGCCATGATCGAGGCGACGATCTCCTCGTTGCGGGCCTCGATGTCGGCGCCGCTCACCTCCGGGTCCGCCTGCACCGCGTAGATGTTCACCTCGAGCGCGTCCGCGCCCGCCTCCGCGATCTGCCGGGCGTAGCCGCTCCAGCTCCCCGGCGCGACGCAGTTCAGGCTGGCGATGACGGGGATGCGCACGGCCCGCTTCGCCTCCCCGACGAGCCGCAGGTACTCGACCGGCCCGACCCGCTGCGCCGGGAAGAAGCTCCGCGCCTCCGGCGAGCTCTCCGAACCGACCGCCAGCGCCTCCTGCAGCGCCGTGTCGGCAGCCTCGATCTGCTCCTCGAAGAGCGAGCGCAGGACCACGCCGCCCGCGCCGTGCTCCTCGGCGATCTTGAAGTTCTCGACCCGGTTCGAGAGCGAGGAGCTGGCGACGAGGACGGGGCTGGAAAGCGAGAGCCCGAGGTACGAGGTGGTGAGGTCGGCCACGGTGTCTTCCCTCCTCCGTGCATCCTCCTCCGGGGGCAGCTTTCGCGGAAGGCGGGCCGCGAGGGGACGCCCCGTCAGGGTCCGTCCGGCGGAGATGCTCGCCGTGCGCGCCGGGAGGCGGCCAGGGCCACCACGGCGACCCCGGCCAGCGGCAGGAGCCACGCCGGACGCACCGCCGCGAGGCTCGCCCGGCGCAGCGCGGGCGCCTCGCGCACGACGACCGCGGCGAACACCGCCACGGAGGCGCAGGCGAGCACCAGCACCGCGCCGGCGCCGGCGTCCTTGGCACGCCGCGCCAGCTCGTGGCGATCGCGGGTGACGAGGTCGACGAGCGCCTCCAGGGCGCTGTTCGCGACCTCCGCCGCCAGCACGAGGAAGATGCAGAGGAGCAGCGCCAGGTCGCTCGCGAGCGAGAGCGGCGCGGCGCTGGCGAGCAGGCAGACGGCGCCCGCGGCGGCGAGGTGGATGCGCATGTTCCGCTGCCGCGCGGCGGTGTCGACCACCCCGTCCCACGCGTACACGAAGCTCCACGCCAGCGCGCGCCAGCCCCGACGCGCCGGGAGCGGCGTCGGGCCGGAGGGCGGGACCGCGCGCGGCGCCTGGCCCGGGATCACTCCTTCCAGCTCCGGGCGAGGAAGTCGGCCTCCAGCGGCGTGAGGTCGAACCGCAGGGCAGCCTCCTCGATGAGCTTCATCCGCGGGACGGCCGGGTCCTCCTGCCGACGCTCGGACAGCCACTTGAGCGCGCTCCGGATGCTCTCGCCCCCGGGGACGACCCCGCCGCGTTCGTTCGCCATGTGCGCGTCCCTTCTGCGGGAACTGTACCGGGACGGCGGAGGCGCGGCCAGGTTACAAGCGCTGTTCCGATGGCGAGCCCCGATCCCACCCCCGCGCACGACCCGCGCGCCCGCGGCTTCGCGGCGGCGCTGGCCGCCTACGTGGCCTGGGGTTTCTTCCCCGTCTACTTCAAGGCGCTCCGGCCGGTGCCGGCCGTGGAGATCCTGTGCCACCGCGTGGTGTGGTCCATGGCCTTCCTGGCGGTCCTCGTCACCGCGCAGCGGCGCTGGGGCGAGCTGGCGGCGCCCTTCCGCGGCCGCTCGCTCGGCGTCTTCGCGGCGACGACGCTGCTCATCTCGGCGAACTGGCTCATCTACATCTGGGCGGTCAACGCCGGGCGCATCCTCGAGGCGAGCCTCGGCTACTTCGTGAACCCGCTCGTGAACGTGGTCCTCGGGGTGCTCTTCCTGCACGAGCGGCTCACGCGCCTGCAGCGCGCCGCGGTCGGCCTGGCGCTCGCCGGCGTGCTGGTGCTGGTGGTGCGCGCGGGCACGTTCCCGTGGGTCTCGCTGGCGCTGGCGCTCTCGTTCGGGCTCTACGGGCTGGTGCGGAAGAAGGCCCGCATCGACGCCATCGTCGGGCTGCTGGTGGAGACGGCGCTGCTCGCGCCGCTGGCGCTGGGGTGGCTGCTCCTGGCCGCCGCCCGCGGCACGGGGGCGTTCGGCGGCGCGCCAGCGACGACCGCGCTGCTGGCGCTGGCCGGCCTCGTGACCGCGCTGCCGCTCATCGGCTTCGCCGTGGGCATGCGCACGCTGCGGCTCTCCACCATGGGGCTCATCCAGTACGTCACGCCGACCCTGCAGTTCCTGCTCGCGGTCGCCCTGTACCGCGAGCCGTTCACGCGCGGCCACGCCGCCGCCTTCGGGCTCATCTGGGCCTCGCTGGCGCTGTACAGCTTCGAGGCGGTGCGCGGGCAGCGGGCCGCGGCGCGCGAGGCGTCCGCCGCGGCGGAGTCCTCGGCCGCGGCGCCCGTCCCCCTCGATTAGCTCGACGAGCGGGCGAGCGGCTTCGGCGCGGGCGGCACGAAGGGGATGCGCAGGCGGCCGGCGCGGTTGTCGAGGAAGAGATCGAGCCCCCGCTCGAAGTGCGCGCTGATCTCGTCGAAGAGCGTCGAGAGCACCGGCTGGAACGCCTCCGGCGTCGGCTCGCGCACGTCGAACTCGACGCCGGGGAAGAGCTCGAGCAGGAAGGCGTCGCCGACCTTCTTGAACCGCACCGCGAGCCGGAGCGCGTCGTCCTCGGACGAGGTCTTCTCCAGCTTGAGCAGGAGCCCGAGGTGCCAGAAGGTGTCGGGCTCGAGCACGAGCGCGTCCTCGACGTGCGCCACCGTCCCCTGTCCCGGCCGCTCCCAGGAGACCAGCTCGCGGGGCCAGCCGAAGGAGTCGACGAGCGCCCGCGAGAACGCGCCGGCGAAGTACGCGCACTGCGAGTAGTAGCCGTCGTACTTCTTCTGGGCGGCGGCGTACGCCTTCTTCACGTCCTGGAAGCGGGACATTCGCGTTGCTCCGTCGGGATGGACAGGGAAGTCGCAGGCTAGCAGAAGGCGCCGGCGAGGTGCAGGCCGAGGCGCCTGGCGGCGGTCGGGCCAGCCCGCTCACCGCCCCTTGAGCCGCAACACCTGGCGAATCGCCCGCTCCATCGCCTTCCCGCTGCGTCGAGCATCGCCACGCGCCCCCGCCTCCCGGCGCGCCGCCAGCGCGCGGACCTCGGCCGCGAGCTTGGCGTGTGCGAGGAGCCGCTCCTCGGGCAGGGTCCCGGCCTCGACCGCCGCCAGCACCGCGCAGCCGGGCTCCGTCTCGTGGGTGCAGTCCGAGAACCGGCAGCGGGCCGCCAGCTCCGCGATCTCGGGGAACGCGCCGGCGAGACCGGCGTCCGCGTCCCACAGGGCCAGCTCGCGCAGGCCCGGGGTATCGACCACCAGGGCGCCGGAGGGGAGCCGGAGCAGCTCGCGCCGGCTGGTGGTGTGGCGGCCGCGGCCGGAGGCGTCGAGCGGGCTCGTCGCCTGCCGCGCCTCGCCCAGCCAGCGGTTCACGAGCGTCGACTTGCCGGCGCCCGAGGGCCCGACGAGCACGACCGTGCGGGCCGGCGCGAGCCAGGCGTCGAGCGCCGCGAGGCCGTCGCCGCGCGCCGCCGAGACGCCGAGCACCTCGGCGCCGGTCGCCGCCTCGCGCGCCAGGGCCAGCTCCGCCTCCGCGTCCCCGGCGAGGTCGATCTTGGTGAGCACCACGACCGGGGTGGCGCCGCTCTCCCAGGCCGCGGCCAGGTAGCGCTCCAGGCGGCGCGGGTTGCCCTCGGCGCCGGCCGGCTCCGCGGCGAACACGACGTCCACGTTCGCGGCCAGCACCTGCTCCGCCGCCGCGCGCCCCGCCGCCTTGCGCACGAGCGCGGTCCGCCGCGGCAGCACCGCCTCCACGGTGCAGGAGCCGTCGCCCGCGCGCGCCACGGCCACCGCGTCGCC
>DASTGH010000348.1:0-9141 GCA_035719345.1 Anaeromyxobacteraceae bacterium
GCCGCGCGAGCGGAGCGACGACGAGCTGTGGGCGGAGGCGGTGACGGGCGTGGCGCGCGCCGCGCCGGGCCCCGAGCGCGTGGAGGCGCCGGCGCCGGTGGCGGCGCGGACGCTCCCCGGGGAGTTCTGGCACCCCGACCTCGACGCGCTCCGGGAGCTCGAGGCGCTCGTCTCCGGCGAGGCGCCGTTCGACCTCGCCGACACCGACGAGTTCATCGAGGGCCGGGTGCCGGGCCTCGACCCCGCCATCGTGCGGCGGCTGCGGCGCGGCGAGTTCGCGGTCCAGGGGCACGTCGACCTGCACGGCATGACGCGCGAGGAGGCGAAGGGCGCCGTCGACGACTTCCTGCGCGCCTCGCGCCGCGCGGGCAAGCGGTGCGTCCTGCTCGTCCACGGCCGGGGGATCCACTCCAGGGATCAGGTCCCCATCCTCAAGGAAGCCCTGAAGAGCTGGCTCGCCACCGCCCGCTTCGGCCGGCACGTGCTCGCCTTCGCCACGGCGCGGCCCGCCGACGGCGGCGCGGGCGCCGTCTACGTGCTGCTGCGGCGCGCCGGGCGCTGACGACCCCGCACCGAGCGTCGATGACGCGACGCGCTGCCCGGGCGCGTGCAGGCGCTCGGCTCCATGCTCGTACCCCTTTCGCCCGTCCCGCTCCCCTGCCTGGGACGTGGCGCCTGCTCGCCCGGGTGGATTAGTCCGGTCCGGCCTCATTCCCCCTCTCCAGCCGATCACCGGAACCCAAGGCCGGTGAGCCGGAGGATTTCGACATGCGTAGAGCTGCAGCTGCAGGCCTCGTCGCCGTCGCGCTCGCCTGTTCGCCCTCCTCGAGCAGCACGGGAGGCGACCGGGCGAGCCGCTTCGTCGCTGCGCCCGTGCAGGGCGCGGTCCCCTTCGCGGTCCTCCCCGCCCGTTCTCCCGAGCTGACCGTCGTGGTGGTCCTGGCTGGCGACCCGGTGGCGCTCGTCGCCGCAGCCACGCCCACGCCCCTCCGGTTCGACGCCGCGGCCCGGGCGCGCGTCGCCTCGAACCTGTCCATCGGGCAGCAGCCGGTGCGCGACCTCGTCGCGGCCCGCGGCGGGCAGGTGCTCGCCTCCTTCCAGCACGCCGTGAACGGCGTGAAGGTCCGCATCTCCGCCCGCGACCTGGCGGCGCTCCGCGCCACGCCCGGCGTCGTCGAGGTCCGGCCGGTGGCGATCGCCCGCCGCCAGGCCGACCAGCCGGACAACGCCGTGAGCGTGCCGTTCATCGGCGCGCCCACGGTCTGGGACGGGGGAACCGGCTTCCACGGTGAGGGCATCAAGATCGCCGTCATCGACACCGGCATCGACTACACCCATGCCAACTTCGGCGGTCCGGGCACGGCCGCCGGTTACGACGCCGCCCATGCGCACGAGACGGAACCGGCGGACCCGAAGTTCTTCGGACCGGACGCGCCCAAGGTGAAGGGCGGCACGGACCTCGTCGGCGACGCGTACGACGCGAGCGCGCCGGCGGGCTCCCCCGCGCTCACGCCGCACCCCGACCCGAACCCGCTCGACTGCAACGGCCACGGCAGCCACGTCTCCGGCACGGCGACCGGCTTCGGGGTCCTCGCCGACGGCAGCACCTTCCGCGGGCCGTACACGGCGCTCACCGTCTCCGGCAATTCGTGGCGCATCGGGCCGGGCGTCGCGCCCCTGGCCGATCTCTATTCCGTCCGCGTCTTCGGGTGCGAGGGGTCGACCGACGTCGTCGTGGACGCCATCGACTGGGCCGTGAAGAACGGCATGAACGTCATCAACATGTCGCTCGGCTCGACGTTCGGGGGCCCCGACACCGCGGACGCGCTGGCATCGGAGAACGCCGCCAAGGGCGGCATCATGGTGGTCGCCTCGGCCGGCAACGACGGCCCGAGGCCGTACATGACCGGGTCGCCTGCGTCGGGCGACCGCGTCATCTCCGTCGCGGCGATGGACTCGACCCCGCTCTTCCCGGGCGCCATCGTGACGCTCTCGCCCTCCGGCAGCATCACCGCGCAGAACAACAACGGCGCGCCGCTGCCGGGCGGCTCGCTCAAGGTGGTCGTCCTCCCGCCCGGGCCGGGCGGCTTCAGCGGCTGCGACGACGCCGAGTACCAGGCGGCGCAGGCGGCGAACAACGGGAGCCTGGCGAACACCATCCTCGTCACGACGCGCGGCTCCTGCGCCCGGGTCGACCGCGCCATCAAGGCGCAGGCCTTCGGCGCCGCCGCCGCCGCCATGATCAACAACGCGGCGGGCTTCGGCGTCTTCGAGGGGTCCATCCCCGGCGTCACCATCCCCTTCCTCGGCGTGCGGCGCGGCGCGGACGGGAACGCGCTCTCGGCGGCGGCGAGCGTGACGCTCGCGCCGACGACCGTGCCGAACCCCGGCTTCCCGCGCTTCGCCACGTTCAGCTCGGGCGGGCCGCGCGGCGGGGACTCGGCGCTGAAGCCGAACATCACCGCGCCCGGCGTCTCGATCCTGTCGACGGGCTCGGGCACCGGCAACCAGGGCGCCGTGATCTCCGGCACGTCGATGGCGTCCCCGCACGTCGCGGGCGTCGCCGCGCTCACGCTGCAGGCCCACCCCGGGTGGACCACGGACGAGGTCCGCGCCGCCATCGTCTCCACGGCGGCGGCCAGCAAGGTCGCCGACTACGCGGCGCGCCTCGGCGGCAACGGCCTGGTGCAGCCGGTGGGCGCCACCGCCACGCAGGTGGTGGCGCTGGCCCAGCCGAACGGGGCCCTCAACCTCTCCTTCGGGTTCGCCGAGCTCTCGGACGACTTCCGGCAGGAGCAGACGGTCCGCCTCCGCAACCGCGGCAGCACCCCGGCGACGTTCACGGTCTCGGCCACGCCGACCGCCGGCAGCCCCCACTCCATCGCCCTCTCGCGCACCTCGTTCACCGTCGCTCCGCGCGGCGAGGCGGAGGTCGACGTCCGGCTCTCGGTCCCTGCCGCCAGCGCCGGCAACACCGCGGCCTTCCGCGAGGTGGCCGGGCTCGTCACCTTCACGCCCACCTCGGGCAACGGCGGCGTCGCGCTGGCCGTGCCCTACTACCTCGTCCCGCGCGTCCGCGCGAACCTGAACGCCAACGCGATCGGGCGCCTCGGGCCCTCGGTCGGCTCGGGCACCGTCCGCGTCCGCAACGGCGACGGCCCCATCCCGGCGAACGCCGACTTCTACGCCTGGGGGCCATCGGGAAGGCGCGACCCGTCGCTCGGTGAGATCAACCTCCGCGCCGCCGGCGCGCAGTCGTTCGACGACGGGGCAGGCGGCAGGATCGTGGTGTTCGCGGTGAACACGTTCGAGCGCTTCTCCACCGCCGCCGCCGACGAGTTCGACGTCGTCGTCGACACGAACGCCGACGGCAAACCCGACTTCCTCGTGGCGGCGGCCGACTTCGGCCTCGTCACCGCCGGCGCTCCCGACGGCCGGGTGGGCGTCTTCGTCATCGACCTCGCGACCGGGTCCGCCAGCATCAACTTCCTGGCGGACGCGCCCACGGACGGATCCACCCTGCTCATGCCGGTCCTCGGCTCCGACCTCGGCCTCACCGCCGAACACCCGCGGTTCACCTACTCGCTGCAGAGCTTCGACCAGAACGGCAACAGCGATCAGTCGGTCGACAGCGGCAGCTTCAACGCCTTCACGCCCGCCATCGAGACCGGCCAGTTCGTGACGGTGAATCCGGGCGCGACCGCGAACGTGCCGGTCGCCATCGACGCCGCCGAGTTCGCGCGCACGCCGCCCACCGGCGTGATGGTCGTGAACCTCGACGGCCGGGCCGGCGCGAAGCAGGCCGAGCTGATCAAGGCCCGCTGAGAGCTCCGTTGCCCTCCTCCGGCTCCGGCCGGGGGAGGGCGGGCCGCTCACCATGATCGCGTGCGCCCTGGCCCTGTTCGCCCTGGCCGCCGCTCCGGCGGAGGTGGAGGGGCCGGTCTTCGAGGCGACGGGCAAGGTGCTGTCCGTCGACGAGAAGAACGCGACCGTGACCGTCGATCACGACGCGATCCCCGGCTTCATGCCCGCGATGCGCATGCGCTTCACGGTCGACCACCCGGAGCAGCTCAAGCGCGTCAAGGCGGGCGACCTCATCCGCTTCACGCTGGGCGCGCGCGGCGAGGAGATGGTGGTCCTCACCATCCGGCCCATGCCGGCGCCGCAGCGCGTGTCCTGCCGCCGCCCGGAGCACCCTGCCTGCGCGCCGCCCGCCGCCCCGCCATGACCGGCCGCGCGCACGCGAGGTCGACGCGGCGCGCTGCGCTGCGCATCGCGCTGTGGCTCGCGCCGCTCGTGGCCGCCGCCCTGATGCTGCCGACCATCCTCGAGCGCCTCGGCCTGCGCGACGTGTCATGGGCGCCCGACCCGAGCGGCGAGCCGCGGCCGATTGACG
This sequence comes from Anaeromyxobacteraceae bacterium, assembly GCA_035719345.1. Classification (GTDB taxonomy): domain Bacteria; phylum Myxococcota; class Myxococcia; order Myxococcales; family Anaeromyxobacteraceae; genus Anaeromyxobacter_A. The sequence goes on from DASTGH010000348.1 coordinate 4,397, forward strand.
CCCGCGAACGGCGCGGCCTAAGCTCCCCGTAAATCCCCGGAGGCTCTCCCGTGCACACACGGTACGAGCGGTTGACGTCCCCCCTGGTGCGCGAGGGCGGCGCGCTCCGGCGCGCGAGCTGGGACGAGGCGCTGGACCGGGCGGCGGCGGGCCTCGCCCGCGCGCTGGCGCGCAAGGGGCCGGACGGCGTCGGCATCTTCAGCTGCTCGCGGGCGACGAACGAGGTGAACTACCTCGCCCAGAAGCTGGCGCGGACCGCGTTCGGCAACCACAACGTCGACTCCTGCAACCGCACCTGACACGCGCCCAGCGTCGTCGGTCTGGCGACGGTCTTCGGCGCGGGGGGCGGGACGAGCTCCTACCGCGAGGCGGAGGAGACGGACGTCTTCCTGCTGTGGGGCTCGAACGCGCGCGAGACGCACCCCATCTTCTTCCACCACCTGCTCAAGGGCGTCCGCCGCGGCGCGCGCCTGTTCGCCGTGGACCCGCGCCGCACCTCGTCCGCGGCCTGGGCCGAGCGCTGGCTCGGCCTGGCGGTGGGGACCGACATCCCGCTCGCCCACGCCATGGGGCGCGAGATCATCCGCACCGGCCTCGTGCACGACGCGTTCGTCCGCCGGGCGACCGAGGGCTTCGAGGCGTACCGCGCCTCGGTCGAGCCCTGGACGCTCGAGGCGGCGGAGCGCGTCACCGGCGTGCCCGCCGAGGCCATCCGCGAGGCCGCGCTCGCCTACGCGCGCGCCGACCGCGCCATGATCTGCTGGACGCTGGGCATCACCGAGCACCACACCTCCGTCGACAACGTGCTCGCGCTCATCAACCTCGCCCTCCTCACCGGCCACGTCGGCCGCTGGGGCTCGGGGCTGAACCCCCTGCGCGGCCAGAACAACGTGCAGGGCGGCGGCGACATGGGCGCCATCCCCAACCGCCTGCCCGGCTTCCAGGACGTGCTCGAGCCGGACGTTCGCACCCGCTTCGAGCGGGCATGGGGCGTCGAGCTGCCGCGCAAGCACGGCTGGAACCTCACCCAGATGTTCGAGGCCATGGAGCGCCGCGACCTCGTCGGTCTCTACGTCATCGGCGAGAACCCGTGCCAGTCCGAGGCCGATCAGCACCGGACGAGGGAGCTGCTCCAGGGGCTCGACGTGCTCGTCGTCCAGGAGATCTTCCTCACGCCCACCGCGCGGCTCGCCGACGTGGTGCTGCCCGCCGCCGCCACCTGGTGCGAGGGCGAGGGAACGGTCACGAGCAGCGAGCGGCGGGTGCAGCGCGTGCGCAAGGCCGTCGACCCGCCGGGCGACGCCAGGGACGAGCTGTGGATCCTGGCGCAGCTGGCGCGCCGCTTCGGCCGCGACTGGGGCACGCCGCGCGCCGAGGAGGTGTGGAACGAGGTGCGCTCGCTCGCCCCCATGGTCGCGGGGATGAGCTACGCGCGGCTCGAGGAACACGGCGGGTTGCAGTGGCCGTGCCCGGACGACTCGCATCCGGGCGAGCCGTTCCTGCACGCCCGCCTCTGGCAGGAGCCGCTCGTCGGACCGCGCGCGCCGTTCTCGGTCGTGCAGCATCGCCCGCCGGTGGAGGCGCCCGACCGCGAGTTCCCCTTCACGCTCACCACCGGGCGGCGGCTCCACGCCTACAACACCGGCGTGCAGACGGGGTTCCTGCGCTCGCCGCTGCGCCGGGGCGAGACGCTGGACGTCTCGCCCGAGGACGCGCGCCGCCTCGGGATCGGCGAGGGCGACCCGGTGCGCGTGACCTCGCGGCGCGGCAGCGTGGTCGCGCCCGCCCGCATCGACGGCGGCCTCCGGACCGGGGTCGTCTTCATGACGCCGCACTTCCAGGACGAGGTGGCCGTGAACGCGCTCACCATCGACGCGACCGATCCCAGGTCCGGCACGGCCGAGTTCAAGGCGTGCGCGGTCCGGCTGGAGCGGGTGGGAGGCTAGGTGGACCTGCACCTCCTGCACGCGGAGCCGACCCCCGAGGAGCGCCAGGCGATCGACGCCGTGCTGGCCGCCGCGCGGCCGGTGCCGAGAGCGGGACCGCGCCGCGACCTCCTCCTTCCCGCGCTGCAGGCGGCGCAGGCGCGCGTCGGGCACGTCAGCGCCGGCGCGCTGAACCACGTCTGCACGGTGCTGCACGTCCCGCCCGCCGACGCGCACGGCGTCGCCTCGTTCTACGGCCTCCTCTCCACGGCGCCGCGCCCACCCCGCGTCCTGCGCGTCTGCGACGACATCGGCTGCCGCTGCCGTGGCGCGCTCGAGCTCGCCGCGGCGCTCGAGGCCGCGGTCGGTCCGCCCGGCCGCGAGGTCGGCGGCGCCACCTGGCTGCGGAGCCCGTGCCTGGGCCTGTGCGAGCGCGCTCCGGCCGCCTTCCTGACCGTCGCCGGCCCCTCCCCGGTGGAGCGCCTCTTCGGCCCGGTCACGGCGCCGGACGCGTTCGCCGTGCTGCGAGGCGATCTCGCGGTCGCGGCGGCGGAGCGCGATCCTCCGCCGCAGGCGGGCGATCCGTCGCTGCGGCTGCTGGCGCGCGCCGGCGCGATCGATCCGGAGAGCCTCGACGCCTACCGCGCGAGCGGCGGGTACCGGGCGCTGCGGCGCGCGCTCGACCTCGGCCCCGAGGGCGTGCTCCGCGAGCTGCTCGACTCGCGCCTCGTCGGACGCGGCGGCGCCGCCTTCCCCGCGGGCACGAAGTGGGAGGCGGTGGCGCGGCAGCCGGTCCGCCCCCACCTCCTCGTGTGCAACGCCGACGAGTCGGAGCCGGGCACGTTCAAGGACCGCGTGCTCATGGAGCAGGACCCGTTCGCGGTGGTGGAGGCGATGACCGTCGCCGGGTTCGCGACCGGCTGCAAGGTCGGCTGGCTGTACGTGCGCGGCGAGTACCCGCTGGCGGCCGAGCGCCTCGCCGGCGCCATCGCCCAGGCGCGCGCGCGCCACCTGCTCGGCGATGGCCTGATGGGCCGGCGCGTGCGCTTCGACATCGAGCTCCGCCGGGGAGGCGGCGCCTACGTCTGCGGCGAGGAGACGGCGCTCTTCAACTCGATCGAGGGGTACCGGGGCGAGCCGCGCAACAAGCCGCCGTTCCCGGTCCAGGCCGGCCTCTTCGGCAAGCCGACGCTGGTGAACAACGTCGAGACGCTGGTGAACGCGCTCGACATCGTCCTCCACGGCGGCCCCGCGTACGCGGGCGTCGGCACGGCCGGCTCGAAGGGCACGAAGCTCTTCTGCGTGAGCGGCTGCGTGAAGAGGGCGGGGGTCTACGAGGTCCCGTTCGGCGCGACGGTGCGCGAGGTGCTCGCGCTCGCCGGCGGCGCCACGGGCAGCGTGAAGGCGGTGCTGCTCGGCGGCGCGGCCGGGACGTTCGTGGGCCCCGGCGAGCTGGACCTGCCGCTCACCTTCGAGGGCCTGCGCGCGGCGCAGGCGACGCTCGGCTCGGGCGTGGTCATGGTCTTCGACGAGACCGTCGACCTCGTCCCCATGCTGCTGCGCATCGCCGAGTTCTTCCGCGAGGAGTCGTGCGGCCAGTGCGTCCCGTGCCGCGTGGGCACCGTGCGGCAGGAGGAGGCGCTGCGGCGGCTCGCGGCGGGCCGGCCATCGGGCTCCGCCGCCGACGAGCTGGCGCTCCTCGACGAGATCGGGCGGGCCATGCGCGACGCCTCCATCTGCGGCCTGGGCCAGACCGCGGCGGCGGCGGTGGAGTCGGCGCTGCGGCGCTTCCGGCCGTTCGAGGGGAGGACCCTCCCATGACCGCCCGGTCGGTGGACCTCTTCCTCGACGGCGAGCCGGTGCGCGCGGTGGAGGGCGAGACGCTCCTCGAGGTGTGCCGCCGCCACGGGAAGCGCGTGCCGACGCTCTGCTTCCTGGAGACGCTCCAGCCGGTGAACGTCTGCCGCGTGTGCGTGGTGGAGGTGGAGGGAGCGCGCACCCTGGCGCCGTCCTGCTCGCGGCGGGTGGAGGCCGGGATGCGCGTGCGCACCGACTCCGACCGGGTCCGCCACAGCCGCAAGATGGTGCTGGAGTTCCTCGCCTCCTCCGTCGACCTCTCGACGGCGCCGGAGCTGCAGGCGCTGGTGCGCGAGTACGGCGCCCGGCCCGATCGCTACGGGCCGCCCGCGGCGCACGGCGCGCCCGCCGCCCCCGGCGCGACGGCGACCCTGGCGCAGCCGCCGCTCGTCGACAACGACCTGTACGTTCGCGACTACGCGAAGTGCGTCCTCTGCTACCGGTGCGTCCAGGCCTGCGGCCCGGAGCACCAGAACACGTTCGCCATCGCCGTGGCCGGCCGCGGCTTCGAGGCGCACATCGCCACCGAGCTGCACGTCCCGCTCCCCGAGTCGGCCTGCGTCTACTGCGGGAACTGCGTGGCGGTGTGCCCGACCGGCGCGCTCATGGCGAAGACGGAGCACGACCTGCGGCGCGAGGGCGGCTGGGACGAGGCGCGCCAGCGCCAGGTCGACACCATCTGCGGCTACTGCGGCGTGGGCTGCACACTCCGCCTCCACGTGCAGGACGGGCGCATCGTGAAGGTGACCTCCCCGCTCGACCACCCGGTCACGCGCGGCAACCTGTGCGTGAAGGGGCGGTTCGGGTGGACGTACGTCCAGGAGCGATAGGCGCGCGCGACCCCGATGGCGGAGGGAGACCGTCGAAACACGGCCCGGGCTCTCGGAGGTCGGCGACTGATCCCCCTCCCCCGGGCCGATGGTCCAGCGGGCGAATGCCTGCTGGACCCGCGCCGAGAAGGGC
>DASTGH010000349.1:0-14174 GCA_035719345.1 Anaeromyxobacteraceae bacterium
GGGCAATCGCGATCTCGACCCGCTCGCCGCCGAGGAGCGCGATCCCCGTCCTGGAGGCGGGGCTCCAGCCGTCGGCCGCCACGGTGACCTGGTACGTGCCTGCCGCGAGCGCCTCGACCGCGAAGCGGCCGGCCGCGTCGCTCTCCGCATGGGCGAGCTCGCCCGTCGCGCCGGGTGACGACACCGCCACGGCCGCGCCCGGCAGCGGGGTACCGTCCGCCGCCGTCACGAGCCCGCCGATGGCGGCGGCAGCGCCCAGCCGGATGACGAGGTCTCTCGCCCGGCCGCCCGCGGCCACGGTGACGGGCGAGGGCCACGCCCCCGCGACGCGTCCGCGCCGTGCCGTCACGGTGTACGTGCCGGCTTCCACCTCGGCGGCGAAGCCGCCCGAGGAGCCGGCCGTGGCGGACACGGCCTCGTCGCCTCCGGTCAGCACCACCTCCGCGCCGCCCGCCGGCGCGCCGTCCGGCTGCAGCACGAATCCCTCCACGACGGCGCCCGCGGCGAGGCGCACGTCCAGCGCCGCCGGGGCGGTCACCGCGAGGTGCGCGCCATGGAATCCCACCGCGGCCGCCTCGAGGGCGTACCGCCCCGGCGCGACGGAGATGGAGAACCGCCCCCATGTGTCGGCGATCGCCCGGGCGCACTCCTCGGCGGGCATGGGAACCGCGCCGAGGAGGTCCATGCCGGTGCGGCAGAGCGCGAGCGATGCGAGCGGCACGGGCTCGCCGTCGCCGCGCGCCAGCACCCGGCCGGCGACGGCGACGGGCTCGACGAGGGCGACGGTCACGGTGGTGCGCGCCTCCCCCGCCGGCCGCACCACCGCGGCGTGGGCCGGCGCGAGGAGCGAGGACCGGGCCGTGACGAGGTAGGTTCCCGCCGGAGCCGCGACCGACGCGACACCATCGGCGCCGGTCGCGGCGATCCCCGCGAGCATCCACTGCGGCTCGCCACGGAGGACCTCTGCGCGGTGCCGGAGGTAGGCGCGGACCTCGGCACCGCCGAGCGGCTGGCCGGCATGCGTGACGAGGACGTGCAGGCCGCCTTCCGGTCGCAGATCCTCGCCCGAGGCCCGCGGCTCGGGCTGCGCCGGAGCGGGCGCGGCGGCCGCGCCCGAGGGGACGACGGAGATCACCTCTGCCTCGATCGCGGATCCCGCGCCGTCGACGGCGTCGAGGCCGTCGAGCGCGACCTGGTCCATCGCCAGCGTGGCGAGGCCGACGCAGACGGTCGCGGCGAACGCGATCGAGTGGCGTGTCATGATGCGGGGCGGCTCCCGTCGATGCGCAACCTCGCGTGCAGCGCGCGTGCCGGCCGTGCCGACCGCCTTGCCCCGCCGTCGCCGCCGTGATCACGGCCATCTGGACCACCGGAGGGACGAGGAAGGGCGCGCGACCCCGGGCGCGGCGGTCGAGAAATAGGACGGGCCGGATCAAACTGGAACTCGCGAATCCTCAGGAACCGTGGGCTTCTCGGTGACCCGCCGTGAAGTCGAGTTTCATTTCGAGACGGCCGAGCCGCCCAGGTCCTCAGCCGACGTGGCAGAAGCGCAGGCATGCGCCGTGCACGGCTGGTGCGCGAGGCCACCTCATGACGCACATTGCCAGAACCGCAGCGCGCACGCTGACGCCAGCCGTGCTCCTCGCGATCGTCTCGTGCGGAGGCGGAAGCGAGGAGAGGCCACCCGTCGGCACGGTGAGCGAGCCCCTCACGTTCACGTTCAACTGCAAGGCACCCGGCACCGGATTCGGCGACGCCTTCGTCGCGCCGGCGCCGGGCGCGCTCCCCTTCGTCCCGCTCAACTCGCTGAAGACGGCGCCGAACCCGATCTTCCCGCCCAATCCGGCCACCGGCGTGCCGACGCTGGACCCGACCCTGGCGGCCTACTACATCGCCGACGTCACGGCCGCGACCCAGCTCGGCAAGGCCTTCTTCTGGGACGTCCAGGCGGGCAGCGACAACAGGACCGCCTGCGCCACCTGCCACTTCCAGGCGGGCGTGGACGTGAGGACGAGGAACCAGCTCAACCCCGGGGCGAACGGCCTCTTCGACGGCGCGTCCACGAACTACCCGCTCGCTGCTGCGAACTATCCCTTCGTGAACGGCCCGGCAGGCGCCCTCACCCGGAACGTCGATAACGTCACGGGCTCGCAGGGCGTCCGGCCGATGCTGTTCAAGAGCGCGACCACCGGCGCCGAGACGACGAGCGCCACCACCGACCCGATCTTCGGGACGATGCGGCAGGTCACCGGCGTCAATGCGCCGACGACGATCAACGCCATCTTCAACCACCGCAACTTCTTCAACGGGCGCGCACAGCCCGAGTTCAACGGGGTCAATCCCTGGGGGGCGCGCGACCCCACGGCGCGCGTCTGGGCGCTGAACTCGGCCGGGGTCCTCGCGCAGTTCATCGTCAGCATCCCGAACGCGAGCACCGCCTCGCAGGCGGTGGGGCCGCCGCTGAGCCCGGTGGAGATGTCGGCGTCCGGCCGCACGTTCCCGGACATCGGCATCAAGATGCTGGACTCGAAGCCGCTCGCGCTGCAGACGGTCGACCCGAAGGACGGCGTGCTCGGGCCGCTCGTGGTGGCGGGCGTGAAAGGCCTCAACACGACCTACGCGGCGCTCATCCGGAAGGCCTTCTACCCGATGTGGTGGAACAGCGCCGCCACCGTCAAGGTCAACAAGAAGTCCTACACGCTGATGCAGGCCAACTTCTCCTTCTACTGGGGCCTCGCCATCATGATGTACGAGACCACGCTCGTGTCGAACGACTCGCCCATGGACCGGTACGCCGCGACGCGGTTCGATCCCGTCACCGGCCTGCCGAAGACCGTCTCCTGCACGGACCTCACCGGGAAGCAGACCCTCTGCGTCGTCCAGGGCGACACCACGCTGCTGCAGCCAGTCGTGAAGAGGCTCGGCGACGCGGGCATCACGGTCCCCGCGGCGACGGGCGGGACGCGCGCCGTCACCATCGACGACATCCTCGCCGGGCTCGACCTCTTCGAGCAGCCGGTCCCGGTGCCCGGCACCGTCGGGCTGCCGCTGCGGACGACGACCATGCCCGGCGCCGGCGCGGGCTGCGCGTTCTGCCACGTCGGCGCCGAGACGACGAGCGCCTCGGTCCGCAACGTGACGGTCGGCATCGAGCTGGGCGAGCAGGCCTTCAAGAAGGGCGGGTTCGACCTGCGCCTCGAGCGCATGCTCATGGGCGTTCGCTCGCCGGCGCCCGCGCCCGTGCCCGGGTTCTGGCCCTCGGCGCCGCAGCCACCGCCGCCCGTGCCCTACGGCTCCGACATCATCACGTACGACAACGCGAGCTACGCCCTCAGCGTCACCGACATCAAGAACGCCCCGGTGACCCCGCAGAAGATGTCGGTCAACACCTACGACGTCGGCTGGTACAACCTCGGCGCGCGCCCGACCGCCGAGAACGTGGGGCTCGGCGGGACCGACCTGAACGGCCTGCCGCTCTCCTGGACGGAGTACTTCCAGAAGACCCTCGCCAATCCCGCGACGATCATGGTGCCGGGCGGCGCCCTCACCTGCGTCGACCAGTTCGGGCTGCCGGTGGCGCCGCCTTCCGCGCCGTCCGGGTCGGCCTTCGCGGGGCTCGTCATGGACCCGAGCACCAATTTCCCCATCCTGAGCGGCGGCCTCTCGGCCACCGAGTCGACCGACGTCGCCGGCTCGTTCAAGACGCTGTCGCTGCGAAACCTCGAGCTCTCCGGCCCGTACTTTCACACGGGCGGCAAGGCCACGCTCCGGCAGGCGATCGAGCTGTACGACGACGGCGGCAACTTCGCGAACGCCACGCTGCCGCCCCTCATCCGGCCGCTCGGGATGACCGAGGATCACAGGACCGCGCTGGTGGCGTTCCTCGTGTCGCTCACGGACGACCGGGTCCTCTACCAGAGGGCGCCGTTCGATCACCCGTCGATCGACGTGCCCCAGGGCCAGGACGCCAGCGGCGCGGACCTCATGACGACGATCCCCGCGGTGGGCGCCACGGGCTCGGCGGCTCCGCTGCAACGCTTCCTCGGCCTCAGTCCGTTCCAGCCGTAGCGAGCGCTTCGCGAAGATACGGGAGGGGCCGCGGGCGGCGCGAGAGCGCCGCCCGCTTCGTTTGCGTGCGGAGCGGCGTGCTGGAGTGCCGGAATGGAACTCGGGCAGAGCCAATCCGCGACGAGCGAGCCCACGTCGCCGCGCAATCCCCGGGGATTGCGCAGATCGCGGATGGCACCCTCGGTGCAAAGGTGGCCTTCGAGTCTCAGTGCAGTACCCCGTCGTCCTCGGGAGCCGCATTCATGTCCAAGAAGAACCTTACCCGTCGTGACATGTTGAAGATCGGCGCTGCGGCCGGCGCCGCAGGCGTCGTCGGCAAGGCCTACGGCGCGGTGTGCGCCGACACCGTCCCGACGTCGATCCTCGTGGCAGAGAACACCGGCTGCCCGATCGACGCCGACCTCTTCCCCACCAGCCCGTTCATCACCACGCCTTTCGTGGATCCGCTCCCCGTCCCCCAGGCGCTGCGCCCCGGCTACCGGAATCCGGACGGCACGCTGGCGACGGCTCAGACCTGGAACGTCCGCCAGAAGAACGGCGTCTTCGGCAACTCCACCAGCCCGCCTGGCCCGGGCGTCGGCGCCCAGGACTCCATCGGCGACCGGCCGATGCACAACGACGGCAGCACGTACACGTTCCAGAACCCGAAGAACGGCGTCTTGACGACGAAGACGATGAACTTCGGCGGCGCCCGCGGCGGCACGCACCAGCTCTACCCGGGCAAGCGGGGCGTCTCGTACCCGCGCCTGTCGGGCCTCGCGAAGACCACGTTCGACCTGATGGACCCGAACCCGATCCTCTACCATATCCGGTACCAGGTGGCGCAGCACAGCTTCACCACCTCGAACGTCCAGCCCATCGACGCGAACGGGAACATCATCCCGCTGCCGCCTGGCGCCACCGCCGCGCCCGGCACGGTCGCCGGCACGTTCAAGCTGCCGCCGAGCACCATCTACGGCATGAACGGCACGTTCCCCGGGCCGCTCATCAACGTCTCGTACGGCAAGCCGATCATCGTGCGGTACGAGAACGACCTCGACCTGAACCCGCAGTGCCTGGACCGCGGTGACTTCGGCGCGCCCGACTGGGCGGTCCTCACGCACCTGCACAACGGTCACACTGCGCCCGAGTCCGACGGCCAGCCGAACCACATGCAGGAGAACAACGGCGGGTACCAGCCCGGACAGTGGGTCGACAGCGCGTACCTCGTCTACGCCGCGGGCGGCGACGACGCCGAGAAGCAGGCGTTCCTGTGGTTCCACGACCACCGCATGCACCACACCGGCCCGAACGTCTACAAGGGCCAGGTGGGGCTCATGCCGCACTACGACATCGCGTCGCCGTTCAACCCGACCGGCATCGACGGCGGCGACGAGACCCAGGGGCTCCGCCTGCCGGGCATCCGCACCGACCACGGCGACGGGAGCTTCGACGTCAAGTACGACATCCCCATGGCGTTCTACGACTTCCGCGCGGACAACGGCATCGTGCCGCACGAGGACGACCATCAGCCGCTGACGAAGCAGCCCTGGTCGAACAACGTCTGCGGGAGGACGCACCCCGAGTGGTGGGGGAAGACGTTCCTCCAGCACTATCCGAACCACGGGTTCGTCGGCGACATCTTCACCGTGAACGGCACCGCCTACCCGGTCCTCACCGTGGACCGGCGGCACTACCGCTTCCGCTTCCTCGGCGCGTCGCTGTCCCGGCAGTACGAGCTGTCGCTGCGGACGCCCGGCGCCGGGAACACGCTCGTCCCGGTCAGGGGCTCGTCCACGGGCGGCAACACCGGCAACCCGGTCCAGGGCCAGGGGCAGTGGAGCTTCGGGTCGACCGACTCGAAGGGCCGCATCACCTACTCGCTCGGCCAGCAGGTCATGAGGATGACGCAGATCTCGACCGGCGGCGGGCTCCTCCCGAAGCCGATCCTCCGCGACTTCCTCCAGATCTGGCCGGCGAAGCGCCGCGAGGTGGTCGTCGACTTCACGGTGTACCAGGACGGCTCGAAGACGAGGGGCGGCGACGTCATCTACCTCACCAACACCGCCGTGATGACCGACGGGCGGCAGATCAACGGGAGCCTCGCCCAGGGCGGTGGCGCCTTCGCGGTGCCGCTCGTGAAGTTCGTCATCGCCAGCAGCAACCTGACGACTGACAACAGCGATCAGGATCTCAGCCCGGTGTTCAACGCCAAGAACCAGGCGGGCACCGGTAACTACAACCCGAACAAGGTCCTGCGCCCGCGGCACACGCCGCCGTTCATCGGCAACACCGATCCGAAGCTGGAGAACATGGACTTCACGCTTCAGCGCGGCGGAGCCGGCGGCGAGACGGAGTGGCTCATCAACGGCCTCCAGTTCGACCCGACCACCCCGCTCTGGGCCCCGAAGCTCGGCTCGTTCGAGCTGTGGGGCATCAACAACGGCGGCGGCGGCTGGACGCACCCCATGCACGTCCACATGGAGGAGCACCAGGTCGTCTCCCGGACGGCGGCGCAGATTTCTGGTGCGGGGATCGTGAACCCCAATGTCGCCGGTGCCCTCACGGCGGAGGACCCGCTCGGCAAGTTCGACCTCGTCATGCTGCAACCGTCGGAGCAGAGCCAGATCTACCGCGGGTTCCGCACGTTCCTCGGCAACTACGTGGCCCACTGCCACAACCTGGCGCACGAGGACCACAACATGATGTTCGGCTGGTCCATCACGCTCTAGGAAGGGCGGATCGACGGCGGCATCCCCGGCGCTCGAGGGCGCCGGGGTGCCGCCGGAGCGATGAGGCCGGGCGCGTAGCTGGCAATCGAAGATTGGCAAATCGAGGGGACTGTCGGGGTCCCGTATGAGAACTGCATTCCTTTTCGTCGTCGCGATCTGCTGTGCCGTCCTCACCATCTCCGGACGCGGTTCGCCGGTGGCGGTTGCCGCGGACGCGGCGCCGGCGGCGTCGTACCATTGCCCGATGCACCCAACGGTCGCCCAGGATCACCGGGGCGATTGTCCGGTCTGCGGGATGAAGCTCGTGCCGGTCCACGGCGCGGACACCGCCGTGAGCGGGGCCGAGCCCGGGCGCGCGCTCGCGCTTCCCCCCGGGAAGCAGGGCATCCTCGGCATCGCGGTGGTGCCGGTGCAGCGGTCCGCGCGCGCGCGCTCGCTCCGCGCGCTCGGCCGCGTCGCGCCCGACGAGGCCCGCCTCTACAAGCTCAACGCCGGCGCGAACGGCTCGATCCGCGACGTCGCCTCCGTCGTGACCGGGAGCCGCGTGCGGAAGGACCAGGTCCTCGGGTCGTTCTACGCGCCGGACACGATCTCGGTCACCCAGCTCTTCATCCTGAACACGCAGGGCTACGCCCGGAAGAAGGTGCGCGGCGCGAACGACGCGGTCCAGGGGGAGAAGGGCGACGACGAAGCGGACGTCGGCAGGAACAACAGCTCGCTCCAGCAGGCGAACATCCAGCAGCGCATCATGCAGCTCGAGAACTACGGCATCTCCGCGCGGCAGCGGGACGAGATCATGCGCTCGGGGCGCGTCCCCGAGACCATCCAGATCGTGGCGCCTGCCGACGGGGTCGTCCTGGCGCGCAACGTCTTCCCCGGCCTCAAGTTCGACCGCGGGTTCGAGTTCTACCGCATCGCCGACCTGCGGCGGGTCTGGGTGCTCGCCGACGTGTTCCCGCACGACGCGCGCCACGTGCGCGTCGGAGCGCGTGCCCAGGTCTCGGTCCCGGAGCAGGGGATCGCGCTACGGGCGACCGTCGCCGAGATCCTGCCGCAGTTCGACATGGCGTCGCGCACGCTCAAGGTCAGGCTCGAGGTCGACAACCCGGGTTCCGTGCTGCGCCCGGACATGTTCGTCGACGTCGAGTGGAGCGTCGCGCTCCCGGCCGCCATCACGGTCCCCTCCGACGCCGTCGTCGACTCCGGCCGAGCGAGGAGGGTCTTCGTCGAGACCGGCGCGGGTGCCTTCGAGCCACGCGACGTCGAGACGGGCTGGCGCTCCGGCGACGTCGTCGAGATCGTCCGGGGGCTCTCCCCCGGCGAGCGCGTCGTCACCTCGGGCGCCTTCTTCCTCGACTCCGAGACGAGGATGAGGGCGCCCACCTCTCGCGCCGCCGCAGCGGCTCGGGTCGCACCCGTCCCGACCGGGAGCGCACCCGAGCCGCTCGGCGGCGCAGGACCGTCCCTGCCGCCGCGCGATCGCCTGGAGGCGGCGCACGTCAGCGCCGGCCGCGCGCCATGATCGGCCGCCTGATCGAGGCGTCGGCGAGGCACAAGCTCGTCGTCTTCTCGCTGACCGCCGCGGCCGCGCTGGGCGGCTGGTGGATGCTGCACCACGTCCCGCTCGACGCCATCCCCGACCTCTCCGACACGCAGGTCATCGTCTACTCGCGCTGGGACCGCAGCCCGGACGTGATCGAGGACCAGGTCACCTATCCCATCGTCAGCGGGATCCTGGGCGCGCCCAAGGTGAAGGCCGTCCGGGGCTACTCGGACTTCGGCTACTCCTACGTCTACGTCGTCTTCGAGGACGGGACCGACATCTACTGGGCCCGCTCCCGCACGCTCGAGTACCTCGCCTCGGTGCTGCCGCGGCTGCCGCAGGGGGTGAGGACGGAGCTGGGGCCGGACGCGACCGGGCTGGGGTGGGTCTTCCAGTACGTGCTGCAGGACACCTCGGGGGCGCACGGCCTCGCCGAGCTGCGCTCGTACCAGGACTGGTACCTGCGCTATCACCTCAAGTCCGTCCGCGGCGTGGCCGACGTCGCGCCGCTCGGCGGCTACGTGCGGCAATACCAGGTCAACGTCGATCCCAACCGGCTGCAGGCGTACGGCCTTCCCATCACGCGCGTCGTCGAGGCGGTGCGCGGCGGGAACGCCGACGTCGGCGGGCGGCTCATCGAGGCGCGAGGCGCCGAGTACATGGTGCGCGGCCACGGCTACGCGCGCTCGGTGGACGACCTCGGGAACATCGCGCTCGCGGCGAGCGAGGGCGGGACGCCCGTCCGCGTCCGGGACGTGGGCCAGGTGACGCTCGGCCCCGATCTGCGGCGCGGCCTCGCCGACCTCGACGGCGCCGGCGAGGCGGTCTCGGGCATCATCGTCATGCGGCAGGGCGAGAACGCGCTCGAGGTGATCGACCGCGTCAAGGCGAAGATCCGCGAGATCGAGCCCGGCCTCCCCCCCGGCGTGAAGATCGTCCCCATCTACGACCGGTCCGAGCTCATCACGCGCTCCATCGACAACGTCCGCTCGACGCTCGTCGAGATCATGATCACGGTGGCGCTCGTCATCCTGCTCTTCCTCTGGCACATCCCGAGCGCGCTCATCCCGCTCGTCACCATCCCGGTGGCGGTGCTGGTCGCCTTCGTCCCGTTCCGCATGATGGGCGTCTCGGCCAACATCATGTCGCTGGGCGGCATCGCCATCGCCGTCGGGGCGCTCGTCGACGCCGCCATCGTCGTGGTCGAGCAGACGCACAAGAAGCTGGAGGTGTGGCAGCGGGCGGGTCGCCAGGGCGATCACCGCGCGGTCATCCTCGAGGCCGTGAAGGAGGTGGGGGGGCCGAGCTTCTTCGCGCTGCTCGTCCTGGCCGTGTCCTTCCTGCCCATCCTCACCCTCGAGGCGCAGGAGGGCAGGCTCTTCAAGCCGCTCGCCTACACGAAGACGCTCTCGCTGCTGGTCGCGGCGGTCCTCGCCGTCACCTTCGATCCGGCGCTGCGCCTTCTCTTCACGCGGCTCGACCGCTTCTCGTTCCGCCCCCGCTGGCTCTGCCGCGCTGCGAACGCGGTGGTCGTCGGGCGCATCCATCCCGAGGAGCGCCACCCGGTGAGCCGCTTCCTGATGCGCCTCTACGAGCCGGTGGCGGCGTGGTCGCTGCGCCGCACCTGGGTCGTCATCGGGGTGGCCTGCGCCGCCGTCCTCGCCACCATCCCCGTGTACCGGCGGCTCGGCTCTGAGTTCATGCCGCCGCTCGACGAGGGCTCGCTGTTCTACATGCCGACGACGATGCCCGGCATCTCCATCCGCGAGGCCGGGGCGCTGCTCCGCGGCACGGACGCCGTCCTCAAGCGGTTCCCCGAGGTCGACCGGGTGCTCGGCAAGGCGGGCCGCGCCGAGACCCCGACCGACCCGGCGCCGCTCTCGATGCTGGAGACGGTCGTCACGCTCCGCCCGAAGTCCGAGTGGCGCAAGGTCCACACCTGGTACTCGTCATGGGCGCCCGGGTGGGCGAAGGCGATCTTCCGCCACCTCACGCCGGACCACATCTCGCAGGAGGCGCTCGTCGCGGAGCTGGACGAGGCCCTCACCGTGCCGGGCGTCGCCAACGCCTGGACGATGCCGGTGAAGGGCCGCATCGACATGCTCACCACCGGGATCCGGACGCCCGTCGGGCTGAAGATCTCCGGCGCCGACCTGGCAGCGATCGAGGAGATCGGCGCGCGCGTCGAGGAGCTCCTGCCCCGGGTCCGCGGCACGCGCAGCGTCTTCGCGGAGCGGACAGCCGGTGGCTACTTCCTCGACATCGACTGGAAGCGCCCCGCGCTGGCGCGCTACGGCGTCTCCATCGACGACGCCCAGGCGGTGATCCAGAACGCGATCGGCGGCGAGAACGTCACGACCACCGTCGAGGGGCGCGAGCGCTACCCGGTGAACGTCCGCTACGCGCGCGACTTCCGCAGCGACGACGAGGCGCTGGAACGCGTCCTCGTCTCGGCGCCGGGGGGGCAGCGCCAGATCCCGCTCGTCGAGCTCGCCACCGTCAGCCGCGCCACCGCGCCGGCGATGATCCGCAACGAGGACGGGCTCCTCACCGGCTACGTGTACGTGGACCTCGCCGGGCGCGATCCGCAGAGCTACATCGAGGAGGCGGACCGGCTCCTCCGCGCCAGCGTGAAGCTCCCCGCGGGGTACGCGCTCTCGTGGAGCGGTCAGCACGAGGCGATGCTGCGGGTGAAGGAGCGGCTCGCGGTCGTCGTCCCGCTGACGCTCTTCCTCATCTTCCTGCTGCTCCTCGTGAACACGCGCTCCGTCGTGAAGACGTTCATCGTCCTCCTGGCGGTGCCGTTCTCCGCGGTGGGGGCGGTCCTGTCCCTCTACGCGCTCGGCTACAACCTCTCCATCGGCGTGTGGGTCGGGCTCATCGCGCTCCTCGGCGTCGACGCCGCCACCGGCGTCTACATGCTGCTCTACCTCGACCTCGCCTACGAGCAGGCGAGGCGGGAGGGCCGCCTCACCGGCCTGGCCGACCTGCAGCGCGCCATCCGCGAGGGCGCGGTGAAGCGGCTGCGTCCGAAGTTCATGACGGTGGCGACGACCTTCCTCGGGCTCGTCCCCATCCTGTGGGCGACGGGCACCGGTTCCGACGTGATGAAGCGGATCGCCGCCCCGATGATCGGGGGCATCCTGACCTCGTTCCTGCTGGAGCTCGTCGTCTATCCGCCCGTGTACCAGATCTGGAAGAGCCTCGAGCTGAGGCGGCTCGCGCACGCATCCGGCGGGCCAGGCTCACCGGAAGCGCAGCCTTCCGGGTGACCGGCCGCGCCACCGGCTCCGCCGCAACGCCCTCGCGGCGGAGCCGGGGCGCGGGCCGGATTCGATGTCGCGGGCGCGCCGACGGGGCGTGCGCCGTGGCCCGCGGTCGAGCAGGATCGGGGGATGTCCCAGGCATTCATCCGAGGCGGCACCGTGGTCACGGCGGAGGGGCGGCGGCGGGCTGACGTCCTGCTCGGGGCTGGAAAGGTCCTCGCCGTCGGCGAGGGCCTGGAGCCCCCGGTCGCCGGGGAGGTCGTGGACGCCGGCGGCTGCTTCGTGCTCCCCGGCGGCGTCGACCCGCACACCCACCTGCAGCTTCCCATGATGGGCACGGTGGTGGCGGACGACTTCCTCTCGGGCACGGCCGCCGCCGCTGCCGGCGGCACGACCACCCTCCTCGACTTCGTCGGCCCGGACCGGGGCGAGCCGCCGCTCGACGCGCTCCGGCGCTGGCAGGGCTGGGCCTCGCGCGCGGCGGTGGACTACGGCCTCCACATGACCGTGTCGTGGTGGGGTGAGCGGTTCGCCGCGGACATGGCGCCGCTCGTCCGCGAGCACGGCGTCGCCAGCTTCAAGTTCTTCCAGGCGTACAAGGGCGGCCTCATGCTGCCGGACGAGCACATCATCCAGGGCTTCGTCCGGTGCCGGGAGCTGGGCGCGGTGGCGCAGATCCACGCGGAGCACGGGGACCTCATCGCGTACCTCCAGGCGAGGCTCGTGGCCGAGGGCGTCACCGGACCGCGCGGCCACGCGCTCTCGCGACCGCCGCAGCTCGAGGGCGAGGCGACCTACCGCGCCATCACCATGGCGGAGATCACGGAGGCTCCGCTCTACGTGGTGCACGTGTCGGCGGCCGAGGCGGCGGAGGCCATCGGCCGCGCCCGGGCCCGCGGCGTCCGGGTCGTGGGCGAGACGCTGCCCGGCTTCCTCCACCTCGACGACTCCGTCTACGACCAGTCCGAGTTCGACCGCGCCGCCGGCCACGTCATGAGCCCGCCGTACCGCCCCAGGGGGCACCAGGAGGCGCTCTGGCGCGCGCTCGCCTCCGGCGCGCTCTCCACCACCGGCACCGACCACTGCTGCTTCACCACGGAGCAGAAGCGCCTGGGGAGGGAGGACTTCCGCAAGATCCCGAACGGCTGCGGAGGCGTCGAGGACCGGCTCCACGTCCTGTGGCAGCTCGGCGTGAACGGGGGCCGGCTCACGCCGGAGGAATTCGTGGCCGTGACCTCGACGAACGCCGCCCGCGCCTTCAACCTCTGGCCGCGCAAGGGCGCGCTCCAGCCGGGCTCCGACGCGGACGTGGCGGTGCTCGACCCGGGGCGGACGAAGACGATCTCGGCGCGGACGCAGCGGCAGCGGACCGACTTCTCGGTGTGGGAGGGCTTCCAGGCGAAGGGGGTGGTGGTCCACACCTTCGCCGGCGGGCGGCACGTCTACGCCGACGGCGATTTGCGGGCGGAGGCGGGGACGGGGAGGTACCTGCCGCGCGCGCCGTTCGGGCCGGCGTACCAGGGGACCGTGGACGTGCGCGGCCGCGCCCCCTCGGCCCGGCCCTCTCCCCCGCTGCGCGGGGGCGAGGGAGAGCCTGCCGACCACGGGTGGTGAGCGCGCTTCAGGTCAGCGTGAAGCGGAGCTCGCCGAGCTTGCCCACGCTGCAGGCGAGCTGGTCGCCCGCCTTGAGCCACACGCGCTGCTCCTTCGGCTTGCCCTGGATGACGCCCTCGGGCGTCCCGGTGAAGATGATGTCGCCCGGGCTCAGCGTGAAGATGCGCGAGATGTAGCTGATCATCTGGCGGCTGTTGAAGATGAAGTCGCTCGTGTTCGACGACTGCCGCGTCTCGCCGTTCACGCGGCACTCGATGGCCAGCTTGTCGGGATCCACCTGGTCCGCCGTCACGAACCAGGGCCCGAGCGGCGCGAAGCCGTCCGGCGTCTTGCCGGCCATCCACTGCCCGCCGGTCTCGAGCTGCAGGTCGCGCGCGGTGAAGTCGTTCCCGGTGCAGTAGCCGGCGACGCAGGAGAGCGCGTCCGCCTCGGACACCTCCCGGGCGGTGCGCCCGATCACCATGACCAGCTCGACCTCGTAGTCGAAGTTCTTCGCCACCGCGGTCGGCAGCTTCACCGTCCCGCCGTGGCAGTTGAGCGCGGTGTTGTACTTGTTGAAGAGCACCGGCTGCTTGGGGATGGGCGCGCCGATCTCCTGTGCGTGCTTGCGGTAGTTGAGGCCGACGCAGACGATCTTCTGCGGCCGCGTCACCACCGGGCCGAAGTGGACGTCGGCCTCCTTCACGATCGCCGACCGGGCAGCGCCGTTCTTCCCCGCCGCCTCGACCAGCGCCTGCAGCGCCGGGCCCTGCTCCTCCTGCAAGAGCGCGTCGAGCGTCGCGGGCGCCGGCATCCTGAGCAGGCGGGCGGCCTCGACCACGTCGAGCACCCCGCCGTCCACCCTGGCGCCGAGCCGCGGCCCGCCGCCGTGGAGCAGCGTGCAGAGCGTGAGCCCCTTCGCCATGCCGCGCGGGCCGTTCGAGTGCTGCGGCGCGTCGGCGGCGTGGGCGCTGCCGCCGGTGGCCGCCGCCC
>DASTGH010000350.1:0-2578 GCA_035719345.1 Anaeromyxobacteraceae bacterium
ACCCGGACCGGCGGCTCGACGCGCGGCTCGCCGGCGCGCTCTGCGGCATCCCCGCCATCCGCGCCGCCGAGATCGGGGAGGGGACGCACGTCGCGCTGCGCGGCGACGCCTTCCACGACGCGATCCGCTACGCGCCGGAGAAGGGCTTCCACCGCGAGACGAACCGGGCGGGCGGGCTCGAGGCGGGCATCAGCAACGGCGCGCCGCTGGTGGTGCGCGGCTACATGAAGCCCATCCCCACCATGACGAAGGGGCTGCCCACGGTGGACATCGCCACGCGCCAGGAGACGACCGCCAAGTACGAGCGGAGCGACGTCTGCGCGGTGCCGGCCGCGGCGGTGGTGGGCGAGGCGGTGGTGGCCTGGACGCTCGCCGACGCGCTCCTCGAGAAGTTCGGCGGCGACACGGTGGCGGACGTGGAGAAGGCGATCGAGGCGTATGCCGCTCGGATCCGCTGAGGCGCTCGCGCTCGCGGGCATGATGGGCTCGGGGAAGACGACGGTGGCGGCCGAGCTGGCGCGCCTCCTCGGGCGGCGCGTCGTCTCGACGGACGCCGAGGTGGTGCGCCGGGCCGGCAAGCCCATCGCCGCCGTCTTCGCGGAGGACGGGGAGGCGGCGTTCCGGGCGCTCGAGCGCGCGGTGGTCGCCTCCCTCGCCGGCCCCGTCGTCGTGGACCTCGGGGGCGGCGCCTTCTGCGACCCGGCCACGGCCGGCCGGCTCCTGGCGACGGCCAGGGTCGTCTTCCTCGACGTCTCGCCGGCGGAGGCGGCGCGGCGCATCGCGGCCGATCCCGGCGCCGGGGTGCGGCCGCTCCTCGAGCGCTGGGCGGCGCTCGCCGCGCGCCGCCGGCCCCTGTACCTTCGCGCGCACCACCGGGTCGAGGTCGACGGCCTCGCGCCGGAGGCGGTCGCGCGCCGCATCCTGGAGCTCGTCGCACCGCCGCGGCGCGAGCCGCTGCTGGAGGGGGCATGAGCGAGCAGCTGTCATGACCGCCGCGGCCGAGGTCCTGCACGCCAGGCAGGAGGAGCACGCCTACGAGGTGCGCGTCGGCGAGGGCGTGCCCGACGCGGCCGCCGCACTGGCGCGCGGCCGCGACTGCGTCGTGCTCGTCACCTGCGAGAAGGTGCTGGCGACGCCGTTCGGGAAGCGCGTCGCCACCGCGCTCTCGCGCGTCGGCAACTGCGAGGCGGTACACGCGCTGCCCGACGGCGAGCGCGGCAAGACGCTCGCCCAGATCGAGCGGGCCGCGGCGCGCCTGCTGCAGGCGGGCGCCACCCGCAAGAGCCTGGTGGTGGCGCTCGGCGGTGGCGCGGTGACCGACGCGAGCGGCTTCCTCGCCGCCACCTACATGCGCGGGGTGGCATGGGCGGCCGTCCCCACCACCCTCCTCGCGATGGTGGACGCGGCCCTCGGCGGCAAGACCGCGGTGAACCTGCCGCTCGCCAAGAACGCGGTCGGCGCGTTCCACCCGCCGCTGGCGGTGCTGGCGGACCCGGCCGCGCTCCGCACGCTTCCCTCGCGCGAGGTGCGGAGCGGGCTCGGCGAGGTGGTGAAGTACGCCGCGCTCCGGCCGGAGCTGCTCGACCGCGTGCGCGGCGCGGCGCGGCGCGGCAAGGTGGACGCCGGGCTCCTCGCCGGCTGCGCCCGCATCAAGATGGAGATCGTGGAGCGCGACCCGACCGAGAAGGGCGAGCGCAAGCTGCTCAACCTCGGCCACACGTTCGGCCCGCCGCCTCGAGCGCTTCACCCACGGCGAATCGGTGGCGGTCGGGCTCGCCTTCGCCTTCCGGCTGGCGCGCGCCATGGGGCGGGTCGACCCGGTGGCGGTCGCCATCGTCGAGGAGGTGCTCGCGGCCGCGGACCTCCCCGTCCGCGTCACGCCGCAGGTGGCGCGCCGCGCGGCGCAGCTCATGGCGCACGACAAGAAGCGCACCGCCGGCGGGCTCATGTGGGTGCTGCCGAAGGGCCGCGGCGCGAGCTGGAGCGTGGACTGGGACGTGGCCGCCGATCCGCGCGCGGTGGAGGAGACGGTGAAGGAGATCGGGGTGAAGCGATGATCCTGCTCGTGAACGGCCCGAACCTGAACCTGCTCGGCGAGCGCGAGCCCGAGATCTACGGGTACGAGACGCTCGCCGACGTGGAGCGGATGGTGCACGAGGCGTGCGCCGCCTACGGCGTGGAGGTGAAGGCCTTCCAGTCGAACTGGGAGGGCGCGATCCTCGACTTCCTGCAGGAGCACCGCGCCGTGGCGCAGGGCGTGATCCTGAACCCGGGCGCGCTCACCCACACGAGCCGGGCCCTGCCCGACTGCCTGCGCGCGCTCCCCTGCCCGACGGTCGAGGTGCACATCTCCAACATCCACGCGCGCGAGGCGTGGCGGCACGAGAGCTTCGTGGCGCCGGCGGCGCAGGGGCAGATCACCGGTCTGGGCGTCTCCGGCTACTACTTCGCGGCGCTCCACCTCTGCTCGCAGATCGCGGCGCGCGCCGAGGCGGCGGGCGCGGCCGAGGCCGATCCTGCGGCCCCGGACGGCGCCGCGCGAGCGGGCGCGGATCAGGGCCACGGCGCCGAGCCGACC
>DASTGH010000351.1:0-7072 GCA_035719345.1 Anaeromyxobacteraceae bacterium
GCCGGGCCAGGTCTTGGTCCCCTCGCCGAACTGACCGTAGTGCGGGTTGGCGCTGTTGAAGTCCTTGGCGAGCTTGATGTCCTCGTCGGGCCCCATGCTGTAGGCCCTCCACACCTGCTTCCCGTCGTTGATGTTGTAGGCCGCGACCCAGCCGCGGACGCCGAACTCGCCGCCGGAGACGCCGACGATGTACTTGTCCTTCACCACGAGGCCGGCCATGGTCATCGTCTCGCCCTTGCCCGGGTCGGCGTTGCGGATGTTCCACAGCTCCTTCCCGGTGTTGGCGTCGAGCGCGATGACGTGGCCATCGAGCGTGGAGAACAGGATCTTGCCGTCCGCGTAGTTCACGCCGCGGTGCACGAGGTCGCAGCACGCGACCGGCACGGAGCGGTCGTCCTGCTTGGGCGTGTACTTCCACTTGATGGGCGCGCCCTCCTTGGAGAGGTCGAGCGCGTAGATGTGGTTCGGGTAGGCCGAGTGGACGAACATCGTGGAGCCGACGACGAGCGGCTGGCCCTCATGACCGCGCAGGGCGCCCGTGGAGAACGTCCACGCCTCGCGCAGCTTGCCCACGTTCTGGGCATTGATCTGGTCGAGGGAGCTGTAGCGCGTCGACGAGTAGTTCTTCGCCGGCGTCACCCATTGATTGTCGTCCTTGGATAGCTTCAGGATCTCGTCATTGGCGTTGCTCGCGCACGGCACGAGCGATGCGAGCAACCCCGCGACCACGATGGGCCTTCTCATGTCTCGCTCCTCTCGCTGGGCCTGTGGGGCGGGGCGTGATCTGGGGGGGGATCACGCCGCGACCCGTCGCTGCGGGTAGGCCGGAGGACCCGCAATCGATGCGTGCTGATCGATGGCGGGCATCGTAAGAAGGTGTTGAATCGCCGCGCAATCATCCCGGTTGAGCCAGCGTGGACTTTGACGGGGCGTCGGCAAACCGCACCGCGGGTGTGGCGGAGCGCGTCATGGACGGCGCGTCGATGCTGCCCCGCGTCGAGCCCCGGAGAGGCCCGCCTCGCCTCGGCCGGGCCGCTCCCGGGGCCTCACTGCGGCCGGGGCGCCAGCCACCAGGCGAGGGCGTCGCGTGCCACCTCCGCGGGCACGGCGTGCCCGCCGTCGAACTCGAGGTACGTGACGTCGAGCCCGAGTGCGCGCAGGCGTGGGACGATGCGCCGACTGCAGCGCGCGATGGGCAGGACGCTGTCCGCGGTCCCGTGAGAGACGAACACGGGGGGCGCCCCCGACAGCGCCACCGGCGCCGCGAAACCGGGCGAGAACGCGACGAGGTGCGTGAACGGCGCGCCGCGCGCGAGCCCGAGCGAGAGCGCGTACGAGGCGCCGTCCGAGAAGCCCCCGAGCGCCAGGTGCGCAGGATCGACCGCGACGCGGTTGGCCGCCGCCGCGAGCGCGGCGTCCAGCAGCTCGGCGTCGCGGTCCGTCCGTCCCAGGACGAGGTCCCAGGTGGGTGCGCGCGACTGCGGCGCGACGAGGACGACCCCGCGCTCCTCGGCGACGCCCCGCACCATCCGCAGCATGCCGCGCGCGTCGCCGCCTGCGCCGTGCAGCAGGACGAGCAGCGGGGCGGGCGTCGGGAGGCGCGTCGGGAGGTGGAGCAGGGCATCGCGCTCCCGCGCCACGCCGAGCGCGTGCTCGCCCGCGTCCGCACCGCCCGGCGGCGCGGCGGCACCCTCGAGCGCCGGGTGGGTGACGACGAGGCGCATGCCAGAACGTCCGTCGCGGCCCATCGCGGCGCCAGGGGCCCATGTGGCCACGCTCCGGGGCAGCCCTCTCCCGTCTGCCCCGGAGCGCGTCCGACCTCCGTCAGTTCACGATCTTGAGCTGCGGGACGAGCAGCTTCGTCCCGGCGCAGCCGTCGAGGAGCGAGCGCGCGAGATCGAGCTGGACGACGGCGTGGCGCTCGCGGTCGAACCAGCCGACCGGCGCATCGAACTCGATGGCGTCGCCGCGTGCGTCGATCGCCCCGTACGCTCCCTTCGCCGCCCACCTGCCCGACCCCGCCAGCTTGATCTTGACGTGGATCGTGCCCTGGGCGGGCATGTCGAAAAGGGCGAGGAGCCAGGCATTGTCGTGGCGAGTGAGCTCGAACGGACCGGCGTCGCGCGTGGACGCGAGCGCATTGCCGTCGCACGACAGCTCCACCGACTCGACGTCGAGCAGGATGCTGTCGAGGTCCGACGGCCCGACGCCGAGGAGGCGGATGGCGCCGCGGCCTGGCAGCGATTCCGGTTGCGCGGTGCTGGCCGCGCCGGAACGGCCCCCGCAGGCGGCGGCGAGGAGGAGGAGGCCCGCGAGGAGGCCGAGGTGGGTCTTCGTCATGGCGTCGTCCTCTTACCGGTACGCCGGCATCCCGCCGGAGCCGTGGTGGTGATCGTCGTCGCCGTGACCGCGGTCGTCATCGGGGTGGTCGTCACCTTGGTGGTCGTCGCCGGCCGGCACCCCGCCGCCGCACAGGATCCGCGCGCGGCACTGCGCCTCGCCGAGGTCGAATCCGGCCGCGAAGAGGCTGTCGAGGAACGCGCCCGCGGAGCACAGGCCACCCGCGCACGCGCCGTGGGGCTCGCCGTCGTCGCCGTGGTGGTCGCCCTCGCCGCCGTGCCCGTCGCCGCCGCCGTACGACGCGCCCGTCACGACCCACCCGTGGCGGTGCCCGCGGTGGTCGCCCTCGCCGTGGTGGCCGTCATCGTGGCCGTGCTCGCCGTCGTCGTCGCAGGCGTCGTCGCCGTCGCCGTGGTCGTCGCCGCCCATGCCGTAGGGGGCGTGATCCGCGGGCATGGGCAGCCCGGCCGCGAGCGCCTCGCACGCGGCCCGGCTCGGGACGATCGCGTCGAAGGCGAAGCGCGCCGACCCACCCACCGGGATCGTGAAGGGCGTCGCGGGCAGCGTGAACCCGAGCCGCTCGAGGAGCGGCGCGCGTGTCCGGTCCGCCGTGGACGCGTCGCTGGGGTGGACGTTCGTGATCTCGATCTGGAAGTGAAGCTTCGCCGGGTATCGCCGCAGGGCCACCGCGGGCGCCCCGTTCACGGTCTGGGCACAGGTGAGATCGTGCGCGTGCGCCGCCGCGGCTGCGGTGGCAAGCGCGAGCGCGATCCCGATTCGCGTCTTCATGTGAGCCTCTCGCGCGGCCCGTCATGGGCCGCGCTCGCCCCTCATTCACGTTCAGTGCCGGCGCCCACTCGCTGGACGACGCCCGCCACGCCGCCGCCCGGCCGCGCCTCGCCCCCGCGCGGAGGTGGGAAGCGTGCTTCTCCCATTGTGAAGGGCGCACCGCCGGCAGGGCGCACACCGACGCGTACCGAGAGCACGTACGGTGAAGGGGCCGGGTTCGGGACGGGGCGGGATCGGGATCGGAGACGGGAACGGGACGGGAACGGGAACGGAACGGGGGCTGGGTCGACGGCTGGATCTGGGAGGCGGCGGATCCCCCTCTCCGCGCCCCGCGCGGGAGGGCGAGGCGTGAGGGCGAGCACGGCGTCGAGCACGCCCCATCCAGCCGCGCGCACGCCGGCCCCGTGACCCGGTGGCAACGACCCCGTGACCCGGAGTCTGCCCCGACCCTCCGCCTCGACCTGGGAATCGAGCGCGTCAGGCCGCTCGCGCGAGCACGTCGGTTGCAGTGTTCACGGACCGTGACTGCCTGCCCGCCGTTCGTCCCACGCCGTGCCCCGTTCTCCCACCCGCCGCGGCGTCCGCCGCTGCGGTGAGGACCGGCTCCATGCGCGTGCTCCTGGGACAGCGGTCCGGTGAGGGGGAAGGCGGCCCGGCGCGCGCCTTCGGCTCGGCGGCGGAGGCCGTCGCCGCGGGGCGGGGCGACACGGCCCTCGCCGTGGACGCGGCGACGTGGGAGGAGGCGACGGAGGCGGGGCGGACGCTGCGCGCGGCCCCCCACCTGACTCGGCTGCCGCTCCACCTGCTGGCCCGCCCGCCGGGCGACGAGCCGGGCGCCACCGCCGAGCTGTTCGACGGCATCGACCAGCCCGACGGCGAGCGGGCCGCGCAGGCCCAGCGGATCCTCTCCGAGGCCGCGCGCTTCGGCCACCGCGCCACCGCGCCCGGCGAGGCGCTGGCGCAGTACCTCGCCTGCCGCCCGCAGTCCCGCCTGCGCCCGGTGCGCGACTGGCAGGCGCCCGGGTACTACCGTTACCCGGTGGTGGAGGCGCTCCTCGGCGCGTCGGAGAGCCCGTACGTCTGGCTCGACCGCTGGGCGCAGCGCCGCGTGCTCGACGTGGACGTGGTGGTCGACCGGCTCCGCCTCTGCGACACCTGCGGCAGCGCCCACCTCAGCTTCCTCGACGTCTGCCCGGCCTGCGGCAGCCTGGACATCGTGCAGACCCGGCTCCTGCACTGCTTCACCTGCAGCCACGTGGGCGCGCGCGAGACGTTCGTGCAGCAGGAGCGGCTCCGCTGCCCGAAGTGCGAGTCGGTCCTCCGCCACATCGGCGTCGACTACGACCGGCCCATCGAGCAGCAGCAGTGCCGGCACTGCAAGCACCTCTTCGTCGACGCCGACGTGAAGAGCGCCTGCATGGCCTGCGGCGCGCGGAGCGGCCCGGAGCAGCTCCCGGCCCGCACGGTGGCCATGTACCGGCTGGGCGGAGCCGGGCTCCTCCTCGCGCGCCAGGGCAACCTGTCGCCGGTGCTCTCC
Source organism: Anaeromyxobacteraceae bacterium (assembly GCA_035719345.1). GTDB lineage: Bacteria > Myxococcota > Myxococcia > Myxococcales > Anaeromyxobacteraceae > Anaeromyxobacter_A. The sequence goes on from DASTGH010000351.1 coordinate 4,667, forward strand.
GGGCTCGACATCGTCAGCTTCGTGGCTCCGGCGCTCTTCGAGCGGCTCATCGACTGGCAGCACGCGCTGGCCCGCCGCTATCCCGAGAGCTACTTCTTCAGCGTCGTCGGCGTGCGCGTGACGAACCTGGCGCCGCTCGCCGAGGCGCTGGGGCGCTCGGGGACGGCGGCGCTGGTCGACGCCTTCGCCGAGCGGCTGCGCGCCCTCCTGCGCGTCTCCGACATCACGACGCGCAGCGACGACCACCTCTGGCTGCTGGCGCCGCACACCAGCGCCCAGGGCGCGCAGGTGCTCATGGGCCGCGTCCGCGCGCTCACCGACCAGACGCGCCAGGGGTCGGGGCTGAAGCTGGAGCTGGCGATGGCGGCAGCCAGCATCCCCGACGACCCGTCGCTGCCGGGCGAGGGCAGCCAGCTCATGGGGCTGCTCGCGTCGCGGCTGGAGTGAGGTGGCGCGTGTTCCCCCTCCTCGACGCCACCGCGCTCCTCCTCCGCTTCTTCCCGGTGGTGCTCCTCTTCGAGCTGCCCGCCTACGCGCTCTGCTGGTTCGGCGCGATCGCGCACGTGCTGGCGTCGCGGAAGGCGGGCCGGGACGAGGGCTTCCTGCCGGCGGTGAGCTGCATCGTGACCTGCTATGCCGAGGGGCGCGACGTCGGGCTCACCGTGCGGACGCTGCTGGAGCAGACCTACCCGGGGCCGATCGAGATCCTGGTGGTGGTGGACGGGGCGGTGCAGAACCGCGCCACCTACGCGGCGGCCCGCGCGTGGCAGACCGTCGCCCGGCGCTACCCGCTGCGGCAGCTGCACGTGCTGCCCAAGCGCACGCGCGGGGGCCGCGTCTCCAGCCTCAACGCCGGGCGCCAGTTCGCGCGGGGCGAGGTGGTGCTGGCCCTCGACGGCGACACCTCGTTCGACAACGACATGGTCTGGCACATCACCCGCCCCTTCGCCGACCCGGCGGTGGGGGGCGTCTCCGGCACGCTCCGGGTGCGCAACGCCGCCGCTAGCCTGGTCGCCCGGCTGCAGGCGCTGGAGTACATGCTCTCCATCCAGCTCGCCCGGACCGGGCTCACCGCCCTCGATGCGGTGAACAACATCTCGGGCGCGTTCGGCGCGTTCCGGCGCGATCTCCTCGACCGGGTCGACGGATGGGATGCCGGCACCGCCGAGGACCTCGACATCACCCTCCGCATCAAGAAGCGCGCGAAGGGGAGCGCGCAGCACCGCATCGTGCACGCGCCGCGCGCCATGGGGCACACCGACGCACCCACCACCTGGCGCGGCTTCTTCAGGCAGCGGCTGCGCTGGGACGGCGACCTCTACTACCTGTACGTCCGGAAGCACTGGAAGAGCCTCACCCCGCGCCTGCTGGGGTGGCGCAGCTGGATCATGCTCATGTGGACCGGCGTCTACTTCCAGCTGCTCATGCCGTTCGCCATCGTCGGCTCCACGGTCTGGATCGCCGCCTCGTCGTCGGGCCCGGCGCTCCTCGCCGTCGGCGCGCTCGTCTACGGCTTCTACGCGCTGGTGACGGCGGCGCTCTTCCTCACCTATCTCCTGCTGCTCTCGGAGCGGCCGGCGCGGGACTGGCCCTACCTCGCCCTCGTCCCGGTCTACCCCTTCTTCACGTTCGCGACCCGCGTCTGGAACGCGGTCGCGACGCTGGCCGAGCTCCTCGCTCGCCAGCACTTCGACTCCTCCATGGCGCCCTGGTGGGTGCTCCGGAAGACGCGCTTCTGATGCCGAGCCCGGCCCGAGCGGCGGCCCTGGCCCGCCTCGCCCTCCTCCTGGCGCTCGCGCCCCGAGTCGCCGGCGCGGCGCCGCTCGGGCTCGCCGACTTCGAGGCGGGCCTGGAGCGCCGGGGCGAGTGGCGCCTGGCGCAGAGCGCGGTGACGGTGGCCGAGGCCGTGGCGCAGCGGGAGCAGGGGAACGCGGGCCTGCGCGCCACGACGTCGGCGGGCGCGGGCGGGTTCTCCGAGCCGCAGTTCCCGGCCGGCGCGCGCGACTACGGCTCCCTCTCGCTCGGGGTCGGGCTCCGCTGGCCGATCCTGGGGAGCGCCTCGGAGGAGGAGCTGCGCGTCGCCTCGGCGCGGCTCGACGCGGTCGTGGCCGGGGCCCGGCGCGACGCCGAGCGCGGGGCGCTGCTGCGCGGGCTGCGCGAGAGCTTCTTCGGCTACGCGCACGCGCGCCAGGTGCACGACCTGGCGCGGGCCTTCCTCGCCGATGCGCCCCGGGTGCGCGACGTCCTGCGCCGGCGGCAGGCGGCCGGGATCGTGCTCGAGGCGGATCGACGGCGCGCGGAGGGCGCGTTCGCGCTCGCCGAGCGGGAGCTGGGCGCGGCCGACGCCGCGCTGCGGGCCCGCGGGGACGAGCTGCGGCGCTGGCGCCCGGACTTCGACGGCGAGCT
>DASTGH010000352.1:0-6522 GCA_035719345.1 Anaeromyxobacteraceae bacterium
CCGATCTGGTGATGCCGGCGTTGCGCCAGCGCTCGACGAGATCCACGACCAGGAAGAGCGCGCTCGCGGTCAGGGTCGAGCTGACGAGGTAGAAGAGCGCGCCGCCGGTCACCTCGGCGCGCTGCAGTCCGAGCGCGCCGAGGAGCGTCCCCGCCGAGACGATCACGCTCAGGCCCGCCTGGAGGGCGAGCCGCTGCGTGCCGATCATGCCGAGCGAGGCGAGCGCGGCCGTGACCGCCCCGAGGGCGAGGAGCGCGTCCGCGCCGGATGCCGCCGACGCGTCGCCGGCGAGGAGCAGCGTGAAGACGCGCGCGATGGAGTAGACGCCGAGCTTGGTGAGGATGGCGAAGACGGCGGCGGCCGGCGCGGTCGCGGCCGCGTACGCCGGCACGAGCCAGAAGTTGAGCGGCCAGGCCGCCGCCTTGGCGAGGAAGGCGACGCCCAGGATCGCGGCCGCGGCGTGGACGAGCGCACGGTCGGCGGCGGCGAGGTGGGCCGCCCGCTGCGAGAGCGCCGCCAGGTTGAGCGTACCCGTGACGCCGTAGAGCATGGTCGCGCCGACGAGGAAGAGCGACGAGGCGGCGAGGTTGACGGCGAGGTAGTGGAGACCGGCCTGGACGCGCCGCCGGCCCGAGCCGTGCAGCACCAGCCCGTACGATGCGGCGAGGGTGATCTCGAAGAACACGAACAGGTTGAACACGTCGCCGGCGAGGAAGGCGCCGGAGAGCCCCATGAGCTGGAGCTGCAGGAGCGGGTGGAAGTGCACGCCGGCGCGGTGCCAGCGCGCCGACGCGAAGGCGAGGGCGCACGGGCCGAGCGTCCAGGTCAGCACCAGCAGGAGCGCTGCCAGCCGGTCGGCGACCACGGCGATGCCGAAGGCCGCCGGCCAGCCGCCGGCGACGTAGACGATGGGGCCGCGGGCGCCCACCTGCGCGAGCAGCGCGACGGACGCGGCGAGGCCGGCCAGCATGGCCGCGGCGCCGAGGACCACCTCGAGCGAGCGGCGGCCCTCCCCGGCGAGCAGCATCAGGGCCGCAGCCAGCATCGGCACGAGCACCGGGGCGACGACGAGGTGCGGCATCGCCTGCTCGACGAGCGCGCTCATTCGACCCCGTCCACGCCGTCGCTGCCGGTCGTGCCGCGCGACGCGAGAAGGACGACGAGCAGGAGCGCCGTCATGGCGAAGTTGATGACGATGGCGGTGAGGACGAGCGCCTGCGGCGTCGGATCCGCATAGTGCGCCAGGTCGGGCGCGCGACTGCCCACGAGGACGGGCTCCCTGCCGATGGCGAGGTTCCCCATCATGAAGATGAAGAGGTTCACGGCATAGGAGACGAGCGACAGCCCGAGGAGGAGCTGGAACGTCCGCCGCCGCAGGATGAGCCACACCCCCGCACCGGTCAGTACTCCGATGGCGAGCGAAAGCACGAGCTCCATCAGTCGTCCTCCGTCGCGCGGTGCGCCCGCACCGACTGGTGGGCCAGGGCGGTGAGGATGAGCAGCGTCGAGCCGACGACGAGCGACAGCACGCCCAGGTCGAAGAAGGTCGCGCTGGGCAGGTGGACCACGCCGACCACCGGCAGGGCGAGGTGCCACACGTGCGAGGCGAGGAGCGGGCGTCCGGCGGCGACCGCACCGGCGGCGGTGCCGAGCGCGAGCAGGAGCCCGGAGGCGATCAGCGCGCGCGGCGCGAGGCGGACGTGCTGCTCGACCCACTCCGTCCCGGATACGACGTACTGGAGGAGGAGCCCGATCGACAGCACGAGGCCGGCGACGAAGCCGCCGCCGGGCGCGTCGTGACCGCGCAGGAAGAAGTACGCCGCGACGAGGAACATGACCGGCAGCAGGACACGGACGAGGACGGCCGGCACCATGAGGTAACCGACCGCGGGGTCGCGGACGCGGCGCGGGTTCAGGAGGTCGGTGGCGAGGTCGGGTGGGACGACGCGCTGCTGTGGCGGGAGCGCCATCGTCTCCCTCGCCGGCCGGAAGCGCCGCAGGAGCGCGTAGACGGTGAGCGCGACGGCCGAGAGCACGACCCCCTCGCCGAAGGTGTCGAAGCCGCGGAAGTCGACGAGGATGACGTTCACGACGTTGCGGCCGCCGGCGCCGGTGAGCGCGTGCTCGAGGTAGAAGGTGGACGGGCCGGGCGGCAGCTCGCGCGTCGCGACGGCGTAGGCGACGGCCGCCATCCCGGCGCCGACCGCGGCGGCCACGGCGACGTCACGGGTGCGGCGGAAGCGGGCGAGCGGCGGCGGCCGGGCGGCCGGGGGGTCGCGCCGCGGCAACCAGCGGAGCCCGAGCAGCACGAGGATCGTCATCACCACCTCGACCACGAGCTGGGTGAGCGCGAGGTCCGGCGCGGAGAACCAGACGAAGGTGACGCACACGGCGACGCCCGCCACCGATCCCAGCATCACCGCCGCGAGCCGCTGGCGCGTGGCGTGCCAGGCGCAGCCCACCGCCGCCGCCCCCGCGGCGAGCCACAGCACCGCGAACACGGGCGCGAGCGGCACGCGCGCGCGGTCGCCGGCGACGACACCGTGACGGAGCGCCACGGCGGCGCCGCCGAAGGCGACGAGCAGGAGGAGGAGGAGCTGCCGCTGCAGCCCGGCCTCGAGGAGCCGGTGGCGTGCCCACGCGGCGGCGCGGGTGAGCCTGGCGAGGAGCCCGCCGAAGGCGCGACCGCCGTCGAGCCCGAGCGGGAGCGGCGCGCGCAGGAGCCGGCCGCGCGCCTGCTGGCGGCGGAGGAGGAGATAGCCCACCGCGCCGCCGCCCATCGCCGCGAGGCTCATCACCACCGGGAGCTGGAACCCGTGCCAGACGGCGAGGTCGAAGGGCGGGAGCGCGCCACCCACCACCGGGCGCGCGGCGGCGGCGAGGAACGGGCCGACGGACCGCGCAGGAGCGACCCCGACGACGATGCAGGCGAGCACGAGCAGATCCACCGGGACGCGCATCCAGCGGGGCGGCTCGTGCGGCACGCGCGGCAGCTCGTCGAGCCTCACCGGCCCGAAGAAGACGTCGACGGTGAAGCGCAGCGCGTAGGCGACGCTGCCCATCCCTGCGATCGTGGCGAGCAGCGGCAGCGCCCATTCGACGATCGGGCCACCCTCGAGCGCCACCGTCTCGGCGAAGAACATCTCCTTCGAGAGGAACCCGTTGAGCAGCGGCACGCCGGCCATGGCGCCGCTCGCCACGATGGCGAGCGCCGCGGTGATCGGCAAGAGGTGCCGCAGGCCGGACAGGCGGCGCAGGTCGCGCGTGCCGCTCTCGTGGTCGACGATGCCGACCGCCATGAAGAGGGAGGCCTTGAACGTGGCGTGGTTCACGGTGTGGAACACGGCGGCGACCGCCGCCAGCGGGCTCGCCAGGCCGAAGAGGAGGGTGATGAGGCCGAGGTGCGAGATGGTCGAGTACGCGAGGAGGCCCTTGAGGTCGTTCTGGAAGGTCGCCAGCCAGGCGCCCAGCAGGAGCGTCGCGAGCCCGGCGCCGCCGACGACCCAGAACCAGAGGTCGGTTCCCGAGAGGACCGGCCAGAGCCGGGCGAGGAGAAAGACGCCGAGCTTCACCATCGTCGCGGAGTGGAGGTACGCCGAGACGGGCGTGGGGGCGGCCATCGCGCGCGGCAGCCAGACGTGGAACGGGAACTGTGCGCTCTTCGTGAACGCGCCGAGGAGGAGGAGCGCGAGCACGACCGGATACAGGGCGTGCGCGCGCACCCGGTCGCCCGCCGCGAGCACCGCGCCGAGGTCGTACGATCCCGCGACGTGGCCGAGCACGGCGACCCCGGCGAGGAGCGCCAGGCCGCCCGCGCCGGTGACGGTGAGGGCCATGCGCGCGCCGCGCTGCGCGTCCCTGCGGTGGTGCCAGTAGCCGATGAGGAGGAACGAGAAGAGCGACGTCAGCTCCCAGAAGAAGGCGAGCTGGAGGAGGTTGCCCGCGAGCACCACGCCCACCATCGCCCCCATGAAGGCGAGCAGGAACGCGAAGAAGCGCGGCACGGGGTCGGACGGCGAGAGGTAGTACCGCGCGTAGAGGACGACGAGCGCGCCGATGCCGAGCACGAGGACGCAGAAGATCCAGGCGAGGCCGTCGAGGCGGAGGGCGAGCTCGAGTCCGATCTCCGGCGCCCACGCGACGCGCTCGAGAACGACGCCGCCACCCGCGATCTCGGGGAATCGCCGCGCGACCTCGACCAGGGGCGCGATCGCCGCGGCGCCCGCGAGGGCCGCGGCCCCGTTGCGCGCCCGCGCAGGCAACGCCGCCGCGAGGAGGCTCGCCGCGAAGGGGATCCCGAGGAGCACGAGGAGCGGCATCGCGGCGCGGATATAGCCGCGCCGCGCGCGGACCACGCACGGAGCGCGGTCCGGCGCCGGGGCCCCCCGAGGGAGGGGCCGGCGTCGAACGAGCCGGAGGGAGGGGCTGGACGACCGTCGCATCGCTATGGCCGGTGGGCGCGGCCGGCTGCGCGCACGACGAGGGACGACCATGAAGGCGAAGATCGGGATCATCGGAAACGGGAACGTCGGCAGCGCGATCCGGCGCGGACTCGAGAAGGCAGGCTACGAGGTCAGGGCGGTCGGCAAGGACCCTGGGGGCGTCCGGGACGCCGGCGTGTGGGCAGGAGTCATCGTCCTGGCGGTGCCGTTCGGCCAGGTCGACGCCGCGGTGCGGGAGCTCGGCGGCGGGGCGGACGGGAAGCCGCTCGTCGACGCGACCAACGCGCTCGGCAACGACATGCAGCTCGCCCTCGGCTTCACGACCAGCGGAGCGGAGGAGCTGCAGAAGAAGGTCCCGCGTGCCAAGGTCGTCAAGGCGTTCAACACCGTGTTCGCGAGCACGATGGACAGCGGGCGCGTCGCGGGCCAGCAACTCACCGGTTTCGCCGCCGCCGACGACGCGGAGGCGAAGAGGCAGGTGCTCGGCCTGCTGCGCGATGTCGGGTTCGACGCGGTGGACGCGGGGCCGCTCAAGAACGCTCGCTGGCTGGAGGCGCTCGGCTACCTGAACATCCAGCTCGGCTACGTCGTCGGGATGGGTGCGAACATCGGGTTCAGGCTCGTGCACTGAGCACTTGGCCCGAGGACGTGCTCACCACCGTCGCTTCCCCCGCGAGGCGTGCGCTCCGCCGAGCGCCCGGATGATCCTTCGTTCGTCCATTGAGCCAATGCGGCGTGTTCCGCGGCGGTTACGGAGTCGCCACCCCGTCGAGATCGACTCGCGCGGGAACCGACACGAACCACGGAGGACAGCGATGAGAAGGACCATGCTCGTCATCGGGATGGCGGCCATCGTCGGCTGCGCAGGCGTCAGCAAGGAGCAGTACCAGGCCCAGCAAGCCGAGGTGACGAAATACCAGCAGGCTGCGGAGGAGCAGAGCTCGAAGAACGCAGAGCTCGAGCAGCGGGTGACCGCGCTGGAACAGCAGAAACAGGCGCTCCAGTCCCAGAACAAGACGCTCCAGTCTCAGAACGAGACGATCCAGTCCAGCACGGCGGATCTCGAGAAGAAGCTCGAGGTGTCGAGCGCCGCGACGACGGCGCTCGAGGAGAAGAGGCCGGTCAAGGTGAATCAGGCCGTGCTCTTCAAGGAGAACTCCTCCAAGATCACGCCGGAGGGCAAGCGCTCCCTGGATTCGATCGGCGACGCCCTCGCGACCACGAAGGACAAGGCGGTCGTCGTTTCGGGATTCACAGACGGTGCGGAGGGTGCCGGAAACGATTCCAGGCGCTGGCAGCTCTCCTCGGCACGCGCGCTCGAGGTCGCGAAATACCTCGCCGGGCGCGGCGTCGATGCATCGCTCATCGCCGTCGCAGGGTTTGGCCAGGCCCGCCCCGTGGCTCCGAACGACTCGCTCGCGAACAGGGCCTTGAACCGCCGTGTCGAGATCCTGCTCTCCCCGGCGAACCAGGACGTCATGACGATCGACGTGAAGCCGGCGGAGTTCAACCAGGGCGGAACGGGTCGAGGGCAAGGCCAGTAGCCTCGCCCGCGCGATGACGTCGGGCCGGACGACCGTGAGCCCGGGCCCGATGGGGCTCGGCAGGGCCCCGGCCGGTCGTCACGCCACGTGAACGAACGGCGCCGGGGGCACCTGTCGAGGAACGACCCTGATTCCGGTCGCTTCGGCATGCCCGGGCCGGAGCGGGTGGGCCGCTGTCCCGGGACAGACCTTCCTGGGATCGACCGGACGCGATGACGCCCGTGTGTCCTCCTCGTGCACGGGACCATCGTGAAGCCTCGCCACCGTACCCGGGCTCGGGCGCAGCGCCGAGCACTGCCATGAGCGGACTGCGCAGGCGTCGGAGGGACGAGCGGCTGGTGGTGCGGGCTGCCCCGCACGCGGAGGCGATCGAGCGCCTCCTCGACGAGGCCAGCGCAGCCCATGGTGGAGCGTGGCCCGTCCGCGTCCATGCCGCGATCGCGGACGCGCTCGGATTGCCGCGCGGCCTCGTCTACGCCTATCTGGGCATGCTGCGGCATCGGCACGGGCGGTGACGACGAGCGAAAGCCGTGAGG
>DASTGH010000353.1:0-12444 GCA_035719345.1 Anaeromyxobacteraceae bacterium
GCTGGCCTGGTCGCTCCGCCCCGGCACCCCCGTCGCCGTGGTGGGTGCGCTCACCGCCCTCTACGGCATCGGGCTCGGATTCGCGAACACGCCGCTCCTCATCGCGGTCCAGACGAGCGTCCCGTGGAACCGCCGGGGCGTCGCCACCGCGGCGGCCATGTTCTCCCGGACCATCGGCGGGACGGTCGCGGTCGGGATCCTGGGCGGTGTCCTCGCCGCCTCCCTCACCGCCGCGGGCGTGCCGCCGGGGACGGCCGACGCGCTGCTCGGAGCGGAGCGGGGGCGCCTCGATCCGGCGGCGCTGGCCGGCGCGGCGGGGGCGCTCCAGCAGGGCATGACGCGCACGCTCTGGGCCGTGTGCGCGCTCGCGGCCGCCAGCTTCCTCGCCAGCCTCGCCTTCCCCACCATCCCGGTGGGAGGCACCCCGCCGGTCGGCCAGCCCGCCGGACCCGCCGACGAGGTATCGCCGCGGCCCGGCAGCGACTAAGATCGGCTCATGGCACCTATCAACCCCGGCTCCCTCAAGCGACAGAAGGAGCTCGCGCGCCAGCAGAAGCAGCGCGAGAAGCGCGAGGAGCGCGCCGCGCGCAAGGAAGCGTCCAAGGACCGGCCCAAGCCGCAGCCCGGCGAGGACCCGGACATCGCCGGCATCGTCCCCGGCCCGCAGCCGCCGCTGGAGGAGTGACCGGCCCGCGGCCCAGGCGCGAGGAGATCGCCCGCCCCGAGGTCGGCCCTAGACGCCCCTCGCTGCCGCGAACCCGCGCTCGAGGTCGGCGACGAGGTCGTCCACGTCCTCGATCCCGCAGGAGATGCGGATGAAGCCGTCCGCGATGCCGAGCGCCTCGCGCGTCTCCTTCGGCACCGAGGCGTGCGTCATGATGGCGGGGTGCTCGATGAGGCTCTCCACGCCCCCGAGCGACTCCGCCAGGGCGAAGAGCCGCACGCTCTCCAGGAAGGCGCGCGCCGCCGGCAGCCCTCCGCGGAGCACGAAGGTGAGCATCCCGCCGGAGCCGCTCATCTGCCGGCGCGCCAGCGCGTGCTGCGGGTGCGAGGGCAGGCCGGGGTAGGTCACGCGCTCCACCTGCGGGTGTGCCTCCAGGAAGCGCGCCACGTGGAGCGCGTTCGCGGCGTGCCGCTCCATCCGGACGTGCAGGGTCTTCAGCCCGCGCAGGACGAGGAAGGCGTCCATGGGGCCGGGCACGCCGCCCACCGCGTTCTGCAGGAACTTGAGCCGGTCGTGGAGCGCGTCGTCGCTCGTCATGATCGCGCCGCCCACCACGTCGGAGTGGCCGTTCAGGTACTTCGTGGTGGAGTGGGCGACGACGTCGATCCCGTGCTCCAGCGGCCGCTGGAAGAACGGGGTGGCGAAGGTGTTGTCTACGACCGTCCGGGCCCCGGCCGCGCGCGCCAGCTTCGCCACCGCGGCGAGGTCGACGATCTTGAGCATGGGGTTCGTCGGGCTCTCGATCCAGACGAGCTTCGTGTTCTTCCGCAGGCCGCGCTCCACGTTCGCCGGGTCGCTCATGTCGACCCAGGAGAACTCGAGGCCGTGCCGGCGGTGGACCTTGTCGCAGATGCGGAAGGTCCCGCCGTACACGTCGTCGGAGGCGAGCACGTGGTCGCCGGCGTCGAGGAGGTGGAGCAGGGCGTCGGTCGCGGCCAGGCCCGAGGCGAAGGCGAGCGCGTGCCGCGCGCCCTCCAGCGCCGCCAGGCACCCCTGCAGCGCGTCGCGGGTCGGGTTCTGGGTGCGCGAGTACTCGTACCCCTTGTGCACGCCCGGGCTCGACTGCACGTACGTCGAGGTGAAGTAGACCGGCGTCATGACCGCGCCGGTGGTGGGATCGGGCCGCTGCCCGGCGTGGATCGCCTGGGTCCCGAAGCCGGGCTTCTTTCCGGGCGCGGTCACTTGAGCCTCGAGCCGAGGAAGTCGATGAGGTCGATCTTCGTGACGATGCCGGTCACCCGCTCGCCCTCCTTCACCACCGCCACGTTGTCATCGTTGAAGATGTCGCGCAGGCGGCCGACCGGCGTGTCCGGCCCGACGACGCCCTGCAGCGGCTGCACCAGCGGCTCCACCACCTCGGAGAGCCGGTGCTTGCCCTCGATGAGGAAGTTGAGCAGGTCGTACTCGTGGATCATGCCGGTGGCGCGCCCGTCGGCGTCGACCACCGGCATCTGCGAGATGTCGTGGTCCTTCATCTTCTTGACGACGACCTCGACCTTGTCGCCCTTGCGGGCGGTGATGACCTCGCCGCGCCGGCTGCCCAGCACGTCGCGGACGGTGGCCGCGGAGAGGCCCTCGCCGCCGTTCCCGACGGGGAAGCCGTTGTCGCGCATCCACTCGTCCGAGTAGAACTTCGAGATGTAGGCGCGCCCGGAGTCGGGGAGCGGCACCACCACCGTCTTCCCCTTGCCCAGCTCGCGGGCCACCTGCACCGCCACGTGCACCGCCGCGCCGGAGGAGCCGCCGGCGAAGAGGCCCTCCTCGCGCGCCAGCCGCCGGGCCATGACGAACGCCTGCCGGTCGTCGAACTGGCGGACGTCGTCCATGACCTCGAGGTTCATGGCGCCGCACATCATGTCCTCGCCCACGCCCTCCACCTTGTAGACGCGGGGCTCGGAGAGCTTCCCGGTCTTGAACATCGAGTGGTAGACGGAGCCGATGGGGTCGGCGCCGACGTTCAGGATCTTCGGATTCTTCTCCTTGAAGTACCTGCCGCAGCCGCTCATCGTGCCGCCGGTCCCGATGCCGGCGACGAAGGCGTCGAAGCGGCCGCCGGTCTGCTCCCAGATCTCGGGGGCCGTGATCCGGTAGTGCGCCTCGATGTTGTCGGGGTTGTGGTACTGGTTCAGGTAGAAGCTGTTCGGGGTCTCGGCCGCGATGCGCTTCGCCACCGAGTAGTAGCTCTCGGGCGAGTCGGCGGGCACGTTCGTCGGCGTCACCACCACCTGCGCGCCGAAGGCCTTGAGCGTGTCCTGCTTCTCCTTCGACATCTTGTCCGGCATGGTGAAGATGCAGCGGTAGCCCTTCACCGCCGCGGCCAGCGCCACCCCCACGCCGGTGTTGCCGCTCGTGTTCTCGACGATGGTGCCCCCTCGCTTCAGCAACCCCTCGCGCTCCGCCTTCTCGATGATGTGGAGCGCCATCCGGTCCTTGATGGAGCCGCCGGGGTTCAGGTACTCGAGCTTGGCGAGGACGGTCGCGTCGTCGGGCCCGACCACCTTGTGGAGCTTCACGAGCGGCGTGCGGCCGATCGCGGCGAGGACGTTCTCGTGGTAGGGCATGGTCCCCTCCGGAGGGGAAAGATCGCCGGGAGGCGCGGGTTATAGGCGTGCGCCGAACGGGGTGTCAACGAGGCCCGCGGAGCGGGAGGGGAGCCGATGAGCGAGCGGGGGACGGCGGACAGGGCGCGCGGCGCGGTGTCGCGGGCGACCGGGCGCGACGCGTCGCGCGAGCCGGTGCGGCGGCTCGCCGGGCACGCCTCGATGCGCAGCTACTGGCGCGTGGGCACCCCGCCGGCCTCCCACGTCGTCATGGTCATGCCGCCGAACCCCAGGTCGGAGGAGGTGACGAAGGGGCCGTCGAGCGGTGTCGACCCCTTCGTCGACGTGCAGCGCTACCTCGCGTCCATCGGCGTGCGCGTGCCGGGCATCCTCGCGTTCGAGGAGAAGGACCCGCAGGGCGGGCTCATGGTGCTGGAGGACCTCGGCGACGAGATGCTGGAGACGCGCCTCCTCGCCGGCGACGACCGCGCGCGGCTGTACGAGGTGGCCATCGACCAGCTGGCGCGGCTCCGCGCCGCGGCCGAGGCGCGCCCGGGCGGCTGCGTCGCGTTCAGCCGCGCCTTCGAGGAGGACCTCTACCGCTGGGAGCTCGACCACTTCCGGGAGTGGCTGCTCGAGGCGTGGAAGGGGGCGCGGCTCTCCGAGGCGGATCGGGCCGTGGTGGACCGCGAGTTCGACCGCATCGCCCGGGCGCTGGCGGCCGAGCCGCGCGGCTTCACCCACCGCGACTACCAGTCGCGAAACCTGATGGTGCTCCCCTCCGGCGAGCAGGCGGTCATCGACTTCCAGGACGCGCTCCTCGGCCCGCGCCAGTACGACCTCGTGGCGCTGCTCCGCGACTCGTACGTGGAGCTGCCGGCCGCGTTCGTCGAGGCCATGCTGCGCCGCTGGCTCGCGGCCTTCGCCGCCGCGGGCGGGCTGCGGCTCGAGTACGCGCCCTTCCGCGAGGTCTTCGACCTCCTCACCGTGCAGCGCAAGCTCAAGGACGCCGGTCGCTTCGTCTTCATCGACCGCGTGAAGAAGAACCCCGGGTTCCTCGTCTCGATCCCGGCCTCGCTGCGCTACGTGCGCGACGCGTTCTCGCGCCGGCCGGACCTGGCCGAGCTGCAGGGCATCCTGGCGCGGCACGTGCCGGAGCTGGCGGCCCAGCGCGCCGAGGATCGCTAGGGCGCCGCGGAGGCGGTGGCGGCGGGCGCCGCCAGGACGAAGTCGGCGATGCGCTTCAGCGCCGCGGGCGAGGCGCGCGCCGCGCCGCCGGCGGCCAGGTGGTGGTCGAGGCCGGGCAGGGTCTCGACGCGCCCGCCCTCGACGCCGGCGAGCCCGCTCGCCCAGATGGGCACGTCCTCGGCGGCGGCGACGAGGTCGCGCTCGCCGCGCACCAGGAGCGCGGGGCGTCCCAGCCGGCGCAGCTGGCCGAGCGGGTCCTTGGTGGCGAGCTCGCGCCAGAAGGCGTCCCCGTGGCCCTCGAAGCGCTCGCCCTCCTCCAGCCGGTTCGCGATGGCGCGCTCGGCGAGGCGCTGGTACTGCGCCATCGGGCCCGGCGCCAGGCGCCCCGAGGCGCGCGCCTCCTCCAGCAGCGCCAAGGGGAGCGCGCGCGCCGGCGCGCCCGCCAGCACCAGCGCGGCGGCGCCGCCGCCGCGGTCTGCCACCTCCGGCGCCACCACGCCGCCGAGGCCGTGCCCGACGACGAGGATGCGCGCCGCGTCCACCTCCGGGCGCGCGCGCAGCTGGCGCAGCGCCGCGGCCGCGTCGGCCACGAGATCGCCCTCCAGCCCGAGGTCGCCGGCGGCCGGCCACGCCGCCGAGCGCCGCTCCAGGCGCAGCGAGGCGACGCCCCGGGCGGCCAGCGCCTCGGCAAGATCGCGGAGCAGGGGCGCGTGGCCGTCGCGCGCGCCGTCGCGATCCGCGCCCACGTCGCCGAGGAGGAGCGCGGCCGGGACCCGCCCCGCCACCGCGGGCAGGACGAGCGTCCCCGGGACCTGCACCGGGAGCGCGCCGGTCGCGATCTCGGCGGCCCGCGCGCCGGCGGGGGCGGGGACGGTCCGGAGCGGCGGCGCCACCGAGAAGGCGGACACGTCGCCCTCGGCGGAGAGCTCGAGGGTGGCGCGGGCGCGTCCGCGCTCCAGCGCCAGATCGTAGACGCGCCGCGCGTCGCGCGAGGCGGCCGCGTCGAGCTTCCAGCCCTGGAGCCGGCCGGCCGACGCGGTCAGCTGCTTCCAGGCGGCGCTGAGCCGCGGCGGCGGCAGCTCCGACCGCAGCTCGGGCGCGAACGTCTTCACGGCGCGGACGCTGCGCTCCTCCCGCAGGGCCTCGAACAGCTCGCTGGCGCGTGCCTCGGCGCGATCGGCGTCGGGCGAGGCCGCGGGCACGGCGGCAGCGGCCGGGGCGGCGGCCGAGGCGAGCGCGGCGCAGGAGAGCGAGGCGAGGACGAGGCGGAGCACGCGGGAGGTCCGTGGGTCGAGGCGCCCGCGATCGTGCCACGAAAGACGGCGGGAGGGGTGGCGCCGCGAGCGGCCCCACCCCTCCCGCACGGTGCGACCCGGGCCTACTCGGCGCCGACGCCGAGGTAGGTGCGGAGCTTCTCGTCCTCGAACTTCGTCTGCGCCTCCTGCTCCGGCTGCATGAGCGAGACGACGATGCCGGCGACGAACGCCGCGGTCATCGAGAAGAGGCAGGGGTTCTTCACCGGGACGATGGCCGTCGGGAACTTGAAGATGCCGACCCAGACCGTCTCGGAGAGCAGGATCATGCCGACCGAGAGCACGGTGCCGGTGATAATCGACGCCACCGCGCCGCGCGTGGTGAAGCGCTTCCAGAGGATGGACATGAGCAGCGCCGGGAAGTTCGCGCTCGCCGCGATGGAGAAGGCGAGGCCGACCATGAACGCGACGTTCTGGCCCTTGAAGCCGATGCCGAGGGCGACGGCGAAGATGCCGAAGACCACGGTCGCCGCCTTGGCGGCCTTCACCTGCTCCTCCTCCGTCGCCTTCCCCTTCTTGATGACCGAGACGTAGATGTCGTGCGAGTAGGCGGAGGCGCCGGCGAGCGTGAGCCCGGCGACCACGGCCAGGATGGTGGCGAACGCCACCGCGGCGATGAAGCCGAGGAAGGGCGTGCCGCCGAGCGTGAGGGCGAGGACGGGCGCGGCCATGTTGCCGCCGGCGTCGATGGCCTTGATGGCCGCCTGGCCGCCGGGGATGAGGATCGCGGCGCCGAAGCCGACGATGGGGATGATGATGTAGAAGTAGCCGATGAGGCCGGTGGCGTAGAGCACGCTCTTGCGCGCGGCCTTGGCGTCCGGGACCGTGTAGAAGCGCATGAGGATGTGCGGCAGGCCGAGCAGGCCGAACATGAGCGCCAGGCCGAGCGAGATCGCCTCGAACGGGTTCGCGGCGAGCGCGCCGGGCTCGAGCATCTTCTGGCCGTACTTGCCGGCGACGCTCGCATAGAGGTCGGTCGGGCCGCCCACGTTGACGAGCACGAGCACGGTGAGGAGCGTCACGCCACAGAGGAGCAGCACCGCCTTGATGATCTGCACCCAGGTCGTGGCGAGCATGCCCCCGAAGAGCACGTAGGCGAGCATGACCACGCCGACGATCAGCTCGGCCCACTCGTACGGGATGCCGAACATGAGCTTGATGAGGTTCCCGGAGCCGACCATCTGGGCGATGGTGTAGAAGAGCACCGTCAGGATGCCGCCGAAGGCGGAGGCGATCCGGACCGGGCGCTGGCGCAGCCGGAAGGCGACGACGTCGGCGAAGGTGTACTTGCCGAGGTTCCGGAGCGGCTCGGCCACGAGGAACATGAGCGCCGGCCAGCCGACGAGCCAGCCCGTGGCGTAGACCATGCCGTCGTAGCCCTTCATCGCCACCATGCCGGAGATGCCGAGGAAGCTCGCGGCCGACATGTAGTCACCGGCGAGCGCGAGGCCGTTCTGCGCGGCGGAGACGCTGCGGCCGGCGGCGTAGAACTCGGAGGAGGTCTTCGTCTTCTTGGCGGCCCAGTAGGTGATGACGAGGGTCACGCCGACGATGACGAAGAAGAAGAGGAGGGCGGTGTTGTTGCGCTGGCCGAGCTGGTAGCCGTCGTCGGCATTCACGGCGAGCGCGAGGAGGTCGTGTGCGCGGGGAAGCATGCGGGTCGTGTCTCCGATCCGTGTGGGGGGGGGCGTGCGGCTACTTCCGGAGCTGGCCCTTGAGCCGATCGACCTCGGGGTCGTAGCTCTTGTTCGCCCAGCCGACGTAGAAGGCGGTGAGGAGGAACGCGACGACGATGACCCCGATGCCGATGGGGATGGCGGCCGTCGTCACCTGCCCGATGCGGCTCTTCATGAAGTCGGACGCGTACGGGATGAGCAGGATGTACCCGTAGTACGTCACGAAGAGCAGTGCCAGGAGAACGAGGCTCACCGTCCAGCGCCGCTGGACGAGGTGCTTGAAGTCCGCGGAGCCGATGATCTCGGCCGCGCTCCGCTGGGCGTGCTTCGCGCCCTGCGGGTCCGGGATGCGTGCTGCGTTCGCCATGCTGCGTCTCCTCCGTGCAGCGGTGCGTGGCCCGCTGCGTGTTGGGTTGATGCGCCGGCTCTCGAGTCGATCCCCCTTGACGACGAGTCCGTCTCTGTCCAGCCCGTCGCGCGGGTTGACGGACGTCAAGACTGGGTTCGCCGTGGGTGACACATGAAGCCACAAGCCCGCCGTGGCGTCATGACGCAGCTGGACGTCGGCGGGCCGGATCCAGCGCCGGAATCCGTAGCGGTCGTGGAGTGGAACGGTCGAGTTCGACGTGAAGCGCGTGCTGGGTGCGCAAACCGAGGTCGAGGACGGGGACCATGCCCCCGCTTAGACTCGTTCTCGACCGATGAAGCTCGCCCTGCTCGCCGACCTCCACGCCAACCTCGAGGCGGTCACCGCCTGCCTCGCCCACGCGCGCGCCCAGGGCGCCGACGCCCACGCGTTCCTCGGCGATCTCGTCGGCTACGGCGCCGACCCGGGCCCCGTCCTCGAGATCGTCGCCCGCCACGCCGCCGACGGCGCCGTGGTGGTGCGGGGGAACCACGACACCGCCGCCGCCAGCGGGTCGGGCGACACCATGGACCGGCAGGCCGAGAGCGCGATCGAATGGACGCGGGGCCGGCTCGGCGCCGGCGAGCGCGCCTTCCTCGAGGCCCTGCCCCTCGTCGTGCGCCGCGAGGACATGTGCTTCGTCCACGCCAGCGCCGCGCACCCCGAGGAGTGGGCCTACGTCGACGACGCCACGCGCGCCGGCGAGAGCCTCGCCTCGGCGGCCGCGAGCTACGTCTTCTGCGGCCACGTGCACGTTCCCGCGCTCTACTACACCGGGCCGCGCGGCCGTCCGCTCCCCTTCCAGCCGGTGCCGGGCGTGCCGGTGCCGGTGCCGGCCCACCGGAGCTGGCTGGCGGTGGTCGGCTCCTGCGGGCAGCCGCGCGACGCCAACACCGCCGCCTGCTACGCCCTCGCCGACCGCTCGCGGCGCACCCTCACCTTCTTCCGCGTGCCGTACGACTGGCGCACGGCCGCCGCCAAGGTGCGCGCCGCCGGCCTGCCGGAGCGGCTGGCGCGCCGGCTCGAGCGCGGGCAGTGAACGACAGCCTCACCATCGCGCCGGGTCAGGTGGTCGACGGCTTCACCGTGGGCGAGGCGGTCCACGCGGGCGGGATGGGCGTCCTCTACCGCGTCAGCGGTCCCCAGGCGCCGTTCCCCATGGTCATGAAGGTGCCGCGCCTCGGGCCGGGCGAGCCGCCCGAGACGGTGGTGACCTACGAGGTGGAGTCGACGGTGCTGGCGGCGCTCCGGAGCCCGCACGTCCCCCGCTTCGTCGCCGCCGGCGATCTGGCCACCGGCCCGTACCTCGTCATGGAGTGGATCGAGGGCCGATCCCTCAAGGACTGGGTGGCGCGTGCACCGATCCGGCTCGAGGAGCTGCAGCGCCTCGGCGGCGCGCTGTGCGCGGCGGTGCACGCGCTCCACCAGCAGGAGGTCATCCACCTCGACCTCAAGCCGTCGAACGTGATGGTGCGCGACGGCGGCGAGGCGGTGCTGCTCGACTTCGGGCTCGCCCACCACGCGCATTACCCCGACCTGCTGGCCGAGGAGTTCCGCCACCCCATCGGCTCCGCCCCGTACATCTCGCCGGAGCAGGTGCTGGGCGTGCGCACCGATCCGAGGAGCGACGTCTTCTCGCTCGGCTGCATCCTGTACCAGCTCGCCACCGGCGAGCTCCCCTTCGGCCACCCCACGTCGCCCGCGGGCCTGCGCAAGCGCCTCTACCGCGACCCGGTCCCGCCGCGCGCGCTGGTGCCGTCCCTCCCCGAGTGGCTGCAGGAGGTGCTGCTCAAGGCGCTCGAGCCGTCCGCCGCCGCCCGCCACCCCAGCGCCGCGCAGCTCGCGTTCGACCTGACGCACCCCGACCAGGTCCCGGTCGGCCCGCGCGGTCGCCGCCACCGCCGCGTCGCGGGGTTCCGCCAGCTCCTGCGCTGGATCCGGGCGGCGGGGCTGGAGCCGAGCGCGGCGCGCCTGCCCACCGCCCAGGTGGCGCGGGCGCCCATCGTCATGGCGGCGGTGGCGACGGCCCACGGCAACGAGGCGCAGTTCGAGGCGCTGCGCCGCGCGGTGCGGCGGCTGCTCGACGCCGAGCCGGGGATGCGCCTCGCCTGCGTCACCGCCATCAAGCCCACCTCCGAGCTGGGCGGCTCGAGCGAGGAGGAGACCGCGACCCGCCAGCGCATCAAGCACCTCGTGCTCCTGCGCCACTGGGCCGAGCCGCTGGGCTTGCCGGCGGGGCGGATCTCCTTCCACGCGATCGCGGCCAGCGATCCGGCGGGCGCCCTGCTCGACTACGCGCGCGCGAACGGGGTCGACCAGATCGTCATCGGCGCGCCACCGCCCGAGCTGCCGCTCAAGGGCATCATGCAGACGGTGTCGGTCAAGGTGGCGCTCGGCGCGCCCTGCAGCGTCACCGTGGTGCGCCCGCCGGCCGGCCGCTGACGCGCGCGCCGCTGCCGGGAACGCCGAGGCCCCCCGCGCCCGGGGGCGCGAGGGGCCTCGTGAGCCGCGCGGAATGCCCGCCCTCAGGCGTGGTGGATGTCGCGGTCCTTCGTCTCCGGCAAGCCGATGGCGCCGATGACCGCGGTCATGAGCGCGATGACGATCGGGTACCAGAGCCCGTAGTAGATGTCACCCGACGCCGCGACCATGGCGAAGGCGATGGTCGGGAGGAAGCCGCCGAACCAGCCGTTGCCGATGTGGTAGGGCAGCGACATCGAGGTGTACCGGATGCGCGCCGGGAAGAGCTCCACCAGCCAGGCGGCGATGGGCGCGTACACGATGGTCACGTAGAGCGCCAGGATGAAGAGCAGGAAGACCACCATGGGCGTGTTCACCTTGCTCATGTCGGCCTTGGCCGGATAGCCGGCTCCCTTCACCACGTCGGCCATCTGCTTGTCGAAGGCGGCGAGCTTCGGCTTCAGCTCCGCCGGCGGGAGCTGGCGGCCCGGGAAGCTCTGGATCACCTGACCGCCGATCTTCACGCTGGCGACGGTGCCCGGGGGCGCCTCCTCGTTCTTGTACGGGATGTACTTCTTGGCGAGCCAGCTCTTGGCGATGTCGCAGGAGGTTGTGAACTGGGTCTTGCCGATGGGGTCGAACTGGAAGCTGCAGTCGTTCGGGTCGGCCACCACCGTGATCGGGTTCTTCTCGGCCGCCTCCTCGAGCGCCGGGTTGCCGTACTTGGTGAGCGCCTTGAAGATGGGGAAGTAGGTGGCGGCGGCGAGGACGCAGCCGAAGAGGATGATCCACTTCCGGCCGATCTTGTCGGAGAGCGCGCCGACGATGATGAAGAAGGGCGTGGCGATGGCGAGCGCGACCGCCACCAGGATGTTGGCCGTCTGCGGCTCGAGCTTCAGCGTCTGGAGCAGGAAGAACAGCTCGTAGAACATCCCCGTGTACCAGACCACCGCCTGGCCGGCCGTCCCGCCGAGGAGGACGAGCAGCACGATCTTGAGGTTGCCCCAGCGCAGGAACGACTCGGTGAGGGGCGCCTTGGAGGCCTTGCCCTCCGCCTTCATGCGCTTGAAGACCGGCGACTCGTTCAGCTTGAGGCGGATGTAGACGGAGACGCCGAGCAGCACCGACGAGAGCAGGAACGGGATGCGCCAGCCCCACACGTCGAAGGCCGGGCCGAGCGCCAGCCGGCAGGCGAGGATGACGAGCAGCGAGATGAAGAGGCCGACCGTGGCGGTGGTCTGGATCCAGCTCGTGAAGAAGCCGCGCTTCCCGGGCGGCGCGTGCTCGGCCACGTAGGTGGCGGCGCCGCCGTACTCGCCGCCGAGCGCGAGGCCCTGCAGCATGCGCAGGCCGATGAGGATGACGGGCGCGGCCACGCCGATGGTGGCCTCAGAGGGCAGGCACCCGACGATGAACGTCGAGAGGCCCATGATGAGGATGGTGACGAGGAAGGTGTACTTCCGCCCGATCATGTCGCCGAGGCGGCCGAAGACGATCGCGCCGAAGGGCCGGACGGCGAAGCCGGCGGCGAAGGCGAGCAGGGCGAAGATGAACGCGCTCGTCTCGTTCAACGAAGAGAAGAATTGCTTCGAGATGATCGCGGCCAGCGATCCGTACAGATAGAAGTCGTACCACTCGAACACCGTGCCGAGCGACGACGCGAAGATGACGAGCTTCTCTTCGCTGGTGATGCCGACGGTGGGGGCGGCTGCGGCCGCGCCGGGGCGGGGCGCGGACGACTGAGGCGTCGCCATACGTTGTGTCCTCCAGTGAAGCGCGAGGGGAGCCGAGCTCGCGAGAGCTGCGCTTGGGTGGAGCTTCAGGGCTACCACCTCGAATTGTGATTGTGCAACCACCCTCGCGCCAACAAACCGGCTGCGCCCGCACGGCGCGTACCACATTGCCGCGACCAAACCCTCGCGGGACGGCGCTTTGAGTGTAAGACGCGGAGCATCAAGACCGGTGGGGTCGGCGACACCCGCCGGAAGCGCCCGTCACGACCCCCCGGCGCGCCGGCGACCCGCGGCCGCCGCCAGCGCCGCCGCGGCGAGCAGCGCGCCCTCGACCACGGCCGCGGCCGCGAACAGCGGCGCGACCCCGCCGAGCCGGTCGTAGCCCAGCCCGGAGAGCTGGTACC
>DASTGH010000354.1:0-7739 GCA_035719345.1 Anaeromyxobacteraceae bacterium
ACTTCAGGGCGACCATCAGGGCTCCTCCCTCCAACGTGCGTCCCAGGTTCTGGAGAGAGCGACACGCGGCCTCGTCGGCGCCCGCGGCCACCCGCGCCGCGCCGGCGCGCGACGTGAGCGCCGCATACCGCGACTGGAGCCGCTCGGTCGCGGTGCTCCCGAAGGACCTCGGCCAGATGGGGCCCTCGCTCAAGCTCGCGCTCGACGACGCCCGCAACAAGGATATGGCCTTCTGCTTCAGCGAGGTGGAGGGCGCGCCTCACCCGCGGACCATCCGCTCCAGCAACCTCATGCTGTACCTCCAGTCGCGCGACGGCGTCGTCGACGTGGTGGAGGCGCAGGTCGCCCACCCCGGCGACCTCCCGCCGTCCGTCGTGGACTGCGCCTGCGAGGTGCTGCGCGGCATGGAGGTGAAGGTGTTCTTCACCACGCCCGGGCAGCGCTACAGCTACCTCTACGAGATCGAGGCCTGACCGGCGGGGGGCGCGCCGCCCACCGCCTGCGCCGCCGCCGCGCGGCGCGCCTTCCAGGCCGCGGCCGCGACGACGAGCAGGTTCGCGACCACCACCGGCTTCGCCCCGGCGAGCGCGCCGTAGGCGATCCACATCACGGCGCCGACCATCTGAGCGCGCACCAGCAGCTCGGGGCGCGCGAAGAAGTAGGAGCCGACGACCGTCGCGGTGGCGAGCCACCCGAGCACCTCCACCAGCGCTGCGGGCGCGGCGATCACGCGACCTCCCGCGCCGCGGCGGGCGACTCGACCACCGTGACGCGGTCGGTCCTCGCCTTCTCCCACTCGTGCAGCGTGAGGCCGTGGGCGTCGAAGAGCGCCCGGATGTCGGACGAGCGCCAGCCGATCACCTGCTCCAGGATGGGCACCACCACGCTGAACGCGCTGTCGGAGAGGACCGTGCTGCGGGCGATGTTCGCCAGCATCCGGTTCTCCGAGACGGCGATGGTGAACCCGTCGCGGTTGTTCACGTGGAGCATGACGTGCACGTCGGAGCTGCCGTCACCCACGTAGATGGTCCGGGCCGGCTCGGTCTCGAGCCGGCGCTCCAGCTCCTCCACCACCGCCACCTTGCCGTAGCCGGCCGAGGTGCGGACGACGGAGCGGACCTCGCCCGAGTCCGGGTCGAAGTCGAGCTCCGTGCCGAAGATGTGATCCGGCGGCAGGATGCCGTCCAGGGCCGACCGGATCACCTCCTGCGGCGCGGCGGAGGCGACGAAGAAGGAGAACTGCGCCCCGTCCACGCCGCGGCCGAGGAAGTCGACGAGCGCGGGGATGTCGCGGCGCAGGCGCACCCGCCGCCCGGCCTCGGCGAGGTGCTCGCGCCGCACGCCGCGGAAGTCCGGATCGTGCCGGATGAGGTAGGCCAGCTCGGCGCCCTGCTGGACGAGGTTCGACCGGGCGAGCCCGGCGACGCGCTCGGGGAAGCCGCCGACGCCGAGGAGGTCGGCGAGGACGTGGCCCGAGTCGTTGAAGCTCAGCGTCTGGTCGAAGTCGGAGACGACGAGGTAGTGCTTCGGTCGGCTGTTGCTGGTCATCGGCTGCTCCTGCTCGCTAGCTGATATGAGTACTTATGACAGACCATGCTTGGCTGGCGAGCGGCCACAACATGACTAGCGCGCCGCGTCACGTCAACGCCCTTTCGAGATTTGCGTGAATTGTCACGAGAATGTTCGAGATCCTGCCTGCCGATCGAGCTTGCGCCGCCGCGCGCCATGATATATCAGCTTCGTCATGCCCGAGCGCTCCGGGGCTGCTGCCTGGAAGCACCGCCAGATCTACGCGGCCCTGGAGCAGGCGATCCGCGCCGGCCGGTGGCGGCCGGGGGAGCGCCTCCCCAGCGAGGCGGAGCTGGTCCGGCAGTTCGGCGCCTCGCGCATCACCGTCGGGCGCGCCGTCCGCGATCTCCAGCTCGCCGGGCTCGTCGACCGCCGCGCCGGCTCCGGCACGTTCGTGCGGCGCGAGCCCGCCTCGCGCGCGCTGTCGTTCGGGATGCTCGTCCCGGAGCTCGGCGAGACCGAGATCTTCGAGGCCATCTGGCGCGGGATCGCCTCCTCGCCGCTGGCGCGCGGGCACGCGCTCCTGTGGGGGGCGACCCGGGACGACGCCGCGTCCAAGGAGGACCGCGCCTGGGAGCTGTGCCGCCAGTACGTCGAGCGGCGGGTCTCCGGCGTCTTCTTCGCCCCGCTCGAGCTCGTCGCCGGCGCCGACTCCGCCAACCGCAGGATCACCGCCGCCCTCGACGACGCCCGCATCCCCGTCGTCCTCCTCGACCGGACCGCGGTCCCCTACCCCGATCGCGGCCATCACGACCTCGTCGGCCTCGACAACCTGCGCGCCGGCTACGTCGCGGCCGAGCACCTCCTCGCCTCGGGCGCGCGCCGCGTCGCGTTCGCCGCCCGGCCGCACGCCGCTGCCACGGTCGCGGCGCGCGAGGCCGGCTACCGCGAGGCGCTGCACGCGCGCGGGCTGCCCCTCGACCCGGCGCTCTCGTGGCGGCTCGAGCCGGCCGACGCGCCGGACGTGGCGCGGCTCCTCGCAGCGGCGCGCCCCGACGGCATCGTCTGCGCCAACGACTGGACGGCCGCGCGGATGATGCGCTCGCTCCTCGCGCTCGGCGTCGCCGTCCCGCGCGACGTGCGGCTCGTGGGCGTGGACGACGTGGAGTACGCGAGCCTGCTGCCCGTACCGCTCACCACGGTCCGCCAGCCGGCGCGGCAGATCGGCGCCGCCGCGCTCGCCGCCATGCTGGACCGGGTGGCGGGCGCCGAGCTGCCGACGCGCGACATCCTGTTGCACGGGACGCTGGTGGTGCGCGCCTCCTCGGGCGCGTCGCCGGCGCCCGCCGGGCCCGTCACCAGTCCCGGCGCTTGAGCAGGTAGTCGAGCCCGCCGGCCCGGTACCAGCGGTAGCCGTAGCCCTCGAGCGAGATGCGGTGCGGGCCGCGGCCTCGCCGCCGGCTGTGGGCCTCGGTGAAGAGGTTCGTGAGGCGATCCTCCGGGACCTGCAGCGACGCCTCGACCGGCTCGTCGCGGAGGTTGTGGACCGCCACGACCGCGTTGTTCCGCCAGGCGTAGCGCATGGCGAGCACGCCGCGGTGGCCGGCGGGCAGCACGTCGAACTCGCCCCACCCGATCTCCGGGCACTCCTTGCGCATGCGGATCATGCGCTCCGTCCAGTTGAGCAGCGACTCCGGGTCGCGGCGCTGCGCCGCGGCGTTGATGCTGCGGTAGCCCCACGGGCCGTCCTCGATCACCGGGAGGACCGTCCGCGCCGCCCTGGAGAACCCGCCGTGCGGCTCGGTCGACCACTGCATCGGGGTGCGGGCGCACTGCCGCTCCTCGAGCGCCAGGTCGTCGCCCATGCCGATCTCGTCGCCGTACCGCACCACCGGCGTTCCGGGGAGCGTGAACATGAGGCTCATGGCCATGCGCAGGCGGCGGCCGTCGCCGCGGAGCATGGGCGGGAGACGGCGCCGGATGCCGCGGCCGTAGAGCTGCATGTCGCGGTCGGGCGCGAAGGCGGCGAAGACCTTCCGGCGCTGCGGCTCGGTGAGCCGGCCGAGGTCGAGCTCGTCGTGGTTGCGGAGGAAGACGCCCCACTGGGCGGTGGGAGGGCGGTCGCGGGTGCGCTCCATCGCCTTCGCCAGCGGGCCGGCGTCCCCGGAGGCGAGCGCGTGGAAGAGGTGCTGATTCACGTGGAAGTTGAACATCATCTGCATCCGGTCGCCGTCGGAGCCGAAGTACTCGAGGTCGGTGCCGGGCTGGACGTTGGCCTCGGCCAGCAGGATGGCGTCCTCGCCGCGCCAGGAGAGGAACGCGCGCAGGTCGCGCAGCATGTCGTACTGCTCGGTGGGCCGGACGCCGGGGCCCTTCCTCGCGATGACGAACGGCACCGCGTCCATGCGGAAGCCCGACACCCCGAGCTCGAGCCAGAACCCCATGATGCGGCGGATCTCCGCCTGCACCTCGGGGTTCGAGGTGTTGAGGTCCGGCTGGAAGTCGTAGAAGCGGTGGAAGTACCACTCGCCGGACCGCCGGTCGCGGGTCCAGGTGGACTTCTGCACGCCGGGGAAGACGACCCCCTCCCTCCAGTCGCGGGGCCGCGCCTTCGACCACACGTACCAGTCCCGGCGACGCGAGGTCCGCGAGGAGCGCGCCTCCTCGAACCAGGGGTGCTCGTCCGAGGTGTGGTTCACCACCAGGTCGGTGATGACGCGGATCCCGCGCTGGCGCGCCGACCGGGTGAACTCGACGAAGTCCCCGAGCGTGCCGTAGCGCGGCGCGACGTTGTAGTAATCGGTGATGTCGTAGCCGTCGTCGCGGTCGGGCGACGGGTAGAACGGCATGAGCCAGATGGCGGTGATGCCGAGCCCGGCGAGGTAGTCGAGCCGCCGCTGCAGGCCGCGAAAGTCGCCCACCCCGTCTCCGTCCGAGTCGAGGTAGGTGCGGACGTCGCAGTTGTAGATGACGGCGCTCTTGTACCAGAGGTCGGAGATGACGTCGGGGCCGCGCTCGCGCATGCGCCTTCGTAAGCACCGCCGGCGCAGGCGGGAGCCGACCGGCGGGGGGCCTCACGCCGGGGGATCACCTGTCCGGAGGCGCTGGTCACGCGCGCCCGGGCGCCCGCCGTTAGATCCGCGGCGGAGGGCCCGATGCTCGACCACCTCTCGCTCGGCGTGCGCGACCTCCGGCGCGCGACCGCCTTCTATGACGCGGCGCTGGGCGCGCTCGGGCTGGCGCGGGTCTGGACGCGCGACGACGGCGCCGGCTACGGCCCGCCCGGCGGCGACGATCGGCTCGCGCTCTTCGTCCACGCCGCGGCCGCGCCCGCGCCCGGGATGCACCTCGCCTTCGCGGCCGCGAGCGACGAGCAGGTCCGCGCCTTCCATGCCGCTGCCCTCCGCGCCGGGGGCGCCGACGAGGGGCTCCCCGGCCTGCGGCCGCGCTACGGCCCCGGCTACTTCGCCGCGTTCGTGCGCGATCCGGAGGGGCATCGCCTGGAGGCGGTCCACCACGCGCCCGCCGCGCGGTGACGGCCGCGCTACGGCGAGAACCCCAGGCGTGCGAGCCCGTCGCGCACCCCCGGGTCGGCGAGGACCTCGACGAGCCGCCGCACCGGGGCTCGCTCCAGCCGGTCGCTCGGCACCACCAGGTCGTAGTGCTCGTCGGCGAGCGGCAGGAACCCGAGCCCGTACGTCGTCGCCACCGCGGAGATGGCGACGCCCCAGTCGGCCCGGCGCTGTGCCACGGCCGCCGCGACGGCGTTGTGCGTCCGCGCCTGGTGCCCGTACCCGGGCGGACGCGCCGCGCCGAGCAGGCGGTCGATGACGATGCGCGTCCCGCTCCCCGGGTTCCGGTTGATCATGAGGCAGTCCGGGAACGCGGCGGCGCGCGCCGCCGCCTCCTCCGCGCGCTGGCCCTCGAAGCGGCCGTCCCCGCGGCGGAACACGATCCCCTGCGTCCGCCGGTAGCCGGGGACGAGCGCGAGGCCTTCGGAGAGGAACGGCCGGTTGTAGACGCCCGTCGCCGCGTCGAGGAGGTGCACCGGAGCGACGTCGCACTCGCCCCGCTTCGCCGCGGCCAGCCCGGCGGTGCTGCCGACGGCGATGGCCTTCACCGAGAGCCCCTCGCGCGTCAGCCGCCCCAGCAGGAGATCGAGGCCGACGCAGTGGCTGCCCATGACCACCAGGTCCGCCGGCCGGCGAGGACCCCCGATGAGCGTGACCTCGACCGGCGCCCCCGCCGCCACCGACTCCGCGTGCGCCCTCACCGTGACGAACCCGTCCGCCTGCCCGAACGCGGTCACCGCACCCGAGCCCTTGCCGCTCGGGTACGCGGCGAGGCCTCCGCCGGGTCGCTCCACGAGCGACACCATCACGTACTCGGTCCGGCCGCGCTGCGAGGCGATGCGCGCCGCCATCACCGCGTCGACCGAATCGCGCTGCTCCGGCGGGCGGCCGGCGAAGGCGCGGAGGACGGGCGCGACGAACTCGTGGAACGTGAAGATGGCCGAGGTCGGGAAGCCGGGCAGGATCACCACCGGCTTGCCGCCGGTGACGGCGAGGCAGATGGGCTTGCCCGGCTTGAGCGCGACGCCGTGCACCACGATGCCGGGGTCGCCGAGCCGCCCCACCACGCGCGCCGCCACGTCCCCCGCGCCCTTGGAGGTGCCGCCCGAGAGCAGCACGGCGTCGTGCTCCAGCGCCCGCTGCAGCATCGCCTGCATGGCGCCCTCGTCGTCCCGGGCGATGCCGAGCACCACGGGTGTCCCGCCCAGCTCCTCCACCGCCGCGGCCAGGATCGAGGCGTTCGAGTCGTAGATCGAGCCGTGCGGGAGCGAGGCGCCCGGCGGCACCACCTCGTCTCCCGTCGAGAAGATGGCGACGCGCGGCCTCCGCCACACGTCCAGCTGTGCCCGACCCACCGCCGCCAGCGCGCCGATCTCGCGAGAGGTGACGAGCTGGCCGGCGCGGAGCACCGTCTCGCCGCGGGCGATGTCGCTGCCCGCCGCCGCCACCGCATCGCCGGGCGCGGCCGGGCGCCGGACGTCCACCCACGTCGCGCCGCCCTGCTCGCGCGCCTCGGTGAACTCCACCATGACGACCGCGTCGGCGCCGCGGGGCAGCATGCCGCCGGTGGCGATGACGGTGGCGGTACCCGCCTCGACCGTCAGGCCGGGCTCGACGCCGGGGGTCAGGATCTCGGCGTTGAGCCGCAGCGTGTGCGGCGCGTCCTCCGACGCGCCGGCCACGTCGGCCGAGCGCACCGCGAAGCCGTCGACCGTGGAGCGGTCGAAGCCGGGCACGTCGACCGCCGCCACCACGTCCTCCGCCAGCACCCTGCCCAGCGCGGCGCTGAGCGGCACCGTCTCGCGACCGAGCGGCCGGAGCGCGAGGTGGCGCCGGAAGCGCGCCTCGGCCTCGTCCCGGTCCACCACCTCGAGGAACTGCTCCTGCCCGGCCGCGCGCCGCAGCGCGTCCCTCAGCCGATCGGTGGCCATCGAGAGCCTCCTCGCTCCTAGTGGTAGAGGTGGACCGTCACGCGCGCGCCCGGAGGGTACCCCTCCAGCGCCGCGGGCACGATCACGAACCCGTCCGCGCGCGCCGCCGACCACAGCCCGCCGAAGTCCGGGATGCCGCCCGGATCGGCGACGCCCTCCGCCAGGCGCACCGGACAGACCTCCACGTAACCGACGGCGGAGGCGACCTTGCGGGCGAGCGTCGCGTCCCGGGTGGCGTGCGGCAGCTCCGGGCCGCGCCCGGCGAGGCGCCGGACGAGCCGTCCGGCGACGAGCTCGTAGGCGCACAGGCAGGCGAGCGGATCCCCCGGCAGGAGAACGACCGGGATGCCGTGGGCGACGCCGAGGCCGGTCGAGCCGCCCGGGCGGAGCGCGAGGCCGTGCAGCTCGAGCGCGCCGTGGCGCGCCAGCCCGGCGGGCGCGTCGTCGTCCGGCCCGGTGCCGCTGCGGCCGGTGACGAGGACGAGGTCGGCGCCGGGCTCCTGCGCGGCGCGCGCCATGGCCTCGCCGAGGGGCCCGCCCGGCGCGACCTCCGGCGCGCCGCCGTCGCGCGCGACGAGGGCGCGCAGCATCGGCGCGTGGGCGTCGGGGCCGGCCTTGGGGCCCGCCACGACGAGCCGGACGCGGGGCCGGGTGGCCACGGCGACCCGGACCACGCCCGCCGCGGCCAGCGCGGCGGCGTCATGGGCGCGCAGCGGGCGGCCGGGCG
>DASTGH010000355.1:0-24501 GCA_035719345.1 Anaeromyxobacteraceae bacterium
GACGCGCAGGATCTCCAGGCGGCCCACCTGGTCCGGCGTGTTCACGGTGATGGTGCGATCGAAGCGGCCCGGGCGCAGCAGCGCAGGGTCGAGCACGTCCGGGCGGTTGGTGGCGGCGAGGACGATGACGCCCTCGGCGCCCGAGAAGCCGTCCATCTCGGTGAGGATCTGGTTCAGCGTCTGCTCGCGCTCGTCATGGCCGCTCATCGACGAACTGCCGCCGCGCGCGCGTCCGATGGTGTCGATCTCGTCGATGAAGACGATGGCGGGCGCCACCTCGCGCGCCGCCTGGAACAGCTCCCGCACGCGGCTCGCGCCCACCCCCACGATCATCTCGATGAACTCCGAGGCGCTGGCGGAGAAGAACGGCACCTTCGCCTCGCCGGCGGTGGCGCGCGCCAGCAGCGTCTTGCCGGTGCCGGGCGGCCCGGTGAGGAGCACGCCCTTGGGCGCCCGCGCGCCGACGTCGCGGTACTTCTCCGGCGCGCGCAGGTAGTCGACGATCTCCTGGATCTCGCCCTTCACCTCGTCGATGCCGGCGACGTCCTCGAACGTGACGCGCACCGTCTCGGGATCGACCGGCTTCTTCTTCGCGCCCGCGCCGAAGACGCCTCCCAGCGCGCTCTGCTGCCGCCGGAACATCCAGCGGTAGAAGAGGATGATGAGCACGATGGGCGCGATGGAGATGAGCAGGTTGGTGAGCGTGCCGCGCTCCTGGACCACCGGCGTGGCGCGCACGCTGGCGCCGCTCTTCTCCAGGCTGGCGAGGAGGTCGTCGCGCGCGAACGAGGGCCGCTCGGTGGCGAAGCGCTGGTAGGTCTCCTTCTGCTTGTCCTGCTCCTTCGCGCCCTCGCGCGGCGGGACGGGCCGCGCCTCGCGCAGGGCGCCCTGGATGCTCTCGCCGCGCGAGAACACCTCGGCCACGTTCCCGGCCTGCACCTGCTTCACGAACTCGGAGTACGAGATGGTGGCCGGGCCGTTGAGGCGGTCCTGCAGCGTGACCAGCCCGAAGATGACGGCGTAGACGAGGAGCCCGCGCGCGGCCAGGCCGAACCAGTCGCGCGGGGGCCGGGCGCCCCCCTCCGGCCTCCCGCGGGGCAGCCCCTCCGCCCGCCACGGCTTGTTGGGCGGGCGCGGCGGCGCCCCGTCGCTGCTCGCCGAGGAGTCGTTCGCCTCCCGCTTGCGCGTCGCGTCGCTCACGACCGGATCTCTACCGGCGGCGCCGCGGCGGATCACGCCACCTTGACGCGATCGCGGAGCGCCGGGTCGAAGATCGCCTTCGGGATCATGGCGTGCACGCCCTTGTTCACGTCCACCACCTGCGTGATGCGGAAGCTGACGCCGAGGCTGCACAGCGCGTAGGCGTCGAGCCGGGAGAGCCCCGCGCGCCTCGAGAGGAAGTCGATCGCGTTGACGAGCGCGATGCGGAAGGCGGTGTCGAGGCTCTTGTCCATGCCGAGCGCGATCCAGTGCGTCGCGGTCTCGGCGAACGGCCACTCCAGGCCCGCCCCGGGGTGAAGCACCACCTGGATGCGCAGCTCCTCCATGGCGGTCTCGAGCGCGGTGAGGTTCACCTCGCCGTCGCCCTGCAGCGCGTGCGAGTCGCCGGTGAAGATCTTGGCGCCGGGCTGCCACACCGGCAGGTAGAGGCGGGTGCCCTCCGCCAGCTCGCGCAGGTCGACGTTGCCGCCGTGCGGCCCCGGCGGGACCGAGCTCACCACCCCGGTCGTGCTGCCCAGCCAGCCCGCCGGCGGCGCCACGCCGAGCGTCCCCTGGAACGGCTGCAGCGGCAGCTCGATGCCGTCGGCGAAGCGGGTCGTCATGCGCGAGAGGTCGAGGTCGAGGTACCGGACTTGCCCTTCCGGGAAGAGATCGGCGAGGGCGCCCGTGCCGAGCGCGCCGGGGTTGTTGAAGTTGGCCGCCCACGGGCGCGGGCGGACGCGCAGGTAGCGGATCTCGAGGGCGTCGCCGGGACGGGCGCCGCGGACGCCCACCGGTCCGATGATGGAGTGGGGACCCTTGCCCGGGTTCTCGCGCCGCCACTGCGCCAGCTGCTCCACCGGGACGCCCGGCTGCATCCGGTCGAGGAAGTGCGTCCAGGTGTTCGGATACGAGACGACGTCCCCGGACTCGACCTCGGCCACGAGCGGGAGCGTGGTGTCGAACACGCCCAGCCGCACGGTCTGCGGGTTCGAGGGCACGACGTGGACGCGCCCGGCCGCCGGATCCGGCGCGCCGAAGCCGGCGGGCATCGCGCCGGCCGCGGGGCCGCCCCCGGCGGGGGTGGCCTGCGCCCGCGGCGAGGTGCACGCCGCCGTGAAGAGCGGGCCCGCCGCGACCATGGCGCCGAGCACGCCGCCCCCGCGCAGGAGCGATCGCCGCTCGCGACCGCGCGCCGTGAGCAGCTCGTCCATCGCCTCGCCGGAGACCCCCAGGCGCGGGAGACGGTCGCGCGCGCGGCGGTCGAGGAGGTGCGCGGCGAGATCCTCGCCGCCCCGCAGACCCGGCCCGCTCTCGCCGCAGCCGAAGAGGGAAGAGCAGCTCGCGTGGCATTCGCCGTGCGCCATGGCCGCCTCCGGCGGGCGCTCATGTCGGCCCGCCGGCGACCGATCAAGGCGAGGCGCTCCGCCCGGAGGGGTGCACGCGGCACCGCGACGACGCTCCGCGGGCGCCCGCACGCCCGGCCCTGACCCCGATCGGCGGGAGCGTATTTCGCGTTTCGTGAACTTCCCAGGGACGCAGGCCATCAATCGGGTACGTTCGGGGTCACCAACCGGGGGTTAATTTCGTGACCATCATGATCCCGAGCGCTTCCGCCCTTGCCGAGGCGTCACCCCGCGTCCGCGTGTCGGTCGGCATCATGGCCCACAACGAGGAGGCCAACATCGGCCAGCTCGTCGAGGCGCTCCTCGCGCAGCGTGGGGCGCGCCTCGTCCTCTCCGAGGTCATCGTGGTCGCCTCCGGCTGCACCGACGGCACCGAGGACGTCGTGCGCCGGTGGTCCGAGCGCGACGCCCGGGTGGAGCTGGTCGTCCAGCCGCGGCGCGAGGGCAAGGCCTCGGCGGTGAACCTGTTCCTGGCCCGCGCGCGCGAGGAGGTGCTCGTGCTGTGCAGCGCGGACCTCGTGCCCGCGCCGGGGACGCTGGAGCGCGTGGTGGACCCGTTCCGCGAGCCGGAGATCGGGCTCACCACCTGCCGCCCGGTGCCGGTCGACGACCCCCGGACGTTTCTCGGGTTCGCGGCCCACCTCCTCTGGGACCTGCACCACCGGATGAACCTCGTCGCCTTCAAGGCTGGCGAGCTGGTCGCGTTCCGCAAGGTGTTCCAGCGCATCCCGTACAAGACCTCGGTCGACGAGGCCAGCATCGAGCCCGTGATCCGCGGGCAGGGCTACGGGGTCCGCTACGTGGCGTCGGCCATCGTCCGCAACAAGGGCCCCGAGACGATCGCCGACTTCCTCTCGCAGCGGCGCCGCATCTACGCCGGGCACCTGGCGCTCCGCCACGAGGTCGGGTACCGCGTCTCCACCCTGAGTGGCTGGAAGGTGCTCGGGCTCGTGCTGCGCGGGCTGCCGTGGCGCCCGCGCGCGTTCGCCTGGACCTGGGCGGTGGCCGCGCTCGAGCTGTACGGCCGCCTGCTCGGGCGACGCGACTACCGGAGCAGGCGCGATCACTCCGTCTGGGCCATCGCGACGACCACGAAGCGGCTCGCGCCGCCGGCGCCCGCGACCGCGGCCGACCCCCCGGCCACCGGGGCCGGCGCCGTGGAGGAGGCGCGATGAACTCGCTCGCCTCGGTGCTGGCGCGCGTGCCGCTGTTCATGGCCTACCGCCGGACGGGGTGGCCGCGCATGCTGCCCCTCAACGTCACGCTCTCGCCGTCGCCGAAGTGCAACTCGCGCTGCCGCACCTGCAACATCTGGATGAAGCGCGAGGACGAGCTCACCATCGAGGAGTGGGACAAGGTCCTCGCCTCGCTCGGGAAGGCGCCCTACTGGTTCACCATCAGCGGCGGCGAGCCGCTCATGTACCCGCACGTCGTCGAGCTGGCGGAGCTCGCCTACCGGCACTGCCAGCCCGGCGTCATCAACATCCCCACCAACGCCATCCTCCCCACCATCCCCGATCGCGTGGAGCGCATCGCGCGCGCCTGCCCCGGCAGCCAGCTCATCGTGAACCTGTCGCTCGACGGGATCGGCGCGAAGCACGACGAGATCCGCGGCATCCCCGGCAACTTCGAGAAGTTCGAGGAGCGGCTCGGGCAGCTGCTGGCACTCCGCCGCCGGCTTCCCAACCTCACCGTCGGCATCCACTCGGTGATCTCGGTCTTCAGCGTCGGCCACCTCGACGAGCTCATCGCCTACGCCGACCGGTCCGGCGCCGACCAGTTCATCACCGAGATCGCCGAGCCGCGGGTCGAGCTGGACACGGTCGGGCTCCCCATCACGCCGTCGAAGGAGGCCTACGGCCGCGCCATCGACCGGCTCATCGCCTACGTCGAGGGGAAGAGCTACTCGCGCATGGCCCGGTTCACCGAGGCGATGCGCATCGAGTACTACAAGCTCGTCAAGCGCATCCTCGACGAGCAGGACCAGGTCATCCCCTGCTACGCGGGCTGGGCGAGCGCGCAGATCTACGCGAACGGGACGGTCTGGCCCTGCTGCGTGCGCGCCGACGACCTCGGGCGGCTGCGCGACGTGGAGTACGACTTCAAGCGCATCTGGTTCGGGGAGAGGATCCGGGAGGCCCGGCGCAGCATCGCGGCGAAGGAGTGCCACTGCCCGCTGGCCAACGCCTCCTACACCAACATGCTCCACGACCTGCCCACGATGGTGCGCGCCACGCGCAACCTGGCGCGCCGCGGGCAGGCCGGGGAGCCCGCCGCGACACCGGCGCCGGGGCCGACCGCCGGCGCCCCCACCGCACCTTCCACCCCGGCCTAGGAACTCCCGCCCATGGCCTTCGAGTGGCTGAACCGGTTCCACCGGGAGACGGAGAAGGACCCCCGGTACGCGGAGCGTACCCTGGCGGCGTACCGACTCGGCATGAAGGCGAAGGGGTCGATCGTCGGCGTGCGCATCGAGACCGCGCCCGGCTGCTGCGCGCTCGCCGCCGGGCTCGACCCGGGCCGGGTCCACGACCCGGCGACCGCGCCCCGGCTGCCGCTCGAGGGCTGCCCCCGCGGCCGCCGCTGCACCTGCGTCTACCGTCCGGTCATGAGCTACGCCGGCACGGAGGAGCGGTGACGGAGATCGGCCAGCGCGCGGCGCGCCTGCTGCGGTCGCGGGGCGCGCGCCACGGGCTCGTCCTCGGCTCGGCGATGCTGGTCGCGGGCGCGCTCGACTACGGCGTGAGCGTCCTCACCGGCCGCTGGCTCGGGCCGGCCGAGTTCGGCGTGTTCGTGGCCGTGACCGCGCTCCTCCAGGTGCTGCTCTCGGTCGCCACCGCCATCCGCATGGTGGTGGCGTTCCACGGCGCGGCCATCGACGCGCGCCCGGACGGCACCGACGACCTCGCCGCCTTCCTCGGGCGCGTGCGCCGCTGGTGCTGCGGCTGGGGCCTCGCCGCCACCGCGGCGGCGGTGGCGCTCGCCCCGGCGCTGGCGGGCCCGCTCCGCCTCGCCTCGCCCTGGCCGCTCTGGGCCGCCTGCGGCATGGTCCTCATGCTGTTCCTGCGCGAGGCGACGCTCGGCGCGCTCCAGGGGATCCAGGCGTTCGGCGCGCTCGGCGTCGTGCAGGTCGGCCAGGCCGCGCTGCGCCTGGCCCTGGCGGCGGCCCTCGTCCTCCTCGGCGCCGGCGCCAGCGGCGCCATCGCGGCGCAGCCCCTGGCCGCGGTCGGCGCGGTCGCCATCGGCCTCGCCTGGCTGCGGCCGTGGCTGCGCCGGCCGGAGCGCGCCCGCCGCGAGGTGGTGAGCGCCTCGTACGCGGCGTGGACGGTGCTCGGCCTGGCCGCCATCGGGTTGCTCACCAACCTCGACGCGCTGGTGGTGAAGATGACCTTCCCGCCGCGGCTCGCCGGCGACTACGGCGCGGTGGTCACCTTCGAGCGCATCAGCTTCTTCATCCCCTGCGCGCTCTCCTTCGTGCTGTTCCCCAAGTCGGCGCAGCGGAGCGCCTCGGGGCGCGACGCCCGCCCCATCCTCCTCCTCGCGCTCGCGGGCTCGCTGGCGCCCGGGCTCGCGCTCTCCGCGCTCTACCTCGTCGCCCCCGGCGCGGTCGTCCGCCGCGTCTTCACGGCCGACTACGCCGACCCCGGGCTCGTCCTGGCGCTGGCCTGCCTCGCAGGGACCCTCTACGCCGGCGTGAACATCTGGCTCAACTACGCGCTCTCCACGGGCCGGCAGCGCTTCGTCCTGGCGCTGCTGGCGGTGGTCGGGGCGCAGGGCGCCGCCATGTTCGCCGCCGCGGGGAGCGGGCTCGTCGCGGTGGCGGCGTGCATGGTGGCGGGCGGCGCCGTCGCCAACGTGGGCGGGTGGCTCACCACCTGGGCGCCGCCCCGCGCCGCACCGGAGCAGCGCGGCGAGCCGTCGTCGCGGCCTGCGCCCGGCGCGGTGGAAGGGGGGGCGTGATGGGCGGGCGTGCGCCGGGGCGCGCGGCGGTGACCGGCGCGACCGGCTTCCTCGGCAGCGCCGTGGCGCGGGCGCTGGCGGCGAGCGGGGTCGAGGTGCACGCGCTCCGCCGCGCGTCGTCGGACGTCTCCGTCCTCGCGGGCGTGCCGGTCACCTGGCACGAGGGCGACGTCGGCGAACCGGCCACGCTCGGGCCGCTGGTGGAGGGCGCAGACTGGATCGTGCACGCCGCCGGCCGCCTCGGCGCCTTCGGCGTGACCGAGAGCGAGCTCGCCGAGGCGAACGTGGCCGGGACGCGAAACCTCATGGAGGCGGCGCTCTCCTCGCCGCGCCGCCCGCGCGTGCTGCACCTCTCCAGCCCCGGCGTCCTCGGGCCCACCGCCCGCCCGGTGGAGGAGGACGCCGCGCCGGCGCCGACCACCGCCTACGAGCGCAGCAAGGCCGAGGCGGAGCGGGTCGCGCTCGACTTCGCGCGCCGCGGCCTCGACGTGGTGCTGGCGCGCCCGGGCTTCATCTACGGACCCGGCGACCGGCACGTGCTCCGGCTCTTCCAGGCCATCCAGCGCGGCCGCTTCTTCTACGTCGACCGCGGGCGGTCGCTGTGCCAGCCCACCTTCGTCGAGGACGTGGTGGCCGGTCTCCTCGCCTGCCTGCGCCGCGGCCGCGCCGGGGAGGCCTACCACCTCGTCGGCCCGCGGCCGGTCACCTTTCGCGAGCTGGGGGCCACCATCGCCTCGGCGCTGGCGGTGAGCCCGCCCCGCCTCAGCCTGCCGCGCTGGTCCGCCATGCTGGTGGCGGGCGGGCTCGAGGGGCTCGCCCGCGCCGGCGGCTTCACCGCGCCGCTCACGCGCAACGGCGTCGCCTTCTTCTCGCAGGACCGCCTCGTGTCCTCCCGCAAGGCACGCGACGAGCTGGGCTGGGCGCCCCGGAACGACGTCGCCGCCGGCGTGGCCCGCACCGTCGCCTGGTACCAGGGGCGGCGTTGGCTGTGATGCCCGTGCCCGGATGTGTCGACACCCCCGTTCGCCCTGAGCCCTTCGACTCCGGCCTCGCCCCCGTTCGCCCTGAGCGTAGCGAAGCGGAGTCGAAGGGCGCTCGATCGAGGGCGCGGGCCTGGATCGCGGCCGCGGCGGCGGCCGGCGTCCTGGTGGCGGGCGCGTACGCCGCGCTCTTCTGGTCGCTCGACGCGCTGCCGTTCCAGGACGTCCCGAACCACCTCTCGCGCGCCGTCATCCTGGCCGACCTCCTCTTCCACGGCGGCGCTCGCTTCGGCGACGCCTTCACGCTCCGGCTCGGGCCGGCGCCGTATCTCCTCGCCGACCTGTCGCTCGCCGGCCTCGTCGAGCGGCTCGGCCCGTACGCCGCCGGGCGCCTGTGGGTGGTCGTGACGTGGGCGTCGCTCCCCGCCGCGGTCGCCGGCTACCTCCGGCTGCGCCGCTACCGGCCGTCCAGCATCGCGGTGGCGACCCTGGTCGCGTTCTATCTCGGGACGGACTGGACGTTCATGGCGGGGTTCCAGGCGTACCGCCTGAGCGTGGCCGAGACCCTGCTCGCGCTCGCGGCCTGGCAGCGCTTCCTCGAGTCCGGCCGGCCGCGCTGGTGGCTCGCCTACGCGGCGTGCGTCGCGCTCGGATACCTCACCCACCTCTCCGCCGTCCTCATGACGGGCGTCGCCGCCGCCGTCACCGGCCTCCTCGCGCTCGGCGGGAGGCGCGCGCCCTTCCTCCGCGTGGCGGCCGGCGCCGTCCCGCTGCTCGCGGCGGTCGGCTGGGAGGTGGCCTCGGCGCACGGGGAGGTCGCACCCGGCGTCGCGCTCTACGACCCGCTGCTCCTGAAGCTCAAGCGCACCGTCTCCCTCTTCCACCGCTACGAGTACCGGTTCGACGTCCCGCTCTGCGCCCTGTTCGCGGGCGTGCTCGCGGTGCTGGCGCGCGGCGGGCGCTCGCGCCGGCGCCGGAACGAGCGCGCGGTCGCCGCCGTCGCGCTCGCCGCGGCGTACCTCGCCCTCTACGACGCGACGCCCCTGGCGCACGGCTACGTCGCCTGGATCGACTGCCGCGCGCTGCCCTTCGTGCCGCTCTTCCTCCTCTTCGCCGCGCTCGCGCTCGCCGAGGAGTCGGGGCGCAGCGCGCGCCGGGCGATCGCGCTCGCGCTGCTGCTGGCCGCCGGGAACGCCGCGCTGCTCCGCGCCCACCTCGTGCCGGCGAACCAGCACATGCGCGAGCTGCGTGCGCTCGCCAGCCGCGTGCCCCGGGGGAGCTTCTTCCTGCCCGTCGCGACGCATCGCAACGACCACGCCACGAACCCCTTCCTGCACTTCGGGTCCTTCGCCACCATCGAGGCGGACGCCATCACGCCCTACCTCTTCGCCGGCGGCGTGACGCGCTACCTGGAGCGGCGCGGGTGGGAGCGACTCGGGCCCTCGGAGTTCTGGTACCAGGAGCGGCGCGGCGGCCCTTTCCTGGGCTGGGAGATGACCGTCGCCGGCTGGAGCTTCCCGTACCTGCTCTGGGAGAAGCCGTTCGACCCGAGCGGTGGGCCGTTCGTCCCCGTCCGGCTCCTCGCCGAGAACGGCGCCGCGGCGCTCTACCAGGTCGCCTGGTGACGCCGCGCCGCGCCTGACGCACGGGGGCGCCCCGGAAGAGACCGGCCGGGGCGCCCCGCGCCCTCGTCCCGCACAGGGGAAACCCACCGAGCCCCGGTGCTCTTCGCGGCCGCGGTCCGAATCCTTCACACGCCGCGCAGCAGATGCGCGCGGGGTCGTGCGGGAGCGGGGACATGCTGGTGCGGGTGGCGTTGGTGGCGGCGGTGGGATTCCTGGCGGGAGCGGTCGCGGCGGCCGAGCCCTGGAACGCGCTCCAGGCGCCGCGCCCGGAGGCCTCCGTCGAGGCGCGCGGCGACGTGATGTTCCTGGCGCGGCTGCGCTGGTTCGACGCCTCCGCACGCTCCCTGGAGCTGGGTCGCACGGCGCGCTGACGGAGGGCGCGCCGGCGACGTCACGGCCGCTGGTCGGTGCTCGGCCTCTCCCACAGGTTCACGTGCCCCTCCTGCGCGTGCTCGTCGATGGCGCGCAGCTCCTCGGCCGTGAAGGGCAGCTTCGCGAGCGCGCCGACGTTCTCCCGGATCTGGGCCGGGCTGCTCGCGCCGATGAGCGTGCTGGTGACGCGCGGATCGCGCAGCACCCAGGCCAGCGCCATCTGCGCCAGGCTCTGGCCGCGCGAGCGCGCGATGGCGTCGAGCGCGCGCACCCGCGCCAGGTTCTCCTCGGAGAGATGGTCGCGGCGGAGGGAGTCGCCGCCGGGGCGGTGCATGCGCGAGTCCTGCGGGATGCCCTGCAGGTACTTGTCGGTGAGCAGGCCCTGCGCCAGCGCCGTGAAGGCGATGCACCCCACCCCCTCCGCCTCGAGCACGTCGAGCAGCCCGCGCTCGATCCACCGGTTGAGCAGGCTGTAGGACGGCTGGTGGATGAGGCAGGGCACCTTCCACCCGCGCAGCAGCGCCACCGCCTCGCGCGTCTTGCCCGCCGAGTAGGAGGAGAGGCCGACGTAGAGCGCCTTGCCCTGCTGCACCGCCGCGGCCAGCGCGCCCATCGTCTCCTCGAGCGGCGTGTCCGGATCGAAGCGGTGCGAGTAGAAGACGTCCACGTAGTCGAGCCCGAGGCGGCGCAGGCTCTGGTCCAGGCTCGCCAGCACGTACTTGCGCGAGCCGCCGCCCTGCCCGTAGGGCCCGGGCCACATGTCCCAGCCGGCCTTGGTGGAGACGACGAGCTCGTCGCGATAGGCGGCGAGGTCCTCGCGCAGGATGCGACCGAAGTTCCGCTCCGCGCTCCCGTACGGCGGGCCGTAGTTGTTGGCGAGGTCGAAGTGCGTGATGCCGAGGTCGAAGGCTGTGAACACCATCTCGCGCTGCCGCTGGAGCGGGCTGGCATCCCCGAACTCGTGCCACAGGCCGAGGGAGATCAGCGGCAGCCGGAGCCCGCTCCGGCCGCAGGTGCGGTAGGCCATCCCTTCGTAGCGCTGCGCGGCTGCGATGTGGGCCATCAGACGTCCTCCCACCGGCCGGTTCGCTCGGAGCGAAAGAGAGCGTCGAGGACGCGCATGTTGCTCACGGCGTCCTCGACGCCGAAGGGCAGCTCGATCTCGCCGCGCACCGCGCGCGAGAAGGCCTGTACCTGGAGGGCGTACTGGTCGGCCTCGGGGAGGGTCTCCACCCGCGCCGCCGCGTCGTCGAGCTCGCTCCCGTCGTCGAGGAGGAGTCGCATGGCGCCGCCCTGCGGCGCGTTGAAGGGGACGCGCACCTCGATGCGGCCGAGCGGACCGCACACCTGCACGCGCTGGTAGCGGGCGGACTGGGTCGAGACGGTGAAGGTGAGGTGCCGGCCCTCGCCGAAGTCGACGAGGCCGCTCGTCATGCGGTCCGTGCGGAAGCGCGGGTCGCGGTCCACGAGCGCGACGGCGCGGCGCGGCTCCGCCTCGAACACCCAGCGCGCGGTCAGGGAGGCGTAGCAGCCGACGTCGTACAGCGCGCCGCCACCCGTCTCGGGCCGGTTGCGGATGTTGGCGGGGTCCTCGTTGAAGAACGAGAAGAACGTCTGGACGGCCATGACGCGTCCCACCCGCCCGGCGCGGACGAGCTCACGGACCCGCAGCCACTGCGGGTGGAAGCGGACCATGAACGCCTCCATGATGCGGACCCGGCCCGCCGCCTCGGCCAGGCGGCGCGCCTCGGCGGCGTCGAGCGCGATGGGCTTCTCGCAGAGCACGTGCTTGCCGGCGCGCGCCGC
This sequence comes from Anaeromyxobacteraceae bacterium, assembly GCA_035719345.1. GTDB lineage: Bacteria > Myxococcota > Myxococcia > Myxococcales > Anaeromyxobacteraceae > Anaeromyxobacter_A. Next base: position 11,350 of record DASTGH010000355.1, read on the forward strand.
GGCCAGCGACAGCTCGACGTGCAGCTGGTTCGGAACGGGGATGTAGACGGCCTCGATGGCCGGGTCGGCCAGGAGCGCCTCGTACGATCCGTACGCCACCGGGATCCCGAGCGCGGCCGCGGCCCGCCGGGCCGCCTCGGCGGAGCGGGAGGCGATGGCGCGCAGCTCGCACGCGGCGGTCCCGCGCATGCCGGGAATCACCTTCTCGGTCGCGATCCTGGCGGTGCCGAGCACCCCCCAGACGACGGGCTTCATCGACGCCTCCGCGCGCGAGCGGGCGCGGCCGGGGCGGCCGCACCGGCTGGAATGGACGCGCTCCGGTGTGCCGCGGACGGGCGCTCGTGGGAAGGGCCCCCTTGGAGCGCGCGCGGACGCGCCGCGGCTCCGCCGGCGTTATGATCGCGCCGAGGTGAAGGCGATGAGCTCGAGACGCGCCGCGCTGACGCGGCTCACCTGGCTCGCGCTGGCGCTCGCGCCCGGGATCGCCGCGGCCGGCGGGAAGTCCACCGGCTCGGGCATCCAGGACATCCAGCGCCAGCTCCGGCTCGTGTACCAGCAGAAGAACCCGTGTCCTGCGACCGGACGGACCACCGGCAACTGCCCTGGATGGTTCGTGGGCTACATCGTCCTGCCGAAGCACGGCGGGAGGTACGACACCGCCAACATGCGCTGGATGACGGACGACGAGGCCGTGAAGACCGGGCAGGACATGCGCTGGTGATGTCCGGCGTTCAGCCGGCGACGCCGGGTGAACGCGCGCGAAAGGGCTGCAGGCGCGAACGCGCTGCAGCCCGGATCCCCTTCGACCTCCGCCTCACTTCGCGCTGGGGACCGTCGACGCCTTGTCCTTCGAGCGGACGTTCAGCTCGTTGACCGGCCCCTCGTGCTTCCCGTGGAGCCACATCGCGCGGACCTCGTCGCCCTGCTGCACGTCGGCGATCGAGGACGCGACGCCGTCTCGCGTGACGCGCGTGCTCTTGTTGATCGTGATGTCGTCGCCGTCCTGGACCTTCACCGTGCCCTTGTCCTTGTCGACGCTCTGCACCTGGTACCACTTGCCTTCCGAGACCGGCGTCGAGCTGCCGGCGCCGCCCGACCCGCTGCTACCGCTGCCGCCACCCGCACCGCCGCCCGCCTGCGCCCATGCCGGGCCAGCCAGGGCGAGCGAGCTCGCCACCGCACACGCCGCGATCAGCCGCTTCATCGAACACGCCTCCCCCGAGCCCACCGTGGGCCCGTCCGAGATGAAGCTAAGACCGGCCCGGGCGGTCGACAGGTCGCGGGGGACGCCCTGGGGTGCGGGCGGCGGTGGAGGAGGCGGGCGGGCGCCGACGGGTCAGCGGCCGGGCGCGTCGGCCGCCCGATCGATGCGTTCCGCGGCCTCGGGATCCACGCGCCTCATCAGGTCGAGCTCCATCTCGAGGTCTCGGCTCTTCGTCTCCTGACGGTCGCTGCCCTGCTTGATGAAGGTGAAGAGGACGCGGCTGCCGGTTCCCTCCGCCAGGCCCTCGAGGTGATAGCGCTCGCCGTACTGGCTCCAGCCCGTATCGAGGGCCTGCGCGGCGCCGGAGAGGTTTCGGCCCTTCACCACCCCCATGCGCTGCAGCAGGCCACCCTCCGTCGCCGGACCGGTCTCACGCGCCGGCGAGAGGATCTTCTCGGCCCAGCTCATCGGCTTCTGCCCCACCGCCTCGGCGTCCTTGTCGGCGAGCGGGAAGCCGCGCTCGGCGAGCATCCGGCGCCCCTCCTGCCACACCTCGTCGAGCGGCTTCGCGTACGCGAACGCGTCGAGCTCGCGCTGCAGGCGCTCCCTGCGCATGGACGCCGCCGTGGCGCAGCTGGCGAGGGCGAGCGCGCCGCTCGCGAGCAGGACCGTGAGCCGGAGCCGCATGCCGTCCCTCCTTACGAACGGAGAAGCCGGGAGGGACCAGCCCTCCCGGCTTCTCGTCGATGCCGAACGTGACGCGCGGATTGCTAGAACCAGGTCTCCATCTGGACGCCGAAGGAGAGGCCGTTCTTGTCGCTGCCGAACGCGCCGCTGGCGATGTTACCGGCGGCGAGCGTCTGCGCCGAGTCGTTCCAGGTCGCGTAGGTGACGTACGCGCGGATCTCCGGGCGGGCGAAGAACCCGCGGCCGGTGACCAGCGTCGGCGCCGCCGTCAGCTTGAACATGTTCGCCGAGCTCGCGGTCGAGTCCTTGAACGAGACCGTCTGGTACAGCCCGTCGAGCTGGAACTTGAAGTAGTCGTTGAAGTGGTAGGACGGGCGCAGCTCGGCGCTGAAGATGTGCTCGCCGGTGGCGCCGCCCGCGGCGGTGCTGGCCAGCCCGCCGATGAGGAAGTTGCTCGAGTCCTGGTACACGAGCGCGAGCTGCCCCGAGACGTCGTTTCCGAGCAGGAAGACGAGCTGCTCCACGATGCGCCACTGCTTCGGGTCGCTGTTCGCGCCGCCCACCACGCCGGTGTTCATGCCGGCCGCGGCGCCGCTCGCGTACTGGAAGGTGAGCTTGTTCCAGCCGCCGAGGAGCTTGTCCTGGAAGTACTCGGCCGTGAACCACGGGCTCGTGCCGGTGCGGCCGGCGCCGAGCGCGCTACCCTGGTCGTAGGCGATGTCGACGTCGACGCCCAGCTCCAGCGTGCCGTTCGCGACGAGCGGGATGCCGTAGATGCGCGCCTCCGGGCGCATGTAGGTGCCCCGGGTCACGTCGACCGGCGTCGTGCCGACCGTCAGCGCGTCCACGCGGCCGATGCTGAGCGCCAGCTTGCCGAAGCCGAGGTCGATGTCCTCGACGCCGGCGGCGGCATTGCCCTGGTACGGGTTCCAGTAGAACCAGTCGAGGCCTTCCACGTTGTGGCGCCGGAAGTAGCGCTGGCCGGCCCACACCGTCGTGCCGCCGGGGAGCTTGATGCCGCCCCAGATCTGCTGCGTGTAGACGTTGCCGGTGCCGAAGCCGAAGTTGCCGCCGCTGCCGGCGGGCGTGGTCGTGGGGAGGCCGTACGCCGGCATCCACTCGACCTTGGCCTCGACGCCGTTCTGGTCCTTGTAGATCTGCTCGGACAGTGAGAACTCGTAGTAGTGCTCGCACTCGTTGCCGAGGCGGGCCTTGAACTCGGAGCCGGGCATGGCGAAGCAGACCTGCCCACCTCCCTTGCTGTTCCACCCAGGCCCGTCACGGAAGTAACCGTGGAACTCGAACGCGGATGCGTTGCTCGCCGCGAGCAGCGCCGCCGTCGCGGCGACCATCATCGAATACCGGATCCCCATGTCGTCCTCTCGCGACCTCTCATGGAGCCACTGTTGACATCTGCCCAAACGCCGCGTGCAAAGCGCTCCGCGGGATTGCCTCGTAGGTTTCGTACCCGGCAATGGCCCGCACTGTGAGATGACGCGACTGGCAAGTCAAGGAATCGCGCGCCGCAGATCGGCTGCCAGATGGGTTTGGCTGCCGTTCGCAACGGAAAGCGGTCCAAACCACGAGGACCACGACCCGTTGCGTCACGTCACCCACCCCGCGCGCTCGACGCGCGGTCGTGGGAGGGGCGGACGGTCGCGGGGCGCGACCTCCGGGTGAGTGGCCGCGACCGCCGGGTCAGTGGGCGAGGTCGCCGACCGCGTACTTCATGATGGCTTCCTCGCTGGCGTCGGCGCGCGCCAGCTCGCCGATGATCGTCCCCTCGCGCATGACGAGGACGCGGTCGCTCATCCCCAGCACCTCGGGAAGCTCGGAGGAAATCATGACGATCCCCACGCCGCGCTTCGTGAGCTCGTTCATGATCTGGTAGATCTCGCTCTTCGCGCCCACGTCGATGCCGCGGGTCGGCTCGTCGAGGATGAGCACCTTCGTGTCGATGCTCAGCCAGCGCGCCAGGATGACCTTCTGCTGGTTCCCGCCGCTCATGTTGAGCACGAGGAACTCGGCGTTGGGCGTCTTGATGCGGAGGTCGCGGATCATCCGCTCCACGAGCTCGCGCTCGCTGGCGCGGCGGATGACGCCGAGCTGGCACAGCCGCTTCAGGGCCGAGATGGTCGTGTTGACGGTGACGTTCAGCTTGAGGAAGAGCCCGTGCGCCTTCCGGTCCTCGTTGACGAGGGCGATGCCGCGCCGGATGGCCTCGGTGGGGTGGCGCGCGCGATAGGGCTGCCCCAGGACGCGCATCTCGGCGCTGTGGGCATCGGCTCCGAAGATGGCGCGCACCACCTCGGTGCGGCCGGAGCCGGTGATCCCGGCGAAGCCGACGATCTCCCCTGCCCGCACCTGGAAGCTCACGTCGTGCACGAGCTTCGTCCGGCGCAGGTTCTTCACCTCGAGCAGCACGTCGCCCAGCTTCGGCTCGCGCTTCGGATAGACGTCCTTCAGGTCGCGGCCGATCATGAGCCGGACGAGGTCGTCCATCGTCACCTCGGAGACGTGGCGCGTCCCGACATAGCGCCCGTCCTTCAGCACGGTGACCTCGTCCGCCAGCTCGAAGATCTCCCGCATCCGGTGCGAGATGTAGATGATGCCGATGCCCTGCCGCTGCAGCGCGCGGACCACCTGGAACAGCCGCTCCAGGTCGCCCTCGCCCAGCACCGCCGAGGGCTCGTCCATGACCAGGATGCGGGTCTTGCGGTTGAGCGCCTTCGCGATCTCGACGAGCTGCTGCTCCGCCACCGACAGCCGCGAGACGACCACGTCCACCGCGAACTGCGCGCCGAGGCGGTCGAGCAGCTCGCGGGCCCGCTTGCGGGCCGCCGCCCAGTCCACGCGCACGCCCTTCGTCGGCAGGTGGCCGATGAAGATGTTCTCGGCGACGGTGAGGTCCTTGGCCAGGTTGAACTCCTGGTAGATGGTGGAGATCCCGAGCGCCTGGGCGTCCTCCGGGCTGCGGATGTCGACCGGCTTCCCCTCGAACGAGATCTCGCCCTCGTCCCTGCTGTAGGCGCCGGACAGGATCTTGATGAGCGTCGACTTGCCGGCGCCGTTCTCGCCGAGGAGGGCCAGCACCTCGCCCTCGCGGACCCTGAGGCTCACGCCCTCCAGCGCCTTCACGCCGGGGAACGACTTGCCGATCCCCTTCATCTCCAGGAGGACCTTGCCCCTGGCCTTCGTCCCGCCGTCCGCGGCCACGTCGTCGCTCATGGCGTGACCTCCGCGCTACTTGCCGCCGCGGTGCGAGAGGTAGTCGACCGACACGGCGAGGATGACGAGGACGCCGGTGATGAGGACCTGGAAGATCGAGCCGACGCCCATGAGCTGCAGGCCGTTGCGGAAGACGCCGACGATGAGGGCGCCGACGAGCGTGCCCAGGATCTGGCCGCGCCCGCCGAGGAGGCTCGTCCCGCCCAGCACCACAGCGGTGATGCTGTCGAGGTTGCCGGTCTGGCCGGCCTGCGGGTCGCCGACGCCGGTGCGCGCCACGAGCAGGAGGCCGGCGATCCCGTAGGAGAGCGCCGCCACCGTGTACACGCCGAGGAGGACGCGGTTGGTCCGGATGCCGGCGAGTCGCGCCGCCTCCGGGTTGTCGCCGACCACGTAGACGGAGCGGCCGGCCCGCGTCGAGCCGAGCACGAAGCCCGCCAGCACGAACAGCGCCAGCATCAGGATCGACCCGTAGGTCACCTGCGTGCTCCCGATCCCGAAGGTGTTGCCGAAGAAGAGCAGCGGGTCGGGGACGCTGGTGATGGTGGCCGTCGTGTAGATGCGGACGAGCGCGTAGGCGATGTTGAACGTGCCGAGCGTGACGATGAAGGGCGGCAGCCCGATGGCGGTGGTGAGCCAGCCGTTGAGGAGCCCGAACCCCACGCACACGAGCAGCCCGACCAGCACCGCGAGGTACGGGTTCATGCCGGAGTTGGCGACGAGGCCGGTGGTGAGCACCGACGACAGCGCCATGATCATGCCGTTCGAGAGGTCGATCCCGCCGGTGAGGATGACCAGCGTCTGGCCGATGGCCAGCGCGCCGACGACCATGACCTGCTGCAGCACGAGCGAGAAGTTCGCGCCGGAGAGGAAGCGATCCGTCTGCGTGGCGAAGAAGACGCAGGCGAGGAGCAGCGCCAGCACCGGGCCGAGGATGGGGACGCCGCGCAGGAGCTCGACGAAGCCGGTGCGGCGCGGGGCGGCGGGGGTCGCGACGGTGGCCATGGAGTCCTCCCGGCTGGGAGCGGGGCCTCCGCCGCGCGGCGGCCGCCCCGCTCCGTGGACCTGGGGGTCAGCTCACTTCGTGCCCCAGCAGTTGGCCGAGCCGAACTTGCTGTCCTTGCTCTGCACGCCCTGCTGCGGCTTGTCGGTGATGAGCGTGACGCCCGTGTCCGTGTAGCCGGTCGGCTTGTTGCCGCTCGACGCGTACTTCACGACCGCCTCCACGCCCATGGTCGCCATCTTGAGCGGGTACTGCTGGGAGGTGGCGGCGATCCGCCCGTCCACGACGCCCTGCACGCCGCGGCAGCCGCCGTCGACGCTGACGATCGTGATCTGCTTCTGCTTCCCGGCGGAACGGATGGCGGTGAAGGCGCCGAACGCGGCCGGCTCGTTGATGGTGTAGACGAGGTTGATGTCGGGGTTCTTGCTGAGGCAGTTCTCCATCGCCGACTGGCCCTCGGTCTGGTCGCCGTGCGTGTCCTGGCTGCAGACGACCTCCTTCGCCGTGACGAGGTCGGAGGAGTTCGGCTCCGCCTTCGCGAGCCCCATGCCCTGAAGGAAGCCGTTGTGCCGCTGCGCGCCGACGGTGATGCCGGGCTGCAGGTCGAGCGTGGCGATGACGGCCTTCTTGCCACCCATGGCCGCCTTGGCCCACTGGCCGATGAGGAGTCCGGCGTTGAAGTTGTTCGTGGCGAAGAGCGCGTCGACGGCGTTCTCCGGCTCGGTGGCGGTGTCGAGCGCGATGACGAGCACGCCCTGACCCCGGGCCTTCTTGATGGCCGGCACGATCGCCTTCGTGTCGCTCGGGGTGATGAGGATGCCCTTGGCGCCGGCGTTGATCATGTTCTCCATCGCCGTGACCTGGCCCTCGTTGTCGCCGTCCTTCGCCCCGGCCCCGGTGAGCAGCTTCGCGCCCAGCTTCTGCGACTCGGCGGCGGCGCCCTCCTTCATCTTGACGAAGAACGGGTTCGTCTCGGTCTTGGTGATGAGGCCGACGGTGACGGGGCCGGCGGCCGAGACGTGGCTCGAGGCGACGAGGCCGATTGCGGTGACCAGCAGTGCGAATTTCTTGGCCATGGGTGGTTCTCCCTCGGGTGATGCGCCACCCATAATTGCGCGCGGGGGCGGATCATCGAAAAGGAGACGGCGGGGCGGGCGAGGGAGCCTGCCCCGGCGCGCGGCGCCTCGCCGCAGAGCCGCCCGAGTCGCCCGCGCGCCTGTCGCGCTCCACTGTTGGGGCGGGCCCGACAGGGGATCCGCGCCGCGTCGGCGAAGTGAGATAGCTACGGTGACAGCGCGATGAGCTTGCTCGGCGTGGACCTCGGGACGAGCTCGGTCAAGGCCGTCCTGGTCGACGACCGCGGCCAGGTCGTGGCGGCGGGGAGCGCGCCGTGCCAGGTGGACCGGCCGCGGCCGGGCTGGGCCGAGGCCGACCCCGAGCGCTGGTGGGCGGCGGCGGTGACGGCCGTGGGCCAGCTCCCCCCGGCGGAGCGCGCCGGGGTCCGCGCCATCGGGCTCTCCGGCCACATGCACGGCGCGGTGCTGGCGGACGCGCGCGGCGCGCCGGTGCGGCCCGCCATCCTCTGGCTCGACGCGCGCGCGGGCGAGGTCCTCTCGCGCTGGCCGGAGGCGGCGCCGCGCCGCTCGGGCAACCTCGCCACGGCCGGGATGACCGGGCCGACGCTCGTCTGGCTGGCCGAGCGCGAGCCCGCGGCGCTGCGGGCCGCGCGCTGGGTGTTCCTGGCCAAGGACTGGCTCCGCCTGCGCCTCACCGGCGAGGCCGCCACCGATCCCTCCGACGCCACCGGCACGGTCCTGGCCGACGGCGATGGGACCTGGGACGGCGCCCTCATCGACGAGCTCGGGCTGCCCCGGGAGCCGTTCCCGCCGGTGCGCCCCTCCGCGGAGGCGGCCGGCGCGCTCCGGCCCGCCGCCGCCGGCGAGCTGGGCCTGCCCGCGGGCGTCCCGGTCGCCACCGGCGCCGGAGACACCCTGGCCGCCGCCCTCTCCACCGGCCTCCACCGCGACCGCGACGCCCAGCTCTCCATCGGCAGCAGCGCCCAGGTGGTGGTGGCGCGGGCCGATCGGCCCGGCTTCTCGCCGCGCCTCAACGTCTTCCGCAGCGCCAGCCCCGCCGGCCTCCCGGGCTGGTGCCAGATGGCGGCGATGCTCAACGGCGGCCTGGCGCTGGAGTGGGCGCGCCGGGCGCTCGGGCTCGGCTGGGACGAGGCGATGGCGCGCGCCTTCGACCCCGAGGCCTTGCGGAGCGAGGCGGTGTTCCTGCCCTACCTCACCGGCGAGCGCACGCCCTGGATGGACCCGCACGTCCGCGGCGCCTGGGCGGGCCTCGGCGCCGGCGACGGCCCGGGCGCCCTCATGCGCGCCGCCCTGCTCGGCGTGGCGTTCGGGATCCGCGCCGGGCTCGACGCGCTGCGGGAGGCGGGCGCGGGGATCGACCGGCTCCGCCTGGCGGGCGGCGGCACCGTCCACCCCGCCTGGCGGCAGCTCCTCGCCGACGTCCTCGGCGCGCCGCTCGAGGCGGTGAGCTCGCCGCACGCGTCGGGGCGGGGCGCGGCGCTCCTCGCCGGCCTCGCCGCCGGCCGCCTCTCGCCCGCCGACCTGCCCGCGCTGGCGCCCGCGGTGGAGCAGGTGGTGCCACCGCGCGGGCCCTCGCTCGACGACCGCTACGCGCGCTTCCGGGACCTCTACGCCCGGCTCGCGCCCTGGACGCGACCATGAGCACCGTCACCCGCTTCGTCGTCTTCGGAGAGGCCCTCACCGACTTCATCCGGGAGGACGAGCACACCTGGCGCTCGGTGCCGGGCGGCTCCTGCTGGAACGTGGCGCGGGCGGCGGCCCGCCTCGGCGTCCCCACCGGCTACGCCGGCGCGGTGAGCCGCGACCTCTTCGGCGACGAGCTGTTCGCGCTGACGCGCGAGGCGGGGCTCGACCTGCGCTACACGCAGCGCGTCGCCAAATCGCCGCTGCTCGCCATGGTCGTCTCCAAGGACCCGCCCCAGTACTTCTTCGTGGGCGACGACAGCGCCGACCTGAACTTCGACGTCGACGCCTTGCCGCAGGGCTGGCTCGAGGAGGCCGAGATCGTTCACTTCGGGTGCATCAGCCTCGTCCGCCAGCCGCACGCCGCCCGGCTGGTGGCGCTGGCGGAGAAGGTCCACGCCGCCGGGAAGCGGATCTGCTTCGACCCCAACTACCGCAACTTGATGGACGGCCCCGAGTACCGCGGCACGCTCGCCCGCATGGCCTACATCGCCGACTACATCAAGGTCTCGACCGAGGACCTCTCCTGCCTCTTCCCCGGCTCGGGCGAGGCGGCGCTGCGGGAGCTGCGGGCGTTCGCGCCGCGCGCCGCCATCCTGCTCACCGACGGCGCCGCCGGCATGCGGCTCCATGCCGGCGGCCGGGAGGTGCGCCAGCCGGCGTTCCGGGTGAAGGTCGCGGACACCGTCGGCGCCGGCGACGCGAGCATGGGAGGCTGGATGGCGAGCCTCCTCGGCGCGCCGGACGCTCCGCTCGAGCAGCACGTGGCCTTCGCCGCCGCCACCGCCGCCGTCGTCTGCAGCCGGACCGGCGCCTACGCCCCGACCCGCGCCGAGGTGGAAGAGCTCATGGCGGGCGAAGGGCGGTGACGGAGGGCGCGCTGACGGGGTCGAGGACGGCGCCGGGGTCGGGGACGGGGGACGGGGACGGGGACGGGACGGGGACGGATCTTGGAAGGCACCCGATCCCCCTCCCCCTGGGCTCCGGCCAGGATGCGCATTCGTCCGACCGCGGGCCAAGGCTCTCTCGCGCCTCACGCCTGCGCGGCCGGCGGCCGGTAGCGCTCCGCGAACGCGCTCACGCGCCGGTACTCCTCCTCCAGCGCCGCGGCGTGCGCGCCGGAACCGGCGAGCGCCTGCTGCCGCGCGCCGCGCTCCAGGCCCTGCGCGTGCCGGCCCATGGCGACGAACCCGAGGCTCAGGGATGCGCCCTTGAGCTTGTGCGCGATGGCGGCCACCGACGCGGCGTCGCCCGCCCCGAGCGCCCGGTCGAGGTCGCGGAGCTGCCGGCCGGCGATCTCGACGTAGGGCTGGAGGAGCTCCGCCCAGAAGCTCGCCTCCGACCCGGCGAAGGTCGAGGCCAGCTCGCGGAACTGCTCCGCGTCGAGGCCGGGCTCGCCCGGCCCGGGGTCCTGCGGCGACGCGGCTGGGGCGGGCATCTCCGCCGCGGGCGCGCCGCCGTCCGCGGCGGTCCTCGTCCAGCGCGCCAGCGCGTCCCACAGCGCCTTCCGCGTGACCGGCTTGCTCAGGTAGTCGTCCATGCCCATCGAGAGGCAGTGCTCGCGATCGCCGCCGAGCGCGTGCGCGGTCATGGCGACGATGGGGACGTGGCCGCCCCGCTCCCGCTCGCGCGCCCGGATCCGCGCCGTGGCCTCGAACCCGTCCATGCCCGGCATCTGGCAGTCCATGAGCACGAGGTCGAACGGCGCGCGCTCCAGCGCCTGCACCGCCTCGAGCCCGTCGGCGGCGACGGTGAGGGTCGCCCCCATGCCCTCGAGCAGCTTCTGCGCGACCTTCTGGTTCACGGGGTGGTCCTCGGCGAGCAGCACCCGCACCGGAGCCGGCAACGTCGACGGGCCTCGCTCCGGCGCGAGGCCGGCCTCGCTCACCGCGTGGCGGGTGACGAGCGGGCCGGGCCGCCCGGCGCGGCGCCGCTCGACGACCATGGCGAGGGCGCCCGCCAGGATCTCGGGCCGCGTCGGCTTCACCAGATAGGCGTCGAAGCCGGCGCGCTCGGCGGCGAGCGCCTCGCCGCAGCGCCCGGACGGGCTGAGCAGGACGAGCCCGAGGTCTCCGCCGCGCGCGCCGGCGCGCAGCGCCGCCCCGAGGTGCCAGGCGAGCTCGGGCGCGCGTCCGTCCACGACGGCCGCGTCGAGCCGCTCGCCGTCGCGCCCGGTGCGCCGCGCCGCCTCCAGCGCCTGCTCGCCCGTGCGGGCGCCCTCGACGCGCGCTCCCAGGCGCGAGAGCTGCCGCTCCAGGACGGCCCGGTTCGGCTCGTCGCCGTCCACCACCAGGACGCGGGCACCTCGCAGGAGCGACAACGGCGCCGGCGGCATGGGCTGGCCCTCCGCCACCGGCAGGTCGAGCGAGACGGTGAAGGTGGAGCCCTTGCCCTCCTCGCTCCGCAGCGCGATCGCCCCGGCCATGCCGTCCACGATCCGGCGGCAGAGCACGAGCCCGAGGCCGGAGCCGCCGAAGCGGCGCGAGGTGGACGCGTCCGCCTGCGTGAACGCCTGGAAGAGGTGCTCCTGCGCCTCCGCCGAGATGCCGATGCCGGTGTCCTCGACCGACAGCGTGAGGCGCGCCCGGCCGCCCTCGCCGCGGCAGCGGGTGGAGACGAGGACGTGTCCCTCGGCGGTGAACTTCACGGCGTTGGAGACGAGGTTCCCGAGCACCTGGCGCAGGCGGCTGGGGTCGCCCACCAGCCGCGACGGACCGTCCGGGTCCACGTCGACGAGCAGCTCGACCGGGCGCCCCGCGACCTTGGGCCGGTTCAGCTCGACGACGTCGAACACCAGCGCCGCGAGGTCGAAGGGGATGGCCTCGAGGCGGAGCTTGCCGGCCTCGATCTTCGACAGGTCGAGGATGTCGTTGAGGACGGTGAGCAGCGTGTCACCGGAGCGGGCGATGGTGTCGACGTAGTCGCGCTGCTCCGCGTCGAGCGGCGTCCGCTGCAGGAGCTCGGCCATCCCCAGCACGCCGTTCATGGGCGTGCGGATCTCGTGGCTCATGTTGGCGAGGAACTCGCTCTTGGCGCGGCTCGCCGCCTCCGCCCGCCTGAGCTCGACCGCGAGGAGCATGTCGCGCTCGCGCTGCCGCAGCATGCGGACGAGCAGCGCCAGGGCCAGCGTCAGGGCGGCGACGGTGCTGGCGGTGACGAGCGCGATGAAGCCGGCGGAGCGGCGCCAGTTGGCGAGGTACGCGTCGTCGGTCGAGACGACGCTGACGATGAGCGGGTAGCGGCCCACCAGCCGTGCGGCGACGATGCGCTCGACCCGGCTCGACGGGTCGGAGAAGCGGGGCGCGTCGAGCCGGAAGACGCCGTCGCGCCGGCCGGAGTCGACGAGCGCGCGCGCCGCGCCGTTCGTGCTGCGCTGGCCCATGAGCTCGTCGTTGGGCGGCCAGCGGACGAGCAGCGTGTAGTCCTTGCGGAAGAGCGAGACCGACGCGCCGCTCCCCAGGTTCACCCCGAGCATGCCGTAGGTCCCGACGTAGCTCTCGACCGAGATCCCGACGAGGACGAGCCCGAGCAGCTCGCCGCCGGCGCCGTTCACCCTCCGGCTGATGTAGAAGACCCACTTCCCGTTGCCCTTGTTGCGCACCGGCCGGCTGATGAAGTCGCCCAGCGCCGGGTCGGCCAGGTGCGCCTGGTAGTAGTCGCGGTCGGAGAGGTCGATGGGGGGCGGCGGATGGCTGCGGCTGAAGTTGATGACGCGGCCGTCCGCGCCCACGATGGTGGCGACGTCGATCTGCGGGAACCCCTCGATCTTGTCGCGCAGCAGGTCGAAGATCTCGCGCCCGGCCATGGCCTCGCCGAAGGCGCGCCGGTCGGGGAGCTCCCGGGCCGTGCCCGAGACGCGCTCGGTCAGGATGTCGAGCGCCATGTAGGCCGAGGCGGTCGTCTGGTAGACGTGCTCGGCGAGCAGGAGCGAGACGTTGCTCATCTGCCGCTCCCACGCCTCGAGCTCGGTCCGCCGCAGCACGAGGGCGGAGAGGACGGCGGAGCCCGTCACCAGCACGATGAGCAGCGCGCCGAACGCCACGGCGAGGTGGCTGCCGCCCAGCCGCTTCATCCTGAGGGTCGTCGGCATGTCCGCTCCGCTGCAGCTGCTCCCGCCTCCTGCGGCGGCTCCGCACCCGGCAGAGGCAACGCGCGGACCAGCCGCCGCGGCGCGCGGCAGAGGCCCGCGGGCGGGTCGGCGCGTGGGGCGGCCGCGGGCCAGGGTCCACCCCGACCCGCGCCCGGGGCGC
>DASTGH010000356.1:0-23587 GCA_035719345.1 Anaeromyxobacteraceae bacterium
GGTGCGACCGGTCGCGCCGTCAGCGCCGCTCGCCGGCCGGCGCCGGCGCCGGCGACTGCGCGCCGGCGGCCGGCTGCGGCGCGTCGACGCGCTCCGGGGAGGGCGCGCTGGCCCCTCCCGCCGCGACCGCCACGTTCTGCCGCGCCAGCGCCTGCAGCAGATCGGCGCCCCCGGTGCGCACGCGCAGGTCGCGCTGCGGGAACGGGATCTCGATGCCCGCGCCGCCCAGCGCGCGCAGGATGGCGGCCCGCACCTCGCTGGCGATGGTGACCGCGTCGTCGAACCGCGCCGGCCAGAAGCGCAGCTCGAAATCGAGCGAGCTGTCGCCGAACGCCTGCAGCAGCACGACGGGGGCCGGCGTGGCGAGCAGATCGGTCCGCCCCTCGAGCGTGGCGAGCAGGAGCCTCCGGACCTCCTCCGGGTCGGAGCCGTAGGCGACCGAGACGGCGATCTCGACGCGCCGCGTGCGGTCGGTCAGCGTCCAGTTCACGACCTCGGTCGAGATGAGGTTCCCGTTCGGGACGATGACCTCCGACCCCTGGAACGTCCGGATCGTGGACGAGCGGACCCCGATCCGCCGGACCTCGCCGGTGACCTTCCCCACCTCGATGACGTCCCCGATGTTGATGGGGCGCTCGTAGATGAGGATGAGGCCCGACACGAAGTTGTTGACGATGTTCTGCAGGCCGAAGCCGATGCCGACGCCGAGCGTGCCGGCGAGGAGCCCGAAGCGGGAGAGGTCGATGCCGGACGCGTAGACGGCGGCGAGCGTGCCGAGCCCGACCACGGCGTAGCGGGCTGTCGTGCTGATGGCGTCCGACACGCCGCGCGGCAAGTCCAGCCTCGGCATCACCGCCTCGTCCAGCAGGAACGCGAGGAGCCGGGCCAGGAGGATCGCGCAGCCGAGGGTCACGGCGAAGGCCAGGACGTCGCCGGCGGAGATGTCCAGGCTGCCGACCTTGAGCCGGTGGCCGAGCACCGCCGCGGCCGCGTCGAAGGCGAGGTCCTGCACGTCGAAGGCGCCGAGCGCGTACACGGTCCAGATGCCGGCCGCCGCGAGCTGCAGGGCGGTGCGCAGGCGCCGCTCCACGAGCTCGCCGTGGCGCTCCACCACCCGCAGGCGGCGCACGCCCTCGAGGCGGAGCAGCACGTACGCGGCGCTGCGCAACACGAGGACGAGACCGGCGGCGAGCACGCCGCCGAGCGCCGAGAGGAGGACGCCCCGGGCCATCCGGTCGCCGAGCGTCACGTTGCCGACGACGTTCGCGACGACGGCCAGCGCCAGCGCCGCCAGGGCGAAGCCGACGCCCCGCCGCGCGCCGCGCGCGTACGGACCCGTGCCGAGCCGGTGCGCCCACCCGCCGGGGCGCAGCCCGGCCCAGGCGAGCGCGACCCCGCCCAGCGCGGCCGAGAGCGTCCCGAGCCGCCCCGGCAGCGACCGCCCCAGGACCAGGTCGGAGAGCCGGTCGAGGGCGAAGAGTCCCGCCAGCGACAGGAGCGGCGCGCGGTGCTCGGCGTCCACCACGCCGCGCGTGACGAGGAGGAACACCGGCAGCGCCGCGAACAGCCCGAGCTGGCGGTAGACGGACGGCGCGGTGGGGTGGAAGACGCCCGTCCCGAGCAGCGCCAGGAGCATGGCCGCGGGCACCGGGTGCTCGAGCACGCGCGCCGGCGACCCGCGCTCGTGGCTCGCGCCCAGACGCCGCGCCCCGCGCCCGAGGAACCACAGCCCCAGCGTCGCCGCGAGGAAGAACGCGACCTGCGCGCCCGAGCGCGCCTCCGGCTGCGCCAGGTAGCGCCGGAGGCTCGCCGCCGTCGCGGCCGCCTCGTGCCGCGCCGCCTGCGCGTCCATGCCGCGCCCGAACGCCGACCAGAGTGGCGCACTCTCCGCCTCCAGCAGGAGCCGCTCGACGGTGCGCCGTGCCTGGCGCAGCGATTCCTGGGCGTCGGCGACGCCGTCGCGCAGGGATGCGACCTCGGCCTGGCGCCTCGCCAGCCGCTCCAGCGCGTCGCGGAGCCCCTCCTCCACCGACGCGATGCGTGCCCGCACGGTGCCCACGCGATCGAGCACGAGCGCCGGCGCGTCGGCGCGGGCGGATACCTCGGCGGTGAGCGCCCAGATGGCGCGCATCCGCGCCAGATCCTCGGTCGCCGCCTGGAACCCGAGCGCGCGCGCCCGGAGCACCTCCTCGCGCACCCGGACCTGGAGGTCGACTCGATCGATCTCCTGGCCGAGGTCGAACAGCGCGCGGGTGGTGGCGGTGGCGAGCGCCGGGTCCTTGGCGCGGGCGCGCAGCGCGACGAGCGTCTGCCGCAGCGCCGCGTCGTCCCCGGCGGCGGCGCCGAGACCGCCGCCATCCTCCTGGAGCTGGCGGGAGATGGCGCGGAGCGCGATGAGCGCCTCCTCGGCGGCGCCCACCACGAGCGGGACGGGGATGGCCGCCGGCCGCTGCTCGGCCGGGGGCGGCGAAGGCGAGGCGGGCGCCGGCGCGGGAGCGCGGGCGGCGGCGGCGAGCACGCCCGCCTGCGCCCAGGCCGCGTCCGGGACGGCCACCGCCACCCACGCCGCGAAGGCGGCGGTCCGGAGGCGGCTCTGGACGGCGCAGGCGGGTGATCCCATGCGAGGTCGCCGATTCTACAGCAGGAGGAAGCAGGCCCCGACCACGACCGTGGGCAGCAGGGCGCCGAGCAGGAGCCCGGACGGCTTCACCCCGTCGGGGAAGTGGCTGGCGAGGGTGGCCTGGCCGGCGGGGTTCGGCGCGTTGGCGATGACGGTGAGCCCTCCTCCCGTCACCGCCCCCGTCACCACCGCGTACTGCAGCGCCGGCGTGAAGGAGGGCACGAGCGAGGCGAGGTAGGTGATGGCCGCGTTGTCGTTGAAGGCGGTGAGGACCGTCGCGCCGAAGAAGAGCGGCAGCGCGTCGAGGCGGGAGAGCACCGGCTCGATCCACCAGGCCTGTCCCGCGCCGTGGATGACGAGCCCCGCCAGGAAGAAGCCGACGAGGAGCGGCGAGCGCAGGTCGAGCGGCTGCTGGTGGGGAGCGGTCGCGCGGTGAAAGGCGAGGAAGAAGAGGAAGGCGCCGATGAGCACCGCCGGCGAGTGGGAGGCGTAGACGAGGAGCGCCAGGAAGGCCACGTGCACGCCCACGATCCAGGCCGGCACGCCCGGGGGCGGCGGCGCGGCCACGTCGCGGGCGCGCTCCGCCAGGGCGGACAGCTCGCGGCGGAAGGCGAGCGCGTAGACGGCGTTCGAGACGACGATGCCGAGCGCCGCCTTCCAGCCGAAGTGCGAGAGCATGAACGGCGTGCTCCAGCCGAAGCGGCCGGCGACCATGAGGACCGGCGGGGCGGCGAAGTGCGTGAGCGTCCCGCCCACCGAGACGTTCACGAAGAGCAGGCCGAGCGTGGCGTAGCGGAAGGCGGCGCTCGGAGCGAGCGCGAGGACGCGGCGCGAGAGGAGGAGCGCGCTGATGACCATGGCCGCCGGCTCGGTGACGAGCGACCCGAGGAGCGGGCCCAGCGTCAGCACCGCCAGCCACCACGCCCGCGGCGAGCCCCCCGCGGCGCGGGCCGCCGCCCCGAGCACCGCCTCGGCGAAGGCCAGCACCGGGCGGCTCGAGGCGACGGCCATGATCACGACGACGAAGACCGGCTCGGTGAAGTGCACGTCGCCGAGGAAGCGCTCGGGGGCGCGCGGCCCCTCGCGCCAGGCGAGGACGAGGAGGAGCGGCGCCACCCATGCGCCGAAGACGACCTCGATCTCGCCGAGGAGGTGGAGCAGCTCGACGCGGATGCTGTGGGCGCCCTCCCCGCGCTCGGCGTGCAGGCGGTGCCGCAGGCGGTGCGAGGCGGCGAGCAGCGCCGGGGCCAGGAAGGTGTGGACGATGGCGCAGAGGAAGAGCGCCGCGGCCACGACGTTGAGCGGATCGGCGGCGGCGCGGCGCGACAGCACCTCGGCGAGCGGGAGCCCCGCGTCGCCGGCGTAGGCGTCGAGCGGGAGCGGGAAGGCGGAGCCGGCCGCGGGGGGCGTCATCGCGAGGGCGTCGCCGGCTGCCGCGGCGCGCCCAGCGCCGGCACCGCCGCCTCGAGCAGCGCGTCCACCCGCGAGGAGAAGAGCACGATCCGCGACCAGCCGTCCGGCACGATGCGCTGCGTGTGCGCGAGGTTGTTGCGGAGCGCCTCCAGCTCCTTCAGCGCCCGCTTCGCCTCCTTGCGCGAGGAGGTGAAGCGGAACGGCGAGGACGGGTCGTTCACGTCGACGGCCGAGAGCAGGACCTGGCCCTTGTCGGAGAGCTGCAGGCAATCGAGGAGCGTCCCCGGCTGCCCGCGGCGCCGCCGCTCGGCGAGCAGCGCCTCGGCCCGGGCGAGCCGCGCCGGCGCGAGGGAGGCCCGCCAGCAATCGCCGGGGAGGCGCGCCTCCACCTCGCGCGCGAGCAGCGCCTCCAGGATGGTGATCATCCCGAAGAGGAACATGCGCGCCGGCGGCTTCTCCAGGTCCTCCGGCGTGGCGATGGCGGCAGGCTGGCCGAGGACCGTCACGAAGCAGCGTCCGTTCGCGCCCAGCGACAGGATGGCGTCGCGCAGCGAGCCGGTCTCGGGGACGAGGTCGTCGGCGACGAAGGCGTGGAGGTGATCGCCGCAGCGCCCGCCGGCGAGCTCGACGCGAGAGGCGTAGCCCCGGACCAGCCCATCGACGCGCACCCCCACCAGATCGAAGCGGCGCTCCTCCAGCAGCGCCCGCACCCCGGCGGCGTCGCGCTCGGCGTCCACGGAGACGAGCGGCTCGGCCACGTCCATGACCGAGAAGCTCTCCAGGAAGAGCCGGCGCAGGCGGGTGATGGACTCGGCGTTCCAGTTCACGGCCGCCCGTGCCCGGCCGCAGGCGATGCGTGCGCGGGACCCTTGATGTACGCTCCCGGCTGCCGGCCAGGCGCCGGCGCCCGACCGGTCGGGACTATAGCGCGCGCGCACGCGGCGCGCGGAGGAGAGCACCATGAGATCCCTCGTCGCGGCGGCGCTCCTGGCGGCGGCTGCGGGCGCACTCCTCGTCGGCTCCGGCCCGGGGCGCGCCGCCGACTCGCCCTGCCTCGTCGACGCCGAGCGCTACTGCAAGGGCATCCCCTACGGCCAGGGGCGCGTCCTCACCTGCCTCCAGACGCGCTGGAAGGACCTGTCCTCGTCCTGCCAGCAGGACATCCAGCGCGTGCAGAACCGGGCGAACGAGGTCGCGAGCGCGTGCGCCGGGGACGTGTGGCAGTACTGCAACGGCGTGCCGCCCGGCGCGGACCGCGTCCGAGTCTGCCTCTGGTCGCGCTGGGACGATCTCTCCACCACCTGCCGCGACGCCTGGGCGCGCATCGGGGAGAAGGCGCAGGCGCTCGCCGACAGCTGCAGCGCCGATGCCGAGCAGGTGTGCCCCGGGGTGCAGCCGGGGGGTGGCCGGCTCTTCCTCTGCCTGAAGCTGAACGAGGGGAAGGTGTCGACGCGCTGCCGGAGCGCGCTGCGGTAGCGCGCTCCGCCCCGCTCACCAGCCGCTCAGGAACGTGTAGTACGCCTGGAACACCGCGCCGCGCTGCGAGATGGTCGGGTTCGCCACGTAGCTGGCGTGCCGGTAGGCGAGGTCGGCGGCGACCGTCGCCGCGTGAGGCCCGGCGATCCGGCCCGTCAGCGCCAGGCGGCCCCAGGAGACGTCCTCAGAGGAGCCGGTCGCATACGCGCCCGAGATGAAGTATTCGCGGAACTCCACGTCAGCGAAGACCCGGTCTCCGAAGAGGACGCGCGTGTCGAGCACGCCGCACACGCCCGGCCCGTAGTGGTAGTCGCGGGCGAACAGCTTCTGGATCGAGCCGCCGCCGGCCCAGGGAAGCAGCTCGGCGAGGGCGGTGCCCTCCAGCTCGAACCACCCCCACTGCTTGCGCAGGCTCACCCCGGGGCCGAGCCCGAAGCCCGTCGCCTTGAAGAGCGGCACGCCGATGACGTCGTAGGTGGCGAAGAGGCCCCACAGCCCACCCCAGTCCGTGGCCGGGCCGACCGTGCCGCCCACCACCGTTCCGCGGATGAGCAGGCTGGCCGTCGGCTCCTCCTGGCCGGCGAAGGCGAAGTCGGCCCGGAAGTCGAAGTGGTCGAACGGCTCGCGCAGGCGCAGGCCGGGCGTGCCGGGGACGCCGTAGGTGAGGTGCGCGGCGACGCTGGCCCAGGGGCCGACCTGCGTCTTGCTTGCGCCCGTCTCGAGGTCCCGCGTGCCGCCGGCGATGACCATGCCGAGGTGGAGCTCCAGCATGAACGAGGGCGGGAGGAGCGTCGGGCCGCGGTACCGGTCGCCGAAGAGCCACTCGTTCCCGGCGGCCACCGGGTCCACGATCAGGGCGCCGGCCCGGCGCCAGAAGCTCGGCTTGCCCGGCGCGGAATCGAGGAGGAGCCGGTACGACCGGTACAGCACCTCCCCGAAGACGGAGCCACCGCCCGGCGTCGTGATCTGATCGTTCACCGAGGGTGACTGGACCTCCATGAACGACTCCCAGATGTAGGAGCCGAGGAAGGATCCCAGGACCGACTCGTAGAAGTTGTGACCGGTCGAGCGGGCCGCGTTGAAGAAGAGCGAACCCTCGTACGGGTGGCCGAGCTGGTTCACCCAGAACGGGTCGGTGTCGATGATCCAGCCCTTGTTGAAGTTCTGGGCGATGGTGTCGAAGCTGATCTTCGAGAACGGGTGCCCCAGCCAGTAGCTGAAGAACCACATGCCGATGTTGATGCCGACGATCTCGCCCACGGCGAGCGGCGTGTTCTTGTCGGCGGGGACGTCGTACCGCTGGAACCCGGGTTCCTCGAACGGCGGGCGCAGCCGGTACCGGTTCTCGGGGTGCTCCGGCGCGCGACCGCCCCCCTCCTCGTCCGAGGCGAGCCGCAGCGTGAGCGGGTCGCCCGCGGTGGGCGCGGCGGCCTCGACCGGCGCGGCCAGAGCCAGCGAGGTGGCGCCCTCGTCGCCCAGCGCCAGGGTGGGCGCGAGGGCGAGGAGCAGCGCGGGCACGAGCGGGCGGTACCTTCCGGGCGTGGTGGTCATCCGAGGGGATCCGGCTCGCCGTCGCGGTTGTCGTCCATGTAGGCGTCGATCGACTGCCGGATGTTCGTCTCGATCGTCGCCTGCGAGGCCGGATCGGTCGGGTCGAGCGCGACTCCGTCCGGTCCGGCGAACCACCGGTTCAGCTCGACGTTGACGGTGACGTTGTTGTGGTTGAGGCCGTTGCGGAACGTGGACGGGCGGACGAGCACCGCGGACATCGAGGACGCGAACGTGAACGGCGCACCGCCGGGCAGGCGACCCGTGATGACGAGCGTGCGCCCGGCGAGCGGCGCCAGGGCCGGGTTGGCGGCGGCCTCGTCCGCCGTCACCGGCGCGAGGCCGATCACGGTCTGGTAGTACGATGCCCAGGCGACGTCGCGGGGCGCAACGATCTCGGTCATGGCGTCCTTGTCGAGCTGGGCGCCGGAGAGGTCGACGAGCAGCAGGGACGGCGCGATCGGCTGGTCTCCAGGCGCCGCCGAGCCGTCCGCGGTCGGGTTCTCCTGGAGCTTCATGTCGCGGAAGACGATCTGGAAGCGATCGATCGCGACGCCGCCGGCGAGCACGCGGCGGCCGGCGAGGCCGCTCGGCACCGGGGTGGGCGTGTCCGGGTTCGGCGGCCTGTCGCCGGCGCGGAGCTTGACGCTCATGTCCTTGCCGCAGGCGGCGGAGGCGAGCAGCAGGAGCAGCAGCGCTGCGCGCGCGGGTGCTCCGGCGCGGTGCGCGGGATCGGGCCGTTTCACCGCTCCGTTCTAGCACGCGCCACGCGGCCCAGGTGGCGGCCCGGAATAAGCCAAAGGTCCATGGACGCGGCGCCGCGCGGCCGCGCTACAGCTTCGTGCCGGCCTTCTCCAGCCGCACGGCCACCGCCTCGAGGTACGTCGCGAGCAACCGGTCCCCGATCTTGAGCCGCTCCAGCTGGATCCCGGGACCCGCCTTGATCCCGCAGCGGCTCCCGGCCTGGCCCTCGACCACCACCATCCGGCTGGCGAGGTCCACCGCGACCACCGTCACCGTCGCCCGCACCGCGGCGGCCAGCGCGCCGCCCGGGGCGCCGTCCTCGGGCGGCGGCCCCTCGGCGACGACCCCCTGGGGCGCGACCGTCTCCGAGCCGGCGGGCTGGACCTCGAGGAGGAACCCCTGCTCCAGCTCGATCTCGATGACGTCGCCGGCGCCGATCGCACCGAGCCCGGCCACCTCGGGTCCGACGCGGATGGTCTGCACGCCGCCGGCGCCCAAGTCCAGGGCGAGCGCGCGTGCACCGAGGTCGACCGACACGACGGTGGCGCTCACCCGTTGCGTGCTGTGCGCGCTCGCTCGGCCCGGCGTACCGGTGGCGTGCACCTCGATCGCAGGCGAGACGGCGCCCGCCGACGCCGAGGCCGGCCGCGCCGGCGCCGTCGCGCACGCGACGGCGACGAGCGCTGCGGAGGCTGCGGCGAGCGACGTGCGCACGGGGACTCCACGCCGGCGGATGGCGTCTCGGCAGTCTAAGTGACCCAGCGTCGAACCGCACGCCGGCCCTCCCCGCGCAGGCAGGGAGGCGCGCGGCCGCGCGCCCGGAGGTACGCCACGCGCCGTGCTACCATCGCCGCCGCGCGGCCGAGGGTGGGTGCGGCCGCCACGGAGGTCCACTGCCGCGGGCGCCGCACCGACTGGCCGCCGCGATCGCCGCCGCCGGCCTCGCGCTCCTGCCCCGGTGCCCCGGGGCGCAGGACGGGGCCGCTCCCGGCGAGCGCACCGAGAGCGACCGCTTGACGCGCCCCAACGCGGCGTACCTGGAGCTCCTGGGAAAGAACGGCCTGTACGGCCTCGGCTACGACCGCGCGCTCTCCGACCGGTGGGGTGTCGGCGCCGCCGCCGCCTGGTTCACGGTGGAGAGCGAGGAGGTGCTCTCCGTCTCGCCCTACGTGAACCTCTACCCCGTCGCCGGCCGCCGCTGGGCGCTGGCGCTGCAGGCGGGCGCGCAGGTCGTGCACGTGAAGGTGCCCTCGCGGATCGTCGGGTGGTCGGGAGCGAGCGCCACCGGGGTGGCGGGCCAGGTGTCCGCCGGGTTCGAGTACCGCGGCCCGGTGCTGTGCCGGTTCCTCCTCTCGGGCGTGCTCGGCCGCGGCGGGGCACGCCCGTGGGCGGGCCTGGCCCTGGGGACCGCGTTCTGATGCTCGCGCGCGCCACCGCGCGGTCCCTCCTCGCCGCCGCGCTCGCCGCCGCGCTCGCCGCCTGCGGCTACGCCGACCGCCCCTCACCGCGCGTGTACGTGCCGTTCGAGGCCATCTCCGGCCCGCTCCAGCCCGAGCTCCGGAACGCGGCCGCGGCGCCGCCGCCCGACGGCGCGCTCCGGGTGGTGACGTTCAACGTCCACCTCGGCGAGGAGATCGCCGCCGTCGAGGCGGCGTTCCTCGGGAACCCGACGCTGCAGGCGGCGGGGGTCGTCCTCCTCGAGGAGATCGACGCGCACCCGGCGGACGGCGTTTCGCAGGCCGCCCGCCTCGCCGGCGCGCTCGGGATGAGCCACGCCTACGCGCCGGCGTTCGCCTATCCGGACGGCGGCACGCACGGGATCGCGGTGCTGAGCCGGTGGCCCATCACCTCCGGCGCCGTGCTCGACCTGCCCTTCTTCGACCTCGTCGAGAACTCGGAGCGGCGGATCGCCGTGCACGTCACGCTCGCCGTCGGCGACCGGACGCTGGCCGTGACGGCGCTCCACCTCGACACCCGCATCGACCCGAACGATCGCCTGGAGCAGCTCCTGCCCGCCGTGGACCTGGCCGACCCCACCTGCATCCTCGGCGGCGACTTCAACTCGAACCCGTACCTCTGGGCCGGGCGCGTCCTGCCGCTGCTGCCCGTCCAGGCGGCGGCGCCGGTGGACGTGGCCGGCGCCATCGACGAGTTCATGCGCTCGCGCGGCTTCTCGGCGCCGACCTCCGGGAGCGGCGACACGACGAACCTCTCCATCGGCAACACCAAGCTCGATTCCATCTATCTCCGCGGCTACCAGCCGCTGGGGTCGGGCGTGGCGCGGGACGTCGACGCCTCCGATCACTTCCCGGTCTGGGTGGACGTCGCCTGGCCTCCCTCCCCCTGAGCTAGGGGACCCGGAACGCCTTGACGCCCACGTCCGTCCCGACGAACAGGCGCCCGCCGGCGACGATGGGCGCGTGGAACTTGCGGACGCCGCCGAGCCCGTCGTGCGGCGAGTACACGATCTCGCCCGTGTCGCCGTCGTAGGCGTGGAGCCGCCCGTCGCCGCCCGCGGCGACGCTCCACACTACCGCATCGGACTGCCCGTCGCTGGTGGTGACGATGGGGGCGTTCAGGCCCACCTCCTCGGCGCACCAGGCGACGGAGGGCTGGGGCGGGGCGGTCGGCGAGATGCGGATCGCGACGAGGCTCCCGCGCCCGCCGTCGGGGCAGCCCACGGCGCCGCCGAGCGAACGGAACACGACGTAGGTCCCGCGCGTCGTGGTGTACGCCGCGGCCGCGTCGATGATGGGACCGCGCACCACCTTCTCGACGGCGAGCGCACCGCCCAGGCCCCCCAGGCTGGCGCGGTCGAGCAGGTAGATCTTGCCGTCCTTCCCCATGGCCACGATCAGGGCCGACGGGGTGGCGCCCGGCACGTCCACGATCACCGTCCCGCTGCTGCCGACGTCGAGGTCCTCCAGGTCGAGATCCTGCCAGTCGGCCGGGATGAAGGCGTCGGCCGGGGCGGGCCCGAGCGGCGCGCCTGCGGGGAACTGCAGCACGGCCTCCCCGCCCGTCCAGGTGGAGGCGCCGTAGGTGTTGCCGGTCGCGGCGTAGACGCGGCCGTCTGCCACCGCGACCCCGCTCGGCGCCCAGATTCCTCCGCCGACCGAGCCCGTCATGTACGCCGTGGCCGCAGCCGGGTCCGCGACCGGGACCGCCGCCACCACCCCGCGGAAGTCACCGCACTCCTGGTTGTGACCGCCGAACGGGAGGTAGAGGAAGCCGCCGGCGAGCGCCAGCGCGCCCCGCTGGTTCTCGAACTCGTCGTCGAAGGGGAGCCCGCGCGCCCGGAGCAGCTCGCCGATCGCCACCGGCCAGCCGCTCCGGTCGCTGCCGTCCGCCAGCGAGAGCGCGAAGACGAGATGGCGCTTGGTCATGCCACCGTCCGGGCTGGTGAGCGCCGCGACGTAGAGGGTCCCGCTCGCGACGTCGGCGATGGGCGTGCCGGTCACGCCCACCGGATCGAGGTTGCTGCAGGGGATGGCGCTCCTCGGCAGCGCGTCGGCGAGGACGCGCGCCCACACGCGGCCGCCGCCGTCCGCGTCGAACGCGACCACCTCGTTGTTCGCGCTCGCGGCGATGACGAGGTCGCGCCCGTCGACCCCGGCGACGAAGAGGAGCTGGGCGACGATCGGGCCGTCGAGCGGGGCGGCGAAAGAGGGATCGAGGAACAGGCCGCCCACCGCGCTCCGCGTGAAGGCGCCGTCGATGTAGAGCCCGTCGCGCCGCGGCCCACCGTGGTGCTCCGTGACCCGGGCCGGCGCCCGCGACGTGACGGGAGGCGGCGGAGGCGGGGGCGTCACCGGCGGGGGTGGCGTCGATTCGGGTGGTCCCGGCGGCGAGGTGATGTCGGGCGTCTTCGCGCCGCGGCCGCAGGCGAGCGCGAGCGCGAGCGCGGCTGCCAGCCCCGCGGCGGTCGCGAGAGGGACGGGTCGTCGAAGCGCGCCGAGCATCATCCCAAGACGCTGCGCCCGGGGCAGGGCGGAGGCGACGGCCCGGCCGAGAGCGTCGCTCCGGACACACCCCGCCGGCGCGCGGCTCCGGCCCCGCGGGGTGGACGCATCACTGCGCGTGCGCGGCACCGCCGAAGCGTCCCGCGCGCCCGCGCGCACTGCCGCCGCGGGCCCGGCGCAGGAGCGCGTCCCGATCGCGTCTCGGGCGGGGCCGCACCCATGGTCGAGTTGCGCGGTTCCACCCGCGAAACACGCTCGTACCCATGGACCCACGAGAACGCCTCCGGCACGCGCGCCTGGCATACATGCGGGCGCTCACCCGCTCGCAGTCGGGAACGTCGCGCACGGCGTGGCAGCGGCTCGTCACCGCGAGGAAGAACCTCAGGGCGGCGCTCCACGACGTCGAGCGGAGCTTCCCCGAGGCGGCCGCACCGGGTCATCCGCCGGTGTGAGGTCACCGTGCGCGGCGTCGCTGCTTGCGGCGGGGAGGTGCGCGCTCCCCGGCGCCACGCATCGCGGCGGTCGACCGCTGGACCTCGACGGCGACCATCGCTTCTTCGCGCAAGGCGCGACGGGTGTCGGTCTCGAAACTGCCCCATGCCGTGCGGCGCGCGTGCTCTGCGGTCTCGCGCCCCTTCTCGGCTCGCCGCCGCAGGCCCTCCACGATGCTCCGAACCGTGTCGAGATGACGTCGTGCTTCTTCTGCCGCAGCACGTGCGGCCTCCGCGCTGTTGCGCGCATCTTCCCGCGCCCGCCGCATCTCCTCGGCGTCCACGCGCAACGACTCGGCGTCGGCCCGGTGACGCTCGGCAGTGACTCGTAGCCCTTCTGCTCGTTCGCGCCCGCGCTCGGAGCTGCGACGATTCTGCTCGGCAACTGCCACGCCGCCACGCCCTCTTCGCGGACGATGCACTCTGCGGGGCACCGACCGGATGTAATCCGAGCTGCCCTGGCAGACACGCACCGCGTGACCACCGGGGCGCCGGTGCAACACCTGTCCGGTTGGTCGTTGCGGCTCCTCACCAGGCCGATAACGATGGGGCCAGTGCGCAAGGAATCCGCTCGACGCCGTCTCGCGCGCACAACCGCCCACGCACACCGGGCGGTTGCGAAGGCCACTCGCACCATCCTGCGCGCGAACCGCAGTCGGATCGGGCCGCTCAACGAGCTCGCCCGGGCTTACCTGGACGAGGCAGACGCCGAGGAGGACGCGAAGGTCGCCGAAGGCCTGCGGCGCCATGCCGCCTTTGCGCAGAAGTTCGTCTCCCTCACCCACAGCGAGATCGCCGCGCTCGAACATGAGCTGGAACGCACGGCGATCGAGGCGCGGATCGCCCAGTCACGGAGCCGAGGGCAAGTCGCCCAGGTCGCCGGCCCGCGGGCGCTGCGAGCCGGGACGGCGCCAGCCGTTCGAGGAGAGAAGGTGAGTCGTCAGCCCCGGCGCACGCCGCCGGGGTGATGACGACGCTGGGGCTCACGTGAACTGAGCGCCGCCATGAGAGTGCCGGAGCCGCCCTGTAAGCCGGGTTCTGTCTCGCCGCCCGCGAGGGCGGCGACGGCGAACATTCCTCTCGGACGCGCGTTGCCGCGCGCCTCCAGCGAGCCGTACCCGGAGGCTGGGGCGGGCCGCCCGACACCCCGCCTCGCGGCGAGGACGCCTCCCTATTCGCTCTTGCACCGGGTGGGGTTTGCCGTGCCGCCCCCGTCACCGGGGGCGCGGTGCGCTCTTACCGCACCGTTTCACCCTTGCCACGCGCGCCTCTCGGCGCCGTTCGGCGGTCTGTTCTCTGTGGCACTTTCCTGCGAGTCACCCCGACCGGCCGTTGGCCGGCACCCTGCCCTGTGGTGCCCGGACTTTCCTCGACGACCCCGACCCTGCAGGTCGACGCGTTCGCCCGGACGGCTCCGGCGAGGAGGTGATAGCACCCGGCGGCGCGCGCCGCTACAGCCGCTCGTCGATGGCGCGGTTCGACATCTCGTCCGCGGCCTGGTTCTCCTCGCGCGGGATGTGCGCGACCTCGACCTCGGTGAAGCCGGCGAGGAGCTGCTTCGCCTCGTCGTGCAGCGGCTTCAGGTGGTCGGCCTTCACGGCGTAGTCGCCGGAGAGCTGCCGGACGAGCAGCTCCGAGTCGCTGAAGACGTCGAGCTCCTTGATACCCATCGCCTTCGCGCGCTTCAGGCCGAGGATGAGGCCGGTGTACTCGGCCACGTTGTTGGTGCTCTCGCCCAGGAACTTGCCGATCTTGGCCATCACGTGGCCGGCGGGGTTGAGGATGACCGCGCCCGCGCCGGCGGGGCCGGGGTTCCCCCGCGCGGCACCGTCGGTGTAGAGGCGCACGCGCGCCGGACGCTCCACGGCCCGCGCCACGACCTCGGCGCGCTCCCGCTCCGCCTCGACGGCGCGCTGCTTCTTCTTCGCCTCGCGCTCGGACTTCGACTCGTTCATGGCGGCGTCGAGATCCTCGGCCGACGCCTTGGCGGCGCGCTCCACCTCGCTCTGCTTGCGCACCTTGAGCCCGCCCGTCTTCCCCTTGGCCGGCGCCGGCTCGTGCGCCTTCTCCCCCTCCTCCACGCGGTCGGCGGCGGCGGCGATGAGCCGCCCCAGCGCGTCGCGGTCGTGGCCGGGGTACCGCTTCAGCGTGCGCGGCAGGTCCTCGTTCGCGGCGATGAAGCGCAGCAGGTCGGCCAGGACGGACACGTCAGGCCGTCGCTTCCGGCGGGACCGGAGGGTTCACGGCCTCGGCGGAGTAGATGATGCGATTGCAGTTGGGGCAGGTCTCGACCGAGTCGGCCCGCTGCAGCACGATGGAGAGCTGGGGCGGGATGTTCCGGTTGCAGCCGCGGCAGGTGTTGCCGACGACGGGGCAGACCGCCACGCCCGCGCGCCGCTTCTTGATGTTCTCGTAGCGCGAGAGGAGCGCCGGGTCGACCCGCTTCGCGGCGTCGGCGCGGCGCGCCTCGAGGTCGGCCAGCCGCTTGTCGTACTCGGCCGCGCGCGCGTCCAGGGCCTGGAGCTCGTCCTGCGCACCCATCTCGCGCTCGGAAAGCACCTCGGCCGAGTCGTCGACCTTCTTCGCCAGCTCGGCGGCGGTGGCGCCCAGGACCTTGAGCGACTCCGACTGCGAGTCGTTCGTCTTCTTGGCGATGTCGATCTCGCGGGAGAGCGCCGCGTACTCGCGCGGCGTCCGGATCTCGCCCAGGCGGCCCTCCCACTTCTTCACCTTGTCGCGCTCCATCTGCAGGAGCGACTCGACCTGCCTGCGCTCGCGCTCGTTGTCCTCGAGGCGCGTCTTCTCCGCCTGGTACGACTTCCGCGCCACGGCCACCTGGGCCTCGACCTCACCCCGGCGCACGGGGATGGACGCGGCCTCGCCGCGCAGCCCGCCCGCCTCGAGGTCGATCTGCTGCAGCTCCTCAAGCGCCTTCAGCTTCTCACGCAACGACAAGGGTCCTGCCTCCCTGGGACGTACGCCCGTGCTCTGCTTTCGCCCGCCCGGCCGGTGGGCCCACCAGGATTCGAACCTGGATCCGATCGGTTATGAGCCGACAGCTTTGCCGTTAAGCTATGGGCCCGGAAGCTCCCGCTAGTTCTCCACGAAGCTCTTGAGCCGCTTCGACCGGCTCGGGTGGCGGAGCTTGCGCAGCGCCTTCGCCTCGATCTGGCGGATGCGCTCGCGCGTGACCTCGAAGTCCTGACCCACCTCCTCGAGCGTGTGATCCGACTTCTCGCCGATCCCGAACCTCATGCGCAAGACCTTCTCCTCGCGCGGGGTGAGCGTGGCCAGCACCTTCCGCGTCTGCTCCGCCAGGTTCATGTTGATGACCGCGTCGGACGGGCTGACGATGGCCTTGTCCTCGATGAAGTCGCCGAGGTGGCTGTCCTCCTCCTCGCCGATGGGCGTCTCGAGCGAGATCGGCTCCTTCGCGATCTTGAGGACCTTGCGCACCTTGTCGAGCGGCAGCTCCATCTTCTCGGCGATCTCCTCCGGCGTCGGCTCGCGCCCCAGCTCCTGGACCAGGTAGCGGCTCGTGCGGATGAGCTTGTTGATCGTCTCGATCATGTGGACCGGGATGCGGATGGTCCGCGCCTGGTCGGCGATGGCGCGCGTGATGGCCTGCCGGATCCACCACGTGGCGTAGGTCGAGAACTTGTAGCCGCGCTTGTACTCGAACTTGTCCACGGCCTTCATCAGGCCGATGTTGCCCTCCTGGATGAGGTCCAGGAACTGCAGGCCGCGGTTCGTGTACTTCTTGGCGATGGAGACCACGAGGCGCAGGTTGGCCTCGACCAGCTCGGTCTTGGCGCGCTCCGCCTTCAGCTCGCCCTCGGCGATGGCGCGGTAGGTGCGGCGCAGCTCCTCCACCGGGAGCATCGCCTCCTCCTGCACCCGCATGATCTTGCGCACCGCCGTGCGCACCACGCGGTCGAGGTCCTCGAGCTCCTCCGGCGAGAGCCGCAGCTTCTTCGCCAGCTTCTTGCGATCGGCCTCGTCGGCGCGCGCGTCGCGGAGCAGGCGCTTCAGCTCGCGGACGGGCACGGCCACCTGCCGCTCGCAGTCGATGAGCTCCTTCTCCGCCTCCTCCACGCGCTTGATGAGGCCCTTCAGCTTCGCGACGATCCGGTCGATCTGCTTCTTGTTGAGCTGGATGGCCTCGAGGTGCTCCACCATCTGCATCTCGATGGCCTTGATCTCGCCCTTCAGCTCCTTGCGCTTCACCTCGGAGAGCTTCTTGGTGGCGAGCGTCTCCCGGATGCGGGCGACGTCCTCCTCCAGCTTGCGGATCTTGTCGATGTTCTTGAGGACGTGCTCCACCTTCCGCTGCTCGTCCTTGGGCAGCTCGGGAGCGGGGGCCTCGCCGCCGGCCGCGCCGTCGGCCGGCGCCTCCTCGGCCACCTCGACCTCGACCTCCTCCGCCTCGTCGCCCTCGGCCGCGGCGTTCTCGTCGCCGGCGTCCTTGATGATCTCGCGGACGCGGATCTTGCCCTTCTGCAGCCGCTCGCCGAGATCGAGGATCTCCTTGATGGCGAGGGACGACGAGAGCACGGAGGCGAGCACCTCCTTCTCGCCCTCCTCGATCCGCTTCGCGATCTCGACCTCGCCCTCGCGCGTGAGCAGCGAGACCGACCCCATCTTGCGGAGGTACATCCGGACCGGGTCGTTGGACTTGCCGTAGCCGGCGTCCTCGTCCGGGTCCTTCTCCTCCTGCTCCTCCTTCTGGTCGGGCTGGTCGGGCGGCTTGTCCGGGAGCTTCATCTTCGACGCGTCGTCGACGACGGCGATGTCGTGCTCGCCGAACATCGACATCACGTCGTCGATCTGCTCCGAGGAGACGATGTCCGCGGGCAGCGCGTCGTTGACCTCGTCGTAGGTGAGGAAGCCCTTGTCGCGGCCGCGCTCCATGAGCGCCTTCACCTCGGAGCGCTCGGAGAGATCGCCCGGCTCGTCGGCGCCGTCGTCGTCCTCGGCGTCGCCGGCCGCGTCGACCTCGTCGCCCTCGGCCGCCTCGGCGCCCTCGGCGTCCTCCGCCTCGGGGGCGTGGCCCTTCTTCCCCTTCTTCTCCTCGGCGGCGGCCTTCGCCTCCTTCTTCGCCTCGGGCGCCCTGGCCTCCTTCCTCGCCTCGGGCGCCTTCGCCTCGCGCTTCGCCTCGGGCGCGGGGCGCGACTCGGCAGCGGCCGGCTTCTTCGCCTTGACCTTCTCGGGCTTGTCGCCGCGGCCGGCGGGCTTCTCGGACCGGGCCGCCTTCTCGGGGCGGGCGGGCTTCTCGGCGCGGGCGCGCTTGTCGCTCTTCGCCTCCACCGCCGCGCGCGAACCCTTCGCCGGCCGCGCCGCCCGCTCCTTCTCGGAGCGCTCCGGGCGGCCCTTGGCCGGCCGGACCTTCTTCTGCGTCTTCTTGGCGGCGCTCGACTTCGACGTCGTCATGTGCTCGCGCTCCCTGGGCTCGTCGGCTTGCTTAACCGCTCGGGGGCGACCAAGCCCGCCGAACTTCCTCAGAATCCCCCGCAGCGTGCCTTTCATCCGGGCCTCCGGCCATCGCGGCGTTTCTCGAGGTCGCGACGGCGTGCGATGGCCACCTGCATGGCGGTGATGAGCTCCACCGGGACGGGCCGGCCGGCGAGCGCCACCTCGGCGTTCAGCCGGTCGATCTCCCGCCCGAGCCGCTCGATCTTGGCGAGGACGGTCGCCTTGCGGAGCTCCCGCTCGGCACCCTCGGCATCCGGCCGGGCCTCGTCGAGGAGCTTCCTCGCCCGCGCCGCCGCCGCCTCGGGCAGCACCTCCGCCAGCCGCCGCGCCGCGTCCTCGGGAGCGAGCGTCCCCGCGATCACCCCGCGGGCGACCTCCTCCAGCGGCGTACCTTCGAACACCTCGGCCAGGCGCTCCTCGGCCGCCACCTCGGCGAGCGCCGGGAAGGAGGCCACCAGGGCGAGCGCGTCGAGCGCGCTCCCCAGCGCGGGCGGGGTGCGGGCGGCCGCGCCGCGCGCGGCGGACGGGGTCGGGGTGGCGCCGATCGCCGCGGGCCGTGCGAAGCGCGGAGGGGACTCCGGCGCCTCCACCTCGGCCGCCAGCGCCGCGGCCGAGACGTCGAGGCGCTTCGCCACCCGCTCCTCGAACATGGTGCGGGCGAGGCCCGCGGGCGCGAGCGCGATGTAAGGCCGCAGCTCGCGGAATGCCGCCAGCCGCCGCTCCACCGGCGCCTGCGCCGGCGCCGGACCGCAGTGCCCCGCCACCGCGCGCTCGAGGAGGAACTCGGTGAGCGGCACCGCCTCGGCGAGCAGCCGCTCCAGCGCGGCGAGCCCGTACGCGCGGGCGAACTCGTCGGGGTCGGTCTTGCCGCCCCCGGACGGCAAGAGCGCCACCTTGGCCGAGAGGCCCGAGGGCAGGATGGCCGCCGCCGCCTTGCCGGGCGCCGCGAGGCCGGCCACGTCGCCGTCGAAGAGCACGGTCAGCTCGCGGCAGTCGCAGCGCCGGAGGAGGTCGACGTGCTCGGGCGTGAGCGCGGTGCCGCACACGGCGACCGCGTTCCGCATGCCGGCCTGGTGCAGGCCGATGACGTCGAAGTACCCCTCCACCAGCACCGCGGATCGCGTCTTGCGGACGTGCTCGCGGGCCAGCTCGATGCCGTAGAGCACGCGGCTCTTCTTGTAGACGGCCGTCTCGCGCGTGTTGATGTACTTGCCCATCCGGTCGGGCGCGCCCGGGAGCAGCCGCCCGCCGAAGCCGATGACCTCGCCGTCCAGCCCGGCGATGGGGATCATGAGGCGGCCCCGGAAGAAGTCGCCGCGCCCGCCCTCGCGCACGGTGACGAGCCCGGCCTTCTCCAGCGCCTCCAGCGAGACGCCCTTCTCCGCCAGCCGCGCGGTGAGGTCGTCCCAGGCCGGCGAGGCGACGCCCAGCCGGAACGTCCGCACCGTCTCGTCCTCGAAGCCGCGCGATGCGAGATAGGCCCGCGCGGCCTCGCCGTGGCGGCTCGCCAGGCGGGCGGCGAAGTAGCGCGCCGCAGCGTCGCAGGCGGCCAGCACCTGACGGCGCTCCTCGCGCCGCCGGCGCGCGTCGGCCGAGTCCTCCTCGCGCTCGGGGATCTCCACCCCGACCTCCATGGCCAGCGCGCGCACGACCTCGGGAAACTCCTTGCCCTGCAGCTTCTGCAGGAACTTGAAGACGTCGCCGTACTCCCCGCAGCCGTAGCACTTCCAGTGCCGGTCCTCGGGGTAGACGTGGAAGCTCGGGGTCCGCTCCCCGTGGAACGGGCAGCAGCCCTTCCACGTGCGCCCCGAGCGCTTCAGCTCGACGTGGCGGCCGATGAGCGCCACCGCGTCGATGCGGCCCCGGATCTCGTCGATGACCGCTTCCGGGATCAGTGGGGAAACCCCTCCCCGCCGCGACTTCGCCGCTACCTCGCCGCGAGCCGCTGCTTCACGAGCTCGCTCACCGCCTTGCCCTCGGCCTTGCCCTGCACCTCGGGCAGCAGCTCCTTCATCACCTTGCCCATGTCCTTCGGGCCCTGCGCACCGACGCGCGCGATGACCGCGTCGACCACCTTCGCCAGCTCCTCCGGCGAGAGCTGCGCCGGGAGGTACGCCTGCAGGATCGCGATCTCCGCCTCCTCCTTCGAGGCGAGGTCCTCGCGCTTCCCGGCGCGGTACTGCTCGACGGCGTCGCGCCGCCGCTTGATCTCGGAGCCGATGACCTGGTGCACGCCCGCGTCGTCGAGCGGCTTCATGAGCTCGATCTCGCGGTACTTGATGGCGCTCTTCAGGCTGCGGATGGTGAGGAGCTTCACCTCCGCCTTCTCCTTCATCGCGGCCTTGAGGTCCGCGTCGAGCTGGTCCTTGAGCGCCATGCGCGGCGTCGCTCCTAGAAGCCCTTCCGCATCTTCTTGAGGGCGCGCTTCTTGGCGGCGAGGGCCTTCTTCTTGCGCTTCACGCTCGGCTTCTCGTAGTGCTCGCGCTTGCGGATCTCCGAGAGGATGCCGGCCTTCTCACACTGCTTCTTGAAGCGCTTCATGGCGTTCTCGAACGACTCGCCGTCCTTGACTCGCACACCCGTCATGCGTGGTTTCCCCGGGATACGGTGGGTTCTCAAAAGGCGGCAGGCCGGGCGGCGATCCGCCCGGCCTGTCCGATGGTCGGAAGGCGCTCTTTAGGGGAAAAACGGTTCGTAGTCAAGGGGTTTTGCCGCCGCCCGCCCCCTCGGCCGGCGGCGCCGCGTGCCGCCGTTCCAGCACCGCGTACACCTCGGCGGGGGTCACGTCCGCGGACGCGAGCAGCACGAACAGATGGTAGAGCAGGTCGGCCGCCTCGTGGGCGAGGTGGTCCTTCGAATCCTTCCCGTCGAGCAGCGCCTGGTGCGCCTCGTTCACCTCGTAGGCCTCCTCCGTCACCTTGCGGCGGATCTTGGAGGGGTTGGCGAGGAGCTGGCGCGTGTAGCTCGTCGACGCCGACTCGTCGGCGCGGCGCGACTCGATGGTCGCCCAGAGCTGGGCGAGGAACCGTTCGTCCGCCATCGTCATGAGCCTTTCTCGTGGACGGCGGCGGCCGCGAGCCTCACGGCCGCACCTCGATGCCGCGCGCGCGGAGGAAGGCCTTGGCCTCGCCCACCGTGTGCTGGCCGTCGTGGAAGATGCTGGCGGCGAGCGCCGCGTCGGCGAAGCGCAGGCCCTCCGCCAGGTGCTCGAGGTTGCCGACGCCCCCCGAGGCGATGACCGGGATCGACACCGCCCCGCACACCGCCTCGAGCAGCTCGAGGTCGTAACCGGCGCGGGTGCCGTCGCGGTCCATGCTGGTGAGGAGGATCTCGCCGGCGCCGCGGCGCGCCACCTCCCTGGCCCAGCCGAGCCCCTCGACGCCGGTCGCCTGGGTGCCGCCGGCGACGTACACCTCCCAGCCGCCCTGCGGCCGGCGCTTCACGTCGATGGCGACGACCAGCGCCTGCGCGCCGGCGAGCGCGGAGAGCCGGTCCACCAGGCCGGGGACCTTCACCGCCGCCGAGTTCACGCTCACCTTGTCGGCCCCGGCGCGGAGGAGCGCGATCATCTCCTCTTCGCTGCGCACGCCGCCCCCCACGGTGAGCGGCGCGAAGACGCAGGCGGCGGTCCGCTCCACCAGCGAGAGGAGCGTCCCCCGGTTCTCGCGGGTGGCGGCGATGTCGAGGTAGGTGACCTCGTCCGCGCCCTGCGCGTCGTAGCGGGAGGCGGCCTCCACCGGATCGCCCGCGTCGCGCAGGTTCTCGAAGTGGACGCCCTTGACCACGCGCCCGTCCTTCACGTCGAGGCAGGGGATGATGCGCTTCGCGGGCATCAGGCGACTCCCGGCTTCTTCGCCAGCGCCACCGCCTCGGCGAGGTCGATCCGCTTCTCGTAGAGCGCCTTGCCCACGATGACGCCGTAGACGCCCTCGGCCTTGCACGCGCGCACGTCGTCGATGGAGGCGACGCCGCCCGAGGCGACCACCGGGACCCCCGCGTCGCGGGCCAGCTGCGCGGCGCCGCGGGCGTCGACGCCGGTGAACATGCCGTCGCGGCCGACGTCGGTGTACTCGACGAGCGTCACGCCGGCCTCCGCCACGCGCCGCGCCACGGAGCTGGCCGGCAGCCCGCTCCCCTGCGCCCAGCCGGCGATGGCGACCTCGCCGTCCTTCGCGTCGATGCCGGCGACGATGCGGCCGGGGAAGCGCCGGCAGGCCTCGCGCACGAGGTCGAGCCGCTCCACCGCCGCCGTGCCCAGCACCGCGAAGGCCGCGCCGAGGCGGAGCACCTCGTCCACCGCCTCGATGGTGCGGAGCCCGCCGCCCACCTCGATGGCGATGCCGGTGGCCGCCAGCGCGGCGACGGTGGCCGTGTTCACCGGCCGCCCGGCGCGCGCGCCGTCGAGGTCGACGACGTGGATGCGCTCGGCGCCGGCCGCGGCGAAGCCGCGCGCCACCGCCACCGGATCCTCGGAGTAGACGACGCGCGTGGCGAAGTCGCCCTTCCTGAGGCGGACGACCTTGCCGTCCATGAGGTCGATGGCGGGGATGACGAGCATGCGCGGCCCCTACACCTCGACGAAGCGCCGGAGGAGCGCGAGCCCGACCTTCTGGCTCTTCTCGGGGTGGAACTGCACCGCGAAGACGTTCCCGTCGGCCAGCGCGGCGCAGTAGTCGCGGCCGTGGTGGGCGAGGAGCGAGGCGCCGCGCGCCGCGGCGGGCGCGGCGAAGGAATGCGCGAAGTAGACGTACTCGCCGTCGAGGGGGCGGAAGAGCGCGTGGCAGGCGGAGGTGGCGCGCACCGGGCTCCAGCCGATGTGCGGGAGCTTCACGCCATCCGGCAGCCGGGCGATGGTGCCGGGCACGAGGCCGAGCCCGGTCGCCCCGCCGTGCTCCTCGCCGCGCTCGAACAGCATCTGCAGCCCGACGCAGATGCCGAGCACCTTGGCGCCGCGGCCGATGGCCTCGACCAGCGCGTCCGCGCAGCCCGACCCTCGCATGGCGTCGGCGCAGGCCTTCATCGAGCCCTGCCCCGGGACGACGATGCGCTCGGCCCGGCGCAGCGCCTCCGGGTCGTGCGTGACCTTCACCTCGGCCCCGACCGCGCGCAGCGCGTTCTCGACCGAGCGGAGGTTCCCGGCGCCATAGTCGACGAGCGCGATCATGTCAGAGCACGCCCTTCGTCGAAGGCACGCCCGCACCGGCCATGGGAGATGTCGCGGCCCGGAGCGCCCGGGCGCTCGCCTTGAAGATGGCCTCCACGATGTGGTGCATGTTGCGGCCGTAGCGCACGTTCACGTGCAGCGTGAGGAGCGCGTGGTTCACGAGCGCCTGGAAGAAGTCGCGGGTGAGGTCGACGTCGTAGGCGCCGATGAACTTCTTGCCGGAGGGCAGGTCGGCGTTGAACGTGAGGTGCGGGCGGCCGGAGAGGTCGACCACCACCTCCACCAGCGCCTCGTCGAGCGGCACCACCGCCTGGCCGTAGCGGGCGAGGCCCGCCTTGTCGGCGACGGCCTGCCGGAGCGCCTCGCCGATGCCGATGCCGACGTCCTCCACCGTGTGGTGGGCGTCGACGTGGAGGTCGCCCTTCGCGTTCACCGACAGCGCCATGCCGCCGTGCTTGCCGAGCTGCTCCAGCATGTGATCGAAGAAGGGCACGCCGGTGGTGACCGCCACCTCGCCCGGGCCGAGCCGCAGGTCGACCTGGACCTCGGTCTCCTTCGTCTTGCGCGCGACCTTGCCGGCGCGCGCGGCGGCCTTGGCTGTCTTCACGGACGCAGGGCCCTCCGTCGGGACGGCCCTATATAGCGGACTCGCGGCGGAGGCGCGAGCACGGCCTAGGCGCCGGCGAGCGCCTCGCGC
>DASTGH010000357.1:0-7289 GCA_035719345.1 Anaeromyxobacteraceae bacterium
GAGCGCCGCGCGCAGCGAGGCGACGCCGCCGGTGCCCACCGCCGCCAGCGCCAGCCAGCCGGCCACGCCCGCGAGTACGGCCGCCTCGCGCCAGCGGCGGCTGCGCGCCAGCCGCGACAGCACCTCCTGCGCCAGGGCCACGAGCGCCACGGTCGCGGCGGCGAAGGCGGCGAGCAGGAGCGCGAGCAGGACGAGCCACCAGCCCGGGCGCGCCACCGCCGCGCCGCCCAGCATGCCGGTCAGCACCACCAGCCAGAAGACCGCGAACGGGTCGCCGACGAGGCCGGTGGCGAGCCCGAGCGCGTAGAGGCGGCCGGGCGGGACGGGATAGGCGAGCAGCCGGCGCAGGTCGAGCGCGTCCCGCTCGCTCACCGCGAGGCCCACCATCGTCCACGTCTGCCACAGGCCGAAGAGGATGGCGCCGACGGTCACCGAGCTCTGCAGCCCTCCCCCGGCGCGCGCCGCGCGGTAGCTCCCCAGGCCGACCAGGGACGCGAAGACGAGGCTGCCGGGCACCGCCAGGGCGAAGAGGAGGAACTGCGCCACGCCCTCGGCCACCCCGCCGCGGCCCTTGAGCCGCCGCCAGGCGAGGAGGAAGCGGAGCTCGGCGAGGTCGCGCAGGCGCGGACCGGCCGCGGGCGCGCCGCTCACCCGAGCCAGGAGAGCCCGCTCGGCGGCGGGCGCTCCTCTCCCACGGCCCGGATGAACGTCTCCTCGAGCGTGCCGGCCGCGCGCACCTCCTCGAGCGGGCCCTGCACCACCAGGCGGCCGCGGTGGATGATGCCGACGTGGGTGACGAGCCGCTCCACCACCTCGAGCACGTGGCTGGTGAGGAAGATGGTCATCGCCCCGCGCGCCACGAGATCCTGCAGCATGCGGCGGATGCCGCTCACCGCCACCGCGTCGATGCCCTCGAACGGCTCGTCGAGGAAGAGCAGGCGGGGGCCGTGGATGAGCGCGCAGCCCAGCGCCAGCTTCTTCTTCATGCCGTGCGAGTAGTCCTGCACCAGCCGGTCGGCGTCGGCGGCGAGCTCGAGCGCGGCGAGCAGCTCCTCCGCCCGGCGCGCCGCCTCGGCGCGGGGCACGCCGTAGAGCTGGCCGTGGATGCGGAGCTGCTCGGCGCCGGTGAGCCGCTCGAACAGGTTCAGGCCGTCCGGCACCACGCCGACGAGCCGCTTCACCGAGAGCGGATGGACCGCCAGGTCCATGCCCAGCACCTGGGCCGACCCGGAGGTCGGCGCCAGCAGGCCGGTCAGCATCCGCATGGTCGTGCTCTTCCCGGCGCCGTTCGGCCCGAGGAAGCCGTAGAAGGCGCCCGCCGGGACCGCGAGCGAGAGGTCCTGGACGGCCGGCTTCCCCTCGAACAGCCGCGTCAGGCCCCGCGTCTCGATGGCGAGCACCCGGGTGCGCTAACACGGGCTGCCGCGCCGGGCCAGCGCGCTCCCGGAGGGTGTCCCGTGTCACCCTTGCTTGACACGACGCGTCCAACGCCGAGGATGAACTGAGCCCCTGGAGCCGTCGGAGAGCCCTCATGGACCTGCGCACCCTCGCCATCGCCGTCGTCCTCGCCGCCACCCCTCTCGCCGCGCGCGCCGCGGCGCCTGACGCCAAGGCGCTGTTCCTCGAGAACTGCGCGAGGTGTCACGGGGAGGACGGGAAGGCCGACACCGAGCTCGGCGCCAAGTACATGGCCGCCGACTTCACCAGCGCCGAGTTCCGCAAGGAGTTCACGAGCGAGGCGAAGATCCGGAAGGTCATCACCAACGGCGTCAAGGACACGAAGATGAAGGCCTGGAAGAAGGAGCTGTCGGGCGCCCAGATCGACGCGCTCGCGAAGTACGTCTTCGGGATCTCGCGCAAGTCGGCGTCCGCCGCCAGCCGCTAATGCACCACGGAGGGACGCGTCCCCTCCGCCTCGAAGTACATGAAGCGGACGCCCATCCCCCGGACCGCCGCCGGGCGCGGCGCCCGCTCGCCCAGCCGCCCGACGAGGTGGCAGACGTAGCGGACCTCGCCCACGGCGGTCATCTCCCCGCCCTCGGCGGGGACCGTGATCCGCACCTGGCTGCCGAGCGGCTCGGGGTCGCGCGTCTCGACGAAGAGCCCTCCGGCCGAGATGTTGCGGGCGACGCCCAGCGCGCCGCCGCGGCTGCCGTCGATGTAGACGGGAAACACCTTGTCGAGCCGCGGCGCGGCCCGCCGGTCCCCGTCCACGCTCGCCGACCGCGCTCGCCCCATCTCCCACCTCCGCGACGGCGGCGAGCGTATCCGGTGGGGTGATGTAGTCAAAGAATCCACCTTGGCACACCCCCGCGAGGCGCGCGACCCGCGCTCCGGCCCGGTTCACGGAGCGTCCGCGCCTAGTTCCTCACGCGCCCCCACGCCAGCGCCGGAGGAGAGCGTGGACCCTGCGCGAAATGGACCCCATCATGCGAACCATGAGGCTCTTCCACGCGCTCGCCCTCGCCACGCTCGCCCTCGCCGCTCCGCCGG
The DNA here is from genome assembly GCA_035719345.1 of Anaeromyxobacteraceae bacterium. GTDB lineage: Bacteria > Myxococcota > Myxococcia > Myxococcales > Anaeromyxobacteraceae > Anaeromyxobacter_A. Next base: position 2,494 of record DASTGH010000357.1, read on the forward strand.
GGCTCGCGTCCGACGCGCGCTTCGACGCGCTGCGCGGGCGCGCCGCCCGGCTCGACAGCCTGGGCCCGTTCCTGGAGCGGTACGTCGGCGCCTGCAAGGACCCCTACGCGCGCGCCGACTGCGAGCGGAACGTGCGCGAGGTCCGGCGCTCCCTCGACGGCCGCGCCTACTCGGCCAGCGTGGCGGAGCAGACGCTCGACATCGTGAAGGCAGAGCGCCGCCGCGGCGGCTGGCGCTTCGTGGTGACGCCGTTCATCGACGGCGGCGGTCTCGCGCTCACGAACGGGGAGCCTCGCCGGCAGGATCCGTCCGGGCGGCCGCTCATCGACCTGCTCGTGCTCGACGGCGCGCTGCCGCAGGGGATGGACGAGATGGCGCTGGAGAGCGCGCTCAGGACGGGCCGGCTCGAGATGGAGGTGATCTTCCGGCCCGAGGGGACCTGGAAGCTCCGCCGCCGCGCCGAGACCGGGTACTACGAGGGCGTGAAGGCGCGCTTCCTCGGGATCCGCCTCGTGGAGACGCGGACCGGGCAGGAGATCGCGAGCCGGGTGTACTAGAGGGCGCGCGAGCGCGCCCCCCCCGGCCCCGCTACTTCGACGAGTCGGCGCTCTTCTTCTCGGCGCCGCCCAGCTTCACCGGGATGAAGTTCGCCTGGGTCCCGCGCTGGATGCGGAGCACGGCCACCTGGCCCGGCTTCATCTTGGCGATGAGGCCGACCACGTCCTCGACCTTGGTGACCTTCTGCCGGTTCACCTCGAGGATGATGTCGTTCCGCCGGATGCCCGCCTGCCCCGCGGCGCCGTCCGGGTTCACCTGGATGACGACCACGCCCTGCTCGACGTCGGTCTGCATCTCGCGCGCGACCTGGGGCGTCAGCGGCGCCACCCGGATCCCGAGCTTCTCGTTCTCGCCCTTCTTGCCGGCCTGCCCCTGGGCGTCGCCCTCCTCGCCTTCCTCGGGGCCGAGCTGCCCGCGCGCCAGCGCCTCCTCGTCCGGGCGCTGCGCCGTCACCGCGGTGATGTCCTTCTTCTCGTTCCCGCGCAGCACGGTGAGCGTGACCTTGGCGCCGGGCGGCACCGCCGAGACGGCGCGGGTGAGCGCCGCCGACGACTCGACCGCCTTGCCGTTCACGGCCACCACCACGTCGCCGGGCTGCACGCCGGCCTTGGCCGCCGGCGCCTTCGGCACGACGTTCTGGACGAGCGCGCCCTTCGTGCCCTCCTTGATGCCGAAGCCCTGCGCGAAGTCGGGCGTGAGCTCGCTCACCGAGACGCCCAGGTAGCCGCGCGCCACCTTCCCCTTCTGCAGCTGCGGCATGATCTGCTTGGCGAGGTTGATGGGCACGGCGAAGCCGATGCCGGAGCCGATCTGCGGCGAGATGATGGCGGTGTTGATGCCGATGACCTCGCCCCGCATGTTGAAGAGCGGGCCGCCCGAGTTGCCCTGGTTGATGGCGGCGTCGGTCTGCAGGAAGTCGTCGAAGGGGCTGCCGGTGAGCTGGCGGTCCTTGGCCGAGACGATGCCGAAGGTGACCGACTCGCGGAAGCCCAGCGGGCTGCCGATGGCCAGGACGAAGTCGCCCTGCTCCAGCGCGTCGGAGTCGCCGAGCGCGACCGTGGGGAGCTTGCCCTTCACCTCCTGCAGGCGGATGAGCGCGACGTCGGTGGCGGGGTCGCGGCCCACCAGCTTCGCCTCGAACTCGCGGCCGTCGGTGAGGCGGACCTTGATGTCGGTCGCGTCCTTCACGACGTGGTTGTTGGTGAGGACGTAGCCCTCGTCGTTGATGATGAAGCCGGAGCCGAGGCTCGTGCCGCGCAGCTCCTGCGGCATCTCGCGCTGCCCGAAGAACCGCTCGAAGAGCTGCTGGCTGTCGTCGTCGTCGCCACCGCCGCCGCCCTGCGGCCCGGGGCCGGGCCCGGGCGAGGGCATCCCGCGCATGCCCCGGTGCGGGTTCTTCACGACGGTGGTGGACGAGATGTTCACGACGCCCGGCTTGAGCTGCTTGATGAGCGGGGCGAGCGAGGCCTGGGAGGGGACGTTCACGGCCGCGGCGCCGGGGGCGGGTGCCGCCGCCTCGCGCCACAGCTGCTTGCCGGTGCCGGCGCTGCCCGCCGCCGCGCTGCCGGCGGCGGGCGGGGTGCCCTGGGTCGGCGTACCGGCGTCGGCGCGACCCTCCGCGGCACAGCCGGCCGCCACGACGGCCAGGACGAGGACAGCACGGGTGATGGCGAGAGGCCGCATATCCCTCCTCCGAGAGGTCAGTGGACCCATACAGCGGCGCTGCGATTCTATTCCGCGCGCGGCCGGGGCCCCGATGGAAAGCTCAGGCCGAGGCGAGCCGGCCCACCCGGACGCGGGCGGGGCGCAGCACGCGCTCGCCGATCCGATAACCGGCGCGGACCTCCTGCACCACTCGCTCGTCCTGGGATGGGTCGGCCACGGGGACGAGGTCGATGGCCTCGGCGAGGCGCGGGTCGAAGCGCTCGCCCAGGACGGCGATCCGCACCGCCCCCAGCTCCGCGACGCGCTTCTGCAGCGCGGCGAGCGAGAGCCGCACGCCGTCGACGAGCGGCCCGGTGGCGCCGCCGGCGGCCGCGAGCGCGCGCTCCAGCTCGTCCGCCGACTCGAGCAGGGCCTGCGCCACCTGAGCCCGCTCCGCCTCGAGGACGCGAGCCTTCTCGCGCTCCAGCCGGGAGCGGGCCGCCTTCCCCTCCTCGAGCAGCGCGGCGTAGGCGCGGGTCAGCTCGTCGATGCGCGCGTCCTGCCGCGCCAGCCGCTCGTCGCGCTCGTCGGCCGGGGCGGGCGGTGGCGCCGCGCCCTGCGCCGGCCGGTCTGCCGCGCTCGGCTCGCCGTCGGCCGTGAAGCGCCGGCGGTCGGTCACCTTCACCTCGGGCTCGCCGCTGCCGTTCCGCTGGTCGTCGGACATGCTCAGGGGAAACCTCCTCCGAGCGCCGAAGGTAACCAGCCGGGCCGGCGTGTCAAACGCTCATTTTCACCGGTCATTCCGGCGGCGCCGCCGGGAGGTCCGGCTCGCCCACCGCGCGGCCGCCCTCGTCGACGATCTCCACGCCCGACGCGCGCAGGCTGTAGAAGAGCAGCCAGCGCTCGGCGTCGCTGAGCGACCCGGGCGGCAGCGCCCGGTCGATCTCGGCCACGGTGAGGGTGCCGCGCTGGATGCCGCGCTGGAAGAGCGCCTTGCGCGCGCGGTGGCTGCGGCTCGACTTCACTCAGCGCTCGCCCCCGTCCTCCGGATCCGCCAGCCCGGCGGCGGCGTGCGGCGCGCTCCAGGAGGCCGGGGACGACTCGACCTGGACCGGGTGGTTCGGCCGCTCCGGCGGCGACTCCTCGCGACCCGCCCCGTGATATCCGCCCGGCCGCTCGGCCTTGGCGCCCCACAGCCGCTCCATCTCCTCCTCCTCCACCACCTCGGCGGTGAGGAGCCGCGCCGCCAGCATGTCGAGCTTGTCGCGGTGGGTGCGCACCACCTCGCGCGCGCGCTCCTGCGCCTCGAGGACGAGCGCCTGGACCTCGCGGTCGACCTCCAGCGCCGTCGCCTCCGAGTAGGTGCGCGACTCGGGCCCCTTGATGCCGAGGAACGAGGGCCCGCGATCGTCGGAGAGCGCCACCGGCCCGAGCGAGCTCATCCCGTAGTCGCGCACCATCATCCGGGCGAGGCCCGTCGCCTGCTGCAGGTCGTTGGAGGCGCCGGTGGACGGCTCGCCGAAGATCTCCTCCTCGGCGACGCGGCCGCCCATGAGCCCCGCCATCCGGTCGCGCAGCTCGGCACGGGTGAGCAGGTAGCGGTCCTCGATGGGCAGCTGCAGGGTGTACCCGAGCGCGCCCACGCCGCGCGGGATGATGGACACCTTCGTCACCCGATCGGCATGCGGCAGCATCCAGGAGACGAGCGCGTGGCCGGACTCGTGGAAGGCGACGATCTCCTTCTCGCGCTCGTTGATGCGGCGGCTCTTCTTCTCGAGGCCGGCGACGACGCGCTCGATCGCCTCCTCGAACTCGGCGCGGCCCACGGCCGACTTGTTGCGGCGCGCGGCGAGCAGCGCCGCCTCGTTCACGATGTTGGCGAGGTCGGCGCCGGCGAAGCCCGGCGTGCGCGAGGCGATGGAGCGCAGGTCGACGTCCGCGCCCAGCTTCACGTTGCGCGCGTGGATCTGCAGGATCTTCTCGCGGCCGCGCTTGTCGGGCCGGTCGACCAGAACCTGCCGGTCGAAGCGCCCGGGTCGCATGAGGGCGGGGTCGAGGATCTCGGGGCGGTTGGTCGCGCCCATGATGATGAGCCCGGCGCGCGCGTCGAAGCCGTCCATCTCGGCGAGGAGCTGGTTCAGCGTCTGCTCCCGCTCGTCGTGCCCGCCCATCACGCCGGCGTTGCGGCTCTTCCCGAGCGCGTCCAGCTCGTCGATGAAGACGATGCACGGGGCCTTCGCCTGCGCCTGCTGGAAGAGATCGCGCACGCGGGCGGCGCCCACGCCGACGAACATCTCCACGAACTCGCTCCCGCTGATGGAGAAGAACGGCACCCCCGCCTCACCGGCCACGGCGCGCGCGAGCAGCGTCTTCCCGGTGCCCGGCGGTCCTACCAGCAGCACCCCCTTGGGCATCCGGCCCCCGAGGCGCGAGTACTGCTCGGGGTTCTTCAGGAACTCCACCACCTCCGCCAGCTCGTCCTTGGCCTCGTCCACCCCGGCGACGTCCGAGAAACGCGTCTTGACGTCCGTCTCGACGAAGACCTTCGCCTTGCTCTTGCCGATGGCGAGGAGACCGCCCCCGCCCGCGCCCAT